>NZ_JBHMIW010000007.1:0-402191 GCF_042436655.1 Sinorhizobium sp. P24N7 | reverse complement strand
GGAAACCATCTTGGCCAGTGGCCCTGTGCGGCCACACCGAAAGGCCGAACATATGGAAGCAAGCGATCCGATCAAAAAATCTGCAAAAAACACTTGCAAGGGGGAGCCGTCCACATAAGGGATGAGGACGAAGAGGGTGCGGCCCCTCGGCGCGGTTCATAAACCGTGAAGATGGCGAGGCGGCGCGGAGGGTCCCGGGTCACGCCCGTATACAGCGTCCCGCGTCACTTCGATGCGAGAATGTAGACGTAACCTTCATTGCGTGACAGGTTGACCATTCTCTCGCATATTCGCAAGCGAAAGTTGTAGGAGCCGCACATCCCGGTCCCTCATTCCTGTGCTTGTCACAGGAATCCAGCCAGCCCAAGTCCTTGGGCTGAAAGAACGCTTCCCGCGCCGCAGACGCGGCGCTGCTCTCATCCCTGTGACGGGCACAGGGATGAGGCGATCGAACAAGCGGCGGCGGGTGGCCGAATCTCAACAGGCCCGAAAGCGCGTGGCATGAAGTTCTATTTGAACGCGACGCGCCTCCCCTCACCTTTCTCCCAAGTTGAAGGAAAAACGGCGGCGGTGCTGTCCTCGCCGGACCGCCCAGTCATAGGATTTCTTTCCCACGACTGACTGGAGGTCAGAAATGAACATCAAGAGCCTTCTTCTCGGCTCCGCTGCTGCTCTCGCAGCAGTCTCCGGCGCCCAGGCTGCCGACGCGATCGTCGCTGCCGAGCCGGAGCCCATGGAATACGTCCGCGTCTGCGACGCTTTCGGTACGGGCTACTTCTACATTCCCGGCACGGAAACCTGCCTCAAGATCGGCGGCTTCGTCCGTGTTCAGGGCGAATTCGGCCGTGACGAAGCTGACGACCGCTGGGAGAACCCGAAGCAGTCCACGTCGGACTGGGACATGTTCTCCCGCGCCTACGTCTCGTTCGACGCAAAGAGCGACACGGAATACGGCACGCTCACCGGCTTCTTCGCCGCTGAGTTCAATGCCGACAACGATTCCGACAAAGGCGACAGCTTCATCGATGTCGATGAAGCCTACATCCAGCTCGGCGGCTTGAAGGCCGGCTTCTTCTACAGCTGGTGGGATAAAGGCCTGAACGGCGAAACCGACTCGATCGGTGAAAACACCGAGTTCAACTCGCTCGCCTATATGTATGACGGCGGTACCTTCCAGGCTGGCATCGCAGTCGATGAACTCGAGGCAACGACCACCAAGGCCAACGGCATCGGTGTTGAAGGTATCGTTTCCGCTTCGGTCGGTGGTGTAAGCTTCGACCTGCTCGGCGGCTACGACACCGAGTACGAAGAAGGCGCGATCCGCGCACTGCTTTCGGCCGATGCCGGTCCGGGTACATTCCAGATCGCCGGCATCTGGGCATCCGACCCGAACGCTTACTGGGCTGACTCGGAGTGGACCGTTGCTGCGTCGTACCGCTTCAACGCTTCCGAAAAGCTCGCAATCACCCCGGGCGCACAATACTGGGACGCTCTGAACAACGGTGCTGGTGGCTTCGACTCGAGCGAAGAACAGTGGCGCGTCGGTGTCACTGCCGACTACAAGATCACCGATGGTCTCGCCTCGCGCTTTGCCATCAACTACACGGATGCAAGCAACAAGCCCGACGCTGTCAGCGGCTTCCTCCGCCTGCAGCGGGACTTCTAATCTGACCTAGTCAGGTTCAAAAAAGCCCGCAACCCAACATTGAGTTGCGGGCTGTTGCTGTTCTGCAACGAATGTGCGCCGCCAAGGCGTTGAGATTGTTTGACTATAAGCACTGACTTGATGGTCAGTGGTTTCTTGGCTCGTTCACGGAGAATGGGGAGGAAACGGCAAACGTGACGTCGGACGCTGAAAAACGAGCGAGTGACCTTGGATTCCCTGGAATGGTGTCCGGATACGAGGTCAATTATAGCTTCGGCCGGCAAGGTCCCATGGGGGTGGTGAAGGAAGCCACGCTCGCCGAATTGCTTCAGCGCTATGCCGACATCCTGTGGGACGAAGGCAAGCACAAATACAATGTGAAGGCCTTCGTCGGAGAGCTGGACGAGATTCTGCTCGGCAAGCGTTTCTCCGTCTTCTCGCAGGAGATGCTCGACGGCCTCATCGGTGCGCTGCGAAAGCGCGGCAACAGCAACGCGACCATCAACCGGAAGATGGCGGCGCTGCGAAAGCTGCTGCGGAAAGCGTACAAGATGGGGGATGTACACAATCTACCGGAGTTCAAGCGCCAGAAGGAGAAGGCGGGGCGCCTGCGCTTTCTGGAGGCAGACGAGGAGGAACTGCTCTTCCGGGAGATCGCGAGCCGGTCTGAACTATACCTTTATCTCTCGATATTCCTGGTGGATACGGGTGCGCGCCTGGGCGAGGCCATCGCTCTCAAATGGAACGACATCCATGAGGGCCGGGCGACATTCTGGGTCACCAAATCGGGCCGCAGCCGTACGGTCCCGCTCACCTTGAGGGCAAAGGACGCCCTGAAGAAATGTGCCGACAGAGCCCCGGGGCCCTTTTCGAGAATTGATCAGCAGAAGTATCGCGCCGTCTGGAACGCTGCAAAGGTGGATGCGCGCCTCGGTGACGAAGAAGACGTCGTTCCGCACATCCTGCGGCATACCTGCGCCTCACGCCTGGTCAGAGGCGGGATCGACCTTAGACGGGTTCAGATGTGGCTTGGCCACCAGACCCTCGAGATGACGATGCGCTACGCCCATCTCGCCTCCCACGACCTCGATATGTGCGTGCCCGTCCTGGAACGGCACCTCAAGTAACTCGCGGAACGCGCCGCGCGGCACTCACAAGGCTATTCCCTAAAAGAGAAAGCCCGGCTGTGAGCCGGGCTTTCCTTCCACTGACCGAGGTCAGGTCAGATTAGAAGTCACGCTGCAGGCGGAGGAAGCCGCTGACGTAGTCCTCGTCGTTGTCCGCATCGGTGTAGTTGATCGTGAAGCGGGTAGCGAGACCTTCCGTGATGTCGTAGTCGGTCGTGATACCAACGCGCCACTGATCGTCGTTGCCGAAGCTGGTGTTCGAGTCTTGCAGGCTACCCCAGTACTGAGCAGCCGGAGTGATGTGGAACTTGTCGGTAGCGTTGAAGCGGTACGACGCAGCAACGGTCCACTCGGAGTCAGCCCAGTAAGCGTTCGGGTTGGACGCCCAGATGCCGGCGAGCTGGAAGGTGCCCGGGCCGAGGTCTGCAGAGAGCAAGCCGCGGACAGCGCCTTCTTCCCACTCGGTGTCGTAGCTGCCGAGCAAGTCGAAAGCAACGCCGCCGAGCGTAGCGGAGACGATACCGGTAACGCCAACGCCGTTGGCCTTGGTGCTCGTGCCTTCGAGTTCGTCGACCGAGATACCGGCCTGGAAGGTGCCGCCGTCATAGATGTAGGCGAGCGAGTTGAACTCGGTGACGTTGCCGAGCGAGTCGGTTTCGCCGTTCAGACCCTTATCCCACCAGCTGTAGAAGAAGCCGGCCTTGAAGCCGCCGAGCTGGATGTAGGCTTCGTCGACGTCGATCAGGCTGTCGCCTTCGTCGGTGTCGTTGTCGGCGTTGAATTCAGCGGCGAAGAAGCCGGTGAGCGTGCCGTATTCGGTGTCGCTCTTCGCGTCGAACGCGATGTAGGCGCGGGAGAACATGTCCCAGTCCGACGTGGACTGGCCACCGAAGTCTTCCTGGTTCCAGCGGTCGTCAGCTTCGTCACGGCCGAATTCGCCCTGAACGCGGATGAAGCCGCTGATCTTGAGGCAGGTTTCCGTGCCGGGGATGTAGAAGTAGCCCGTGCCGAAAGCGTCGCAGACGCGAACGTATTCCATGGGCTCCGGCTCGGCAGCGACGATCGCGTCGGCAGCCTGAGCGCCGGAGACTGCTGCGAGAGCAGCAGCGGAGCCGAGAAGAAGGCTCTTGATGTTCATTTCTGACCTCCAGTCAAAAGTTTAAAACGGGTCTGGGTTTTTTGCTGAAGGACAGCGTTCCCTGCCCCATCCCCAATGTTCAAGAAGTCGGACGATCAACCGCCCTTGCTTCCGGAGTTGAAAATACAAAACCGGGTGGGGCGCGCAACGACCAACTTACCAGATCGACTCCTTTGCCCTGCCCTTCCCTGATCCCTGTTGCTGAAACGACACAAAATCGCCCCAGACGGCCCGAGGAAATTAACAGAGCGTTAAGAAAATCCTTTAGCGACGAGGGGTTAGCGCAGGATGTCGGGCTGTGATCTGTGTCGGAAAGGGGCAAAAAATGGCCGGAAAGGGGGTCGAAACCGGGCGAAGCCCCTGCCCAAGTCCTATCTTTTCGAGAGCCATCGACGCGTCGATCCCGGGCCCGCGCATCGAAGTCGGGCCGCTTCCCGGCCGATTCTCGGAAGAATCAGCGCACAGGGATTCGCGAATCGAGAAGCACTCACGAGCGCAGTCGGAATGGCTGCGCCGGCTCCACTCTTTACCCGGTGTTTAAAAATGAGCTGATTGGCCATGACGGTGAGTGCGGTCACGCGCTGCATGTCGCATCCCCGACGCCGGGGCCATCGTCGATCGCTTTCGACAACGGAGATTTGCCCCGAAGGGAAACTGGCCGCGACCGATGGTGATGATCACCAGGTTCGCTCTATAGCCCTATAATCCGCCCTCTCCCCGGCAGGCCGGCCGGGTACGACCTCGACGACCTGCTTGATGAACTGCTCGCCCTGATACCGGATCGCCCGACGACAGGGTCGAAGTCGAACTTGAAAACGGTACCAGAAAATGGTACTGGACATTCCAGAAAAAGCGTCACAGAGCCACGCTGGAACTGATCTTCGCCCGCCCGGTCAACGGCTCGATCCGCTGGGCCGACATAGAGGCGCTGTTTGTAGCCCTCGGGGCGGAGGTCAGCGAGCGGCAAGGTTCGCGGACAGGCGTGTTCCTGTTCGGCGAAGTGCGCGTCTTTCATCGCCCGCATCCTTCACCGGATACGGATAAAGGTGCGGTTGCCAGCATCCGTAAATGGCTGGACGAACACGGAGTAAAGCCATGAACAATGTCGTTGAAATCAATGGCGAGAAGGCGGTCATCGCTTTCGATCCCGAGATTCAGATGCTGCGCGGCGAGTTTGTCGCCCTGAATGGCGGGGCCGACTTCTATGCCGAGAGCGTCCACGATCTGATTGAGGAAGGCCGCAAGTCGCTGGCCGTCTATCTCGAAATGTGCCGGGAAAAGGGTATTGAGCCTCGCCGGAAGTTCTCTGGCAAGTTCAATGTCCGCCTCACCCCTGACGAACATGCCGCAGCAGTCATTGCTGCCGCAGCCGCGGGCAAGAGCCTGAATGAATGGATCGTCGGGACCATCAGGGAGGCCGCTGGATAACGGCAATGCTGCGCGTAGGAGCGCGCATCGGGCCGAACTAAACGGTTGGCCTGTTTGAAAGGAGACAGAACACGCTTCGAGGTTGGCGAAGGCGAGGCTCGCATCATGGGACCGAAGTCCCGGCTGCTACATACGCTTACGGCGGGAAGTGACGTAGACTTAGTGCCCACTCAAGGACTGAATGGCGGAGAAGAAGGGATTCGAACCCTCGATACCGTTTCCGGTATACTCCCTTAGCAGGGGAGCGCCTTCGACCACTCGGCCACCTCTCCGTTAGCGCCTGACTAGTGTCACCGCGTTTCCAATGCAAGATTTTTTTGTCGAATTTCGGGAAATCACCCCATTTTCATCCGCTTCGGCGCGGTCACCACCCGATCGGGATATGGTGAAATCGTGTTGCCTGGGAGTAAGAGTTGGGAGAAGCCCCTTCGAGGCGGCTGTTCTTCTGCCGATTCTTCATCGCATCGATTCCGCTTCGCCTTCTTATGCGATAAGTTCCGCCGGCATTTCCGAACGGAGTACGTTTTACCAACATGTCCGCATTCTCACGCTTCACGCCACTCGTCCAATCCCTGCCGGCTACCGTCCCCTTCGTTGGCCCTGAGACGCTCGAGCGTCAGCACGGCCGCGAGGTCGCGGCGCGCATCGGCGCCAATGAGAGCGGGTTCGGCCCGGCTCCATCCGTGTTGCTGGCCATTCGTCAGGCGGCCGATGAGACCTGGAAATATTCCGATCCCGAGAATCACGATCTGAAGCAGGCGCTCGCCGGCCATCTTCGTGTCCCAGCCGCCAATATCGCGATCGGAGAGGGAGTCGACGGCCTGCTCGGGCAGATCGTGCGCCTCGTCGTGGAACCGGGCATGCCGGTCGTGACCTCTCTCGGCGGCTATCCGACCTTCAACTATCATGTCGCAGGACATGGCGGACGGCTGGTCACG
Source organism: Sinorhizobium sp. P24N7 (assembly GCF_042436655.1). Taxonomy (NCBI): domain Bacteria; kingdom Pseudomonadati; phylum Pseudomonadota; class Alphaproteobacteria; order Hyphomicrobiales; family Rhizobiaceae; genus Sinorhizobium; species Sinorhizobium sp. P24N7. The sequence goes on along the minus strand of NZ_JBHMIW010000007.1, from coordinate 395,915 downwards.
GTCCCCTATGCCGGCGATCGGGAGGATATCGATGGATTGCTCGCCGCCGCGAAGCGCGAGAATGCGGCGCTCGTCTATCTCGCCAATCCCGATAATCCGATGGGCAGCTGGTGGCCCGCCGAACGCGTGATCGCCTTTGCGGACGCTCTGCCGGAAACGACACTCCTCGTGCTGGACGAAGCCTATTGTGAAACGGCGCCGCGGGAGGCAATTCCTTCGATCGAGAGCCTGATCGACAGGCCTAACGTCATACGCACGCGCACCTTTTCGAAGGCCTACGGACTGGCCGGGGCCCGCGTCGGCTACGCGCTGTCGACGCCCGGGACGGCTCAGGCCTTCGACAAGATCCGCAATCATTTCGGAATGAGCCGAATCAGCGTGTCGGCAGCGATTGCCGCACTGGCCGACAAGGAATACTTAAAGGAAGTCACGCGCAAGATCGCGAATTCACGGGAGAGGATCGGCCGGATCGCTGCCGACAACGGCCTCGGCCCTCTTCCCTCAGCCACAAATTTCGTGGCTGTCGACTGTGGAAAGGATGCGGCCTATGCGCGGGCGATCGTCGATCGGCTGATGAGCGATCATGGCATTTTCATCCGCATGCCCGGGGTCGCGCCGCTCAACCGCTGTATCCGCATCAGCACTGCGCCCGAAACCGAACTCGATCTTCTTGCGGCCGCGCTTCCGGAGGTGATCAGGAGTTTGGCTGCCACCTGAACCGGCGGCAACCGCCACGCATCAGTGCATCGTCATCCATTCGCGTGCTGCGCGCAGCGCGGCGGCGAGATCCGCCTTGCTCATCGTGGCCGCGAGGTCGGCTCGCAGGTCGGCCGCACGGTCCGAGCCCCTGATCGCGGCGATGTTCAGCCACTTGTGCGCGGCTACCAGATCCACGGGCCTGCCGCGGCCCGTCGCATAGGCGAGGCCCATCTCGCACAGAACGTCGGCGCGGTTGCCGCCGCCGATGGCGTCATCCGAAACGATCTCAATGTTAAAGAGTGCCATTTTTCTTGTCCCTGTCTTTTCTTCGTTTGAGCGAAGCGGCCCGCCCGTAGGGGCGAGCCCGGCTTCAGCTGGTATTCCTGGTCCCTGTTTCATCGAGCCTCTTGGCGGGCTTTCCGGGAAATCGCGCCGTCTTCTGCAGCGTCGCTTTCCGGTTGGTCGGCGGCTTGTTTCGCCGCTCGTCTTATGGATGTGAATATGCCTGACGGCCTTCAATGGCCGCTTAAAATCCATGCTTAATTTGACGCAAACAAAGTGCAAATGCTTGGTAAACTTGGGTTTTCGTTAAGCATCGCAGGCCCTGCAAAGGCACGCATTCGCCTCGAATTTTACGAAAATTTCACGTTCGGATTTCAACCGAACGCTAACCATGAGAACAATTGCTCTTTCAAGGACGGTGCCGCCGCGCGCGCAAGAAGCCCCTTGGAAGGCATGGTAACGCCCGGATATTTACCTTTACGTACGCGTAATATACTGTCTGTGCCGGAGTGATCTTCATCCGCCCGATAGCCCGTGCGGAAGCAAGAGTTCGCGCTCCACAGGGAACAAGCACGCGGCAGGACCGAAGAGCCTGCCGACTTCGGAGGAAATTGCATGATTCGCACATTGCTCGTCGCAGCAGCGCTTGGCTTTGCCGCAGCCGCCCCGGTCCACGCTGCCGAACCGATCCTCGGCAAGTGGAAGACGGCGAGCGGCTCCACCGCGGAAATCGCGGCTTGCGGCACAGCCTTCTGCGTCACGCTGAAGACGGGCAAGCACGCGGGCAAGCGCGTCGGTTCGCTGTCCGGAACCGGCGGCAGCTATAGCGGCGTGGTCACCGATCCCGAAAGCGACAAGACCTATAGCGGCACGGGATCGGTGGACGGCAATCTGCTGAAGATGCGGGGCTGCGTGCTGAAGGTGCTTTGCAAATCGCAAACCTGGACGCGTCTTTAAGCCTCCGCAGCAAGAACACGGGCGGCGCTGCACCAGATACGCCTATGGAGGGGCATTGTTCGCCCCTCCCGCGCCCCCGCATTAGCGGGCGCGCTGGCCGAATAGGACCTTCTGCGCCTCTTCGTCCTCGGCGAGGCTTTTCTGGCGGGCCCGCTCTTCCTTGCCCACTTCGATGGCCTTCTTCACCGCGGGGCGCGCAAGTACGGCGTTGAACCAGCGCTTCAGGTTAGGGAATTCGTTGAGGTCCTGGCCCTGGTTCTCGTGCGGAATCACCCAACCGATCGCGGCCATGTCTGCGATCGAGTAGTCGCCGGCGAGGAACGGCCGGTCGGCGAGCCTCTTGTTCATCACGCCGTAGAGGCGGTTCACTTCATTGGTATAGCGGTCGATGCCGTAGGCGATTCTTTCCGGGGCATATTGGCGGAAATGATGTGCCTGCCCCGCCATCGGGCCGAGGCCGCCCACCTGCCAGAAGAGCCACTCCTCTACCTCGACGCGGGCGCGCTCGTCGGACGGATAGAACTTGCCGTATTTGCGACCGAGATATTGCAGGATCGCTCCTGATTCGAATACGGAGATGGGCTCGCCGCCCGGACCGTCCGGATCGACGATCGCCGGCATCCGGTTGTTCGGCGAGATCTTCAGGAAGTCCGGCTGGAACTGATCGCCCCGGCCGATATTTATGTACTTGACGACGTAGGGAACGCCGAGCTCCTCCAGCATTATGGTGATCTTCCAGCCGTTCGGCGTGGGCCAGTAATAAAGCTCGATCGGAGCGGTCATCGCGTCTCTCCTGATTTGTCGGAAGGACAGACTTAGGAACACGACGGCTCAACGGCAAGGCCGCAGACCGACGCGCATTCGTTTAAGTGCATGATCGTTCTCCCTAAACCGCTGCACATCTCCGGCGCTGCTTAGATGAACGCCAGATGAACGGACGTCTCAGCCAGAGTTCAGTTTGGTTGTGCGAAAAGACAATCAATCGATTTGAACGTGTCTCGCTTCAACGGACGGAACCATGGACATTCTCGCTCGCCGCCTCACCATTATCAGCCTGCTCATGGTCGTCTTCGCGATGACGCTTGCCGCCGCAGTCGGCGCCGACACGGAACGCCGCCGCCAGAACACCTATATCGGTTCGCTCACGGATTGCACCGCTCACACGGCGCAATACTGCCAAGCCAAACTCTGAAGGAAGCCGTGGAATGGCCGCGCTCGTCTCCTCTGCCATTCTCTCGCTCAGGCTCCTGATACTCGCGGGCCTGCTGATCGCTCCCATCGGAGCGGTCGCTTACAGCAAAGCCGCCGGCTACGGCATCGGCAAGAACGGTGCCGGCTTCGTTCTTTTCGTCACCCTCCAGCGCCAGGCGATGAGCTGATTTCGAGACGCCGCCTTCGGTCCTTGCATATCGGTTGAAAGTGCGCTCCTCTCCTGATCGGGAAGACCTGTAAGCCATGCCCGCATACGCGATCTACTTTGCCGCAGCTCTTGCCGAAATCGCCGGATGCTTTGCCTTCTGGTCCTGGCTGAGACTTGGCAAATCCACCCTGTGGCTCATTCCCGGCATGGCTTCGCTTGCGCTTTTCGCCTGGCTGCTGACGATGGTGGACGCGGCAGCGGCGGGCCGCACCTATGCCGCCTATGGCGGCGTCTACATCGTCGCGTCGCTCTCTTGGCTCTGGCTTGCCGAAGGCGTCCGGCCGGATCACTGGGACATGACGGGCGCCGCCGTGGCGCTCGCCGGCAGCGCGATCATTCTCGCGGGGCCGCGCTGAAGTACAAAGTGCGGCGCTGTAGAACAAAAAACAGCACTCTTGTCGTTTGCTTGTCGAAAGGGGCTGCATATAATGCGACATGAACAAGCGAATCTCTTCACACTCCGTCCTCTCCGTCGCCACCCCTGAACCCTTCGAGCCGCAGCTCTTCGACGATGCGACCCAGGCCGTCGATTGTCTGGAAGCGCTCTACGAACGCAACACCCGCTTCCTCTGCGAAGCCTTCGAAGGTCTCGGGAAAAGCGGCAGGCCCCTCACTCGTTTCCGCGCCTGCTATCCGCAGGTCAGCATCGAGACGAGCAGCTTCGGACATGTCGATTCGAGGCTTTCCTTCGGCTATGTCAGCGCGCCCGGCGTCTACACGACGACCATCACCCGGCCCAAACTGTTCCGGCACTATTTGAAAGAACAGCTCGGCCATCTCATGCGCAACCACGGCGTCGCCGTCACGGTGTCGGAATCCTCGACACCGATCCCCCTCCATTTCGCCTTTGGCGAAGGGGCGCATGTCGAAGCGTCTGCGGCCGACGGCATCGACATTCCGCTGCGCGACCTTTTCGACGCGCCGGATCTTACGACCACCGACGACGAGATCGCCAACGGCTCCTACGAGCCGGGTCCGGGAGAGCCGTCGCCGCTCGCGCCCTTCACGGCGCAGCGCATCGACTATTCGCTCGCGCGCCTCAGCCACTATACCGCGACCAGCGCCAGGCACTTCCAGAACTTCGTGCTTTTCACGAACTATCAGTTCTATGTCGACGAGTTCTGCGCCTGGGCGCGCCAGCAGATGGCGGAGGGCGGCAACGGTTACACCGCCTTCATCGAACCAGGCAACATCACCACCCCCGCGGGTGCCGACCGGCCGGATGCCGACTATTCGCTCGCCCGCCTGCCGCAGATGCCCGCCTATCATCTGAAGAAGAAGGGGCACGGCGGCATCACTCTCGTCAATATCGGCGTCGGCCCATCCAATGCCAAGACGATCACCGACCATATCGCCGTGTTGAGGCCGCATGTCTGGCTGATGCTCGGCCATTGCGCGGGCCTGCGCAACAGCCAGCGGCTCGGCGATTACGTGCTGGCGCATGCCTATATGCGCGAGGATCACGTGCTCGATGACGACCTGCCGGTCTGGATTCCCTTACCCGCACTGGCCGAGGTGCAGGTTGCCCTGCAGGACGCCGTCGCCGAAGTGACGGGCTACAAGGGCTACGACCTCAAACAGATCATGCGCACGGGCACGGTCGCGACGATCGACAACCGCAACTGGGAACTGCGCGACCAGCGCGGACCGGTCAAACGACTCTCGCAGGCCCGGGCCATCGCGCTCGACATGGAATCGGCTACCATCGCCGCCAACGGGTTCCGCTTCCGCGTCCCCTACGGGACGCTGCTCTGCGTGTCCGACAAGCCGTTGCACGGCGAACTGAAGCTGCCCGGCATGGCGAGCGCCTTTTACCGGACACAGGTGAGCCAGCACCTGAAAATCGGTATCCTGGCCCTGCAGAAGCTGGCGGCGATGCCTTCCGAGAAGCTCCATTCACGCAAGCTCAGAAGCTTCTACGAGACTTCGTTCCAGTAGAGCCCGCATCCTGTCGCTCAGAAGCGTTTCACGCTTTCGGCCGCAGGAGGAGCGACAGCAGCGTGCCGACCACCGCCGACACGATTACCATGAGGTGGGCATTGACACTGGCGCGGCCGAGCGTCTCGAGCGTCGCCTGATCCGCCGACGCTCCGAAGGAAACCGCACCGGCGACGATCGCCGCTGCGTAGGTTCCCACACCCGCCGGCGCGTGCACCGGCAGGACGGAAGACAATTCGCCACCGAGCGCCCCGCCGAAGGAGGCGGCGAGCGGAGCGACCCCCATGATCGCGAGCACCCAGGCGAGAACGACGACTTTTACCGCCCAGTTCAGCATCGTCATCGCCCAGGCCCGCAGGAAAGCGGGAATGCCGATCGGCAGGCCCGCCTCCACCTCGTCCAGATGCGGACCGACCTTCGCCGGCGCGAAACGGCGCACCGTGGTGAGAGCTTTCTCCTTCATGAGAAAGAAGGCAAGAGGCGACAGAAAAGCGATAAGCCAGAGAACCCAGCCGATCGCCCCTGGGCCCCGCCCCACCACCAGACCCACCGCAGCGACGGTCAGCAGGGCATGCAGGTCCAGAAGCCGCATGACGAAGAGCGCCGCGGTACCACGCAGCAGCGGCACACCGAATTCGCTGCGCATGAGCAAGGGAAAGCTCGTTTCGCCCGCTCTGAACGGCAGCATGATGTTGAGCAGATTGTGAACCTGGGTCACACGGAAGAGAGACAGAAACCGGCCCCTGGTTTCGCCCGGGAAGTAGTCGTGGATCCGATAGCAACGGATGAGATAGGTGGCGACGAGAAGCGCTAGCGCCGAGAGCACCGGCACGACGCCGATTTCGGCCCATTGCCGCAGCAATACCGGCCAGCCCCAGACCCACTCCACGAAGACGGCATAAGCCGCGATTGCCGCAGCGGAAATCAGTGCCAGACGGTTGCGCGCGAGCCACGACCGCCGGCTGCGCTCCCAGTTCGTATTCATCGAGACCGTTTTCCTGTATCAGCAATGCGATTCGACATTGGTTATAACCTCAGAAGTATGCAAGAAAACCTGCCAGCCCACCGGAGACTGCCCTCTTGAATCGCATCGAAGAACCCGTGAAGCCGATGACCGAAGTCCTGGAGGGTGTCGAGCTCTCCATAGTCGTGCCGGTGTTCAACGAGGAGGAGAGCGTCGGACCGCTCGTCACGCGCATCCGGGCGGCAATGGCCGGGTTCCTGAAGTCATGGGAACTCATCCTCGTCGACGACGGCAGCACGGACCGAACCCTGCCGAACGCGCGCAAGGAGCTTTCACACCCCGACCTGCAACTGAAGATCATCGAACTCCAGAAGAATTTCGGCCAGACGGCCGCAATGCAGGCGGGGATCGACGCGGCGTCCGGCCGGCTGATCGCCACGCTCGACGGCGACCTTCAGAATGATCCGGCAGACATTCCCAACATGGTCGCGGCGATAGAAGAGCGCGGGCTCGACCTCCTTGTCGGCTGGCGGCAAAACCGACGCGATGCACTGATTCTGAGGAAGATCCCGTCCTGGTGCGCCAACGTTCTGATCGGCAAGATCACGGGCGTGAGATTGCACGACTATGGCTGCAGCCTGAAGATCTACCGCGGTTCCATCATCAAGCAGGTGAAGCTGATGGGGGAAATGCACCGCTTCATTCCGGCCTGGGTGGCGGGTGTCGTGCCGAGCAGTCGGATCGGCGAGATGCCGGTGACCCATCACGCGCGGCATTACGGCAGCTCGAAGTACGGGATCTCGCGCACGTTCCGGGTTATTCTCGATCTGCTCGCGGTCTTGTTCTTCATGCGCTACAAGGCGCGGCCCGGGCACTTTTTCGGCTCCATCGGCCTGGCCGCCGGCGGTCTCAGTGTGCTGATCCTTCTCTATCTAGCGATAGACAAGTTCATCTTCGGCAACGACATCGGCACCCGTCCGATGCTGATCGTCGGCGTGATGCTGTTCCTATCTTCGGTCCAACTGATCACCACCGGCATTCTCTCGGAGATGATGGCGCGCGCCTATTTCCGCGACGATGAAATGACGAGTTACATCGTGCGCCAGACTTTCGAGCGGGAGCAGCCGCGTGCTTGAAGCGGTCAATCGACGCCCTGGAGCGGTCGTCCTGGCGGTTGCCGGCTATTCCTGCTGTGCATCATCCTGCGGGTCTCCGTCTCGAGCTCACTGGAAATCGACGAGGCGGAACAGGCATTTCTGTCTCAGTTCCTCGCCCTCGGGTACGGACCGCAGCCGCCCTTCTACAATTGGCTGCAATATGGACTGGCAGAGGTGATCGGGACCTCGCTGGCGACGATGACCATCCTCAAGAACGGGCTCCTATTTCTCTGCTGTCTGTTCTACGGCCTTGCGGCACGGCTGGTATTGACCGACCGCCGTCTGCCCCCGATCGCAATGCTCGGCGTTCTTACGCTGCCCCCGATCTTTCTACTCGCACAGCGCGATCTTTCCCACACGGTCGCAGCACTCTTCGCCGTCTCGCTGTTTCTCTACAGTTTCCTGAAGACGCTGAAGCGGCCCAGCCTTTTCTCCTATATTCTCACCGGCGTTGCGGTGGGTATCGGCCTGATGGCGAAGTACAACTTCGTCCTCGTGCCGGTCGCGGCGATCGTCGCCGTTTTGCCGGAACGGGAGCTGCGGGCGCGGATACTCGACTGGCGCATTCTGCCGGCGATTGCGGTAGCAACGCTCATCGTTCTGCCCCACGCCTACTGGATGCTGCAGAATTTCGGTTTCGCCTCGGGTGGGACCTTGAACGAGATGCGGGAGCGCGAGGCGGAGGGATTTCTGCTTCAGGCCTTTTACGGCGTCTATTCGCTCGGCTCCGCCGTCATCGGCGGCAGCCTGGTGCCGCTGCTCGTATTCGGCCTGGTCTTCCGCGGCAAGTTCCGCGCGATCTGGCAGGCGGAAAGCCAGTGGAGCAGGATCATCGGGCGGATGCTCGCCCTTTGCCTGATCGCGGTCCTGCTGGTCGTACTCGGCGTCGCCGCCACGCATGTGCGCGAAAAATGGCTGGTCCTCTTCCTCGTTCTCATTCCGCTTTATCTCTGCCTGAAGATCGAGGCGGCGAATATCGACCTTACAGACAGCCTCAGGCGCTTCTTTCTGCTGGTCTTAGTCATCGTGCTGGGCGCACTCGTGCTCGTGTCGGCGCGAGCGGTCGCGCGGCCGTGGTTTGGTGACTATTCGAGGCTGAACATACCCTACGCCGCATTGGCCGAAGCGGTGGCACAGGCAGAAGGCCAGCCGGCGCTTATCCTGGCCAATGACAAGCAGATCGCGGGAAATCTCCGAATGCAGTTCAGCGGAGCACAGGTCACGATGCCAAGCCCCTCGAATGCGCTTCCGGTCGATATGTCGAAAAGGCCCCTTCTCGCGGTCTGGCATGACGACGCACAGCCGGAAGCACCCGTTCCCGACCTGTTGCGGAACGCTCTCTCCGCACTTGGCATTCCGGACGCGGCCGCGGCACCGCGCCACCTCGCGCTGCCCTATCTCTACGGGACCGGCGAGGACCGCTACAGCTTCAGCTATGTCTGGGTCGCGGAATAGACGCGCGGGAAGCCGCTACACGGGGTTCCCGAAATTGCTCTCCTGCGAGCCGACCAGCAGCTTCAATTCACCGGGGTGAACGCGCAATGCGACCTTGCCGCTTCTGATCGGGATAAGCTCGCCGTCGATGACGCAGTTGATCTTCCGATCCACCTTCGGAAAGTGCAGGTCGACCGTCAGAGCGCTCATCTCGGTGATCAGCGTGCTGCTCCTGAATTTTCCGCGCAGGATGTCGAAGGAGAGCTTCGCCACGCCCGCAGGGCTTAGCGGCGGCGCCGTGTAGAAGCCAAGGTGGCCGCTCGTCAGGTCTTCCGCATACATCAGCGTGTCGTGGCCGAAATGGTTGTTTGAAACGGAAATCGCCGAAACATGCCGGCGCTCGCGGTGCCCGTCCGCGTCGAATTCGATCTCGAAATCCGGCGGGTTGAAGATTACGCCGATGGCGGCGCGTACGCTGGCGCTGATCTTTCCGAGTCGCGACGCGAAACGATAGGACTGACGATAACGCACCATGCGGGCGTGGAGCCCCATCGAGAACTGATGCACGAATGCGCGGCCGTCAGCGCTGCCTATATCGGCATCGATGATTCGGCCATTGGCCAGCACCTCCGGAACCTTCCAGATATCGAGCGGCAGCTTCAGGGAGCGCGCGACGAGATTCATCGTCCCGGCGGGGACGATGCCCAGCGGCATGCCGGTTTTCCAGGCCACGCCTGCTGCCGCAGAAATCGTGCCGTCGCCGCCGCCGGCGACGATCGCGTCGAGATCGTCCCGTCCGCAAGCGGTCTCCAACGCGTCCCGCATCTCATCCGCCGCGACCACGGCGATCTCGATCTCGTGGCCGGCCGCCCGAAAGTCCTCCTCGACCTTCCTGCTGTAGGCATCCATGTCCGTCGTGCGGAAAGTTCCCCCATCTCGATTGAAGATGGCTTTGACTTTCAAGGGCTGCTGCCTCCGTCATGCGAGTGCGTTCAGCTTCTCAGATAAGAGCGGCAGCGGGGGTTTCCAGAGCTATGCGGACGAAAAGTGCGGGCGGCCTTATTGCCGGCCGCTTCGGCGTACGGAAGTTTCAACGAAGCGATCACGCGCGCTTGAGTTCTGGCCCCGAGCGGGATTCGAGCGGCTTCAGTGTCATGCGATCGCCGTCGCAGAGGACATTCTCGTCGCCCCAGGCTTTCAGGGCCATGATCACCGGTTTCAGGCTTTCTCCCCTCGGCGTCAAGGCGTAGTCGACACGCGGCGGAACGACCGGAAAGACCGTACGCGACAGAAGCGCCGCCTCCTCCAGCTCACGCAACTGCCTGGTCAGCATACGCGGCGTCACGCTCGGTAGCCTCCTGCGCAGTTCGTTGAAGCGCAGGACGCCTTCGCTCATCAGGTGATAGAGGATGACGCCCTTCCATTTGCCGTCGATGAAACTCAAGGTCGACTCGACCGGGCAGCCCGGAAATGTGTTCGTCAGCTTCGCGCGCGGCCGGGACATACGGTATCCTTTTCGACACTATAGGCCAAATTTGTGCATTCTTGTGTGCATTGAGCATAGGGGCCATGTAGCTCCTGTTCAATTTAAAAAGGAGCATTCCATGCGTGCCGTCGCCTACAAGACACCGCAACCCATCGCCAACGAGACCGCGCTGATGGACGTGGACCTGCCTGTGCCGACGCCGGGGGAGCGCGATCTCCTGGTGGAAGTCAAGGCGGTTTCCGTCAATCCGGTCGACACCAAGGTGGCGCCGGCGTTCAGCCGGAGCCGGAGCAGCTGAAGGTTCTCGGATGGGATGCCGCCGGCGTCGTCAAGGCGGTCGGCCCGAAGGTTACGCTCTTCAAACCCGGCGACGAAGTGTTCTACGCAGGCGCCATCAGCCGGCCCGGGACGAATGCGGAGTTTCACCTCGTCGACGAGCGGATCGTCGGGCGGAAACCGCATTCGCTCGATTTCGCGGCCGCCAGCGCCTTGCCGCTTACGGCGATCACCGCCTGGGAGTCGATTTTCGATCGGCTCAGGGTCAATGATCCCGTACCGGGAGCAGCGAACGCGGTGCTGATCATCGGGGGCGCCGGCGGCGTCGGCTCGATCGCCATTCAGTTGCTGCGCGCTCTGACCAATGTCACCGTCATCGCCACCGCTTCACGCGCCGAAACCCGCGAGTGGGCCTTGAAGCTCGGTGCCCATCATGTGCTCGACCACAGCCGCCCGCTTGCGGCCGAGGTAGAGCAGCTCGCCCTCGGCGCGCCGGCCTTCGTGTTTTCAACGACCAACACCGACAAGCATGTCGACGAGATCGTCAAGCTGATCGCGCCGCAGGGGCGCTTTGCGCTGATCGACGACCTGGCGGTCCTCGACGTCATGCCGTTCAAGCGCAAATCCGTCTCGATCCACTGGGAAATGATGTTTGCGCGTCCGCTGTTCGGGACCCCGGACATGATCGAGCAGCACAATCTCTTGAACAGGGTCGCGGAACTGGTGGATGGCGGCAAGATCCGCACGACCTTAACGGAGACGCTCGGCCCCATCGACGCGGCAACGCTCAGGAAGGCGCATCAGATGATTGAAACCGGCCGCACGCGCGGCAAGCTGGTGCTCGCCGGATTCTGATCCGGTGGCGATGTGGGCCGTCTGCAAGGCCCCTCCCCAACCCCTCCCCACAAGTGCCACAAGTGGGAGGGACTGGGGAGGGGAAGTTCTTTGGTGCCTCTATCCGTGAATGATTTCGCGGTGGCGCTGGAGCCGGCGCCCGTAAGCCTGGCTCACCCGGTCGAAGATGATGGCGATTCCGACGATGGCGAGGCCGTTGAAGATGCCGAGCGTGAAATACTGGTTGGCGATCGCCTTCAAGACCGGCTGACCGAGGCCCTGAACGCCGATCATCGAGGCGATGACGACCATGGCGAGCGCCATCATGATGGTCTGGTTGATCCCGGCCATGATCGTCGGCAGCGCCAGCGGCATCTGCACGTTCTTCAGCTTCTGCCAGTTCGACGAGCCGAAGGCGTCCGCCGCCTCCAGCACATCCTTGTCGACCAGCCGGATTCCGAGATTGGTGAGGCGGATCATCGGCGGGATCGCGTAGATGACTACGGCTATAAGCCCCGGAACCTTGCCGATGCCGAGAAGCATCACGACGGGAATGAGGTAGACGAAGCTCGGCATCGTCTGCATCACGTCGAGCACCGGATTGACGATGTTCTGGAAACGATCGGAACGTGACATGATGATGCCCATCGGTATGCCGATCGCTATCGACAGGACCGTACAGACGAAGATCATCGAGATCGTCTTCATCGTGTCGTCCCACATGTCGAGATAACCGATGAGGAGCAGGGTACCGACGGCGCCGGCAACGATCTTCCAGTTGCGGCTGGCAAACCAGGCGATCACGGCAATCAGGATGAGAATGATCGGCCAGGGCGTTCGTGTCATGAACCGTTCGGCGTGGATCAGGAAGAACTGGAGCGGGTCGAAGAACGATTCGATCGCGTCGCCATAGGCGCGTGTGAAGCTACGGAACCCTTCGTCGATTATCTTCTTCAACTGCCGAAGCCGATCGTCGTCCATGTGCGGAAATTTGGTCAGCCATTCCATGTGTCGATTCCCCTTCGCACTCTTTTGGGCGGCTTATGGTTGTTATTGCTTTACCGCCTGCCTTTTAACGCTAACGCGCGGTGTAAACGATGAAGCCACGCAATCTTATTCTCAAACCGACATGCGGTGAACGAAATCTTGCGCCTTCCTTCGAAAACTATGCAGCAGAAAACAAAAAACGGCGCGCTTTTACGCGCGCCGTTCATTCGAGGCGAGTCGATCAGAGGGCAGCCTTGATCTTCTCGGCGACTTCGGGCGAGACCCACTTGGTCCAGAGGTCCGGGTTTTCCTCGAGGAAGTGCTTCGCGCCTTCCTCGCCGCTCGCCTGATTGTCGGTCATCCAGGCCATGAGCTTGTTGACCGTGTCGTTCGTCCAGGCGCGGGTGTTGAGATACTCCATGGCCGGGCCGGCGCGGTCGGCGAATTCCTTGGTTACCAGTGTCTGGACCTTGTCCTTCGGCCAATCGTTCTTCTTCGGATCCGGGCAATCCGCAACCGTATTGCAGCGCTTCCATTCGGCCATGTCGTTGGGGACGCCATGCTCGAGCTTGACCATCTCGTACTTGCCGAGCAGCGCTGTCGGGGCCCAGTAGTAGCCGACCCAACCCTGCTTGCGCTCGTAGGCCTTGGCAATCGAGCCATCGAGGCCAGCCGCCGAGCCGGTATCGACCAGCGTGAAGCCCGCCGCCTCGGCGCCATAGGCCTTGTAAAGCTGCGTCGTCACGACCGTGCCGCCCCACCCTTGAGGACCGTTGAAAATCGCGCCCTTGTTCGGATCCTCCGGATCGGGGAAGAGTTCCTTATGCTTCAGGACGTCGTCGATCGTCTTGATGTCCGGGTTGGCATCGACGATGTACTTCGGAACCCACCAGCCCTGTACAGCGCCATCCGAAAGCGCGACTGCGGCGCCTACGAGCTTGCCTTCTTCGAGGCCGCGGTTCACCACGTCCGGCAGCAGGTCGACCCAGCCCTCCGGCGCGATATCCGGCTCGCCCTTCTCGATCATCGACGTGATGGTCGGCACCGTGTCGCCGACGACGAGCTCCGCACTGCAGCCGTAGCCTTCGGTCAGAATGAACTTGTCCACACTCGCCAGGACTTCGGCGCTCTGCCAGTTCATGTTGGCAATCGTCACATCGCCGCATTCCGCCGCCGATGCCGCGCTGCCGAGTCCCAAAAGACCGGCGGCCAGGCATGTCGTTGCAAGAAGTTTTTTCATTTCGGCTCCCTCTGTTTTGGCGGTGTCTCTATGGCGGACTGCCAGCCTCACCGCAGCTGCTGACAGTGAACGGAACAAGCACCCGCCCCGATCCGATGCCGGGGCGCGACAGCTCGCGGGTCAACCGATACCTGTTCGGACCGGTACCGCCCACATTGCTATCGTGTCTTTCCGGCGAACACTTTCCCATTTGCGTCAGCGGCTGACATTCCTGCCGTTTGTCAAACTACACAAATAATTGATGGGTTTAACCCCCTTTTTTAAATTCATTTGCCGGCGACCCCCATCATCCACGTCGGAAGGTGGACGACTTATAAGGACATGCGAAAAGGCCGGCGAACGCTCGCCGGCCTTTCCAGAAGTGCAATTGCGTGTTCGGACAGGGGCGTTCGACCCGTCTATCCGAACATTCACATGTTCGGATAGACCGGCCCTTCGCCCCCTTCTCATCACGGGAGTCCGTGCGGGCCTCCCTCTCCGAACATTCACATGTTCGGATAGACCGGCCCTTCGCCCCCTTGTGGCGGCACCCAGTTGATGTTCTGGTTCGGGTCCTTGATATCGCAGGTCTTGCAGTGGACGCAGTTCTGGGCGTTGATGACGAAAGTGGGCTCGCCGTCCTTCTCCACCCATTCATAGACGCCGGCCGGACAGTAGCGCGACGACGGGCCGGCATAGACCTCGTATTCCGAGCGTTTCTGCAGATCCCAATCCTTCACCTGAAGATGCACCGGCTGGTCCTCCTCGTGATTGGTGTTCGATAGGAACACCGAGGAGAGACGGTCGAAGGTCAGCACGCCATCCGGCTTCGGATAGTCGATTTTCTCGTGCTTGGCGGCCGGCTCGAGCGATTGCGCATCGGTCTTGCCGTGCTTCAGCGTGCCGAAGAAGGAGAAGCCGAAGAGCTGGTTGGTCCACATGTCCAGACCGCCGAGCGCCACGCCGACCGCGGTGCCGAACTTCGACCAGAGCGGCTTGACGTTGCGGACCCGTTTCAGGTCCTGGCCGATGGCGCTCTCGCGCCAGCCGCGCTCGATCTCGATCGGCTCGTCATTGGCGCGGCCGTTGGCGATCGCCTCGGCGAGCTTCTCCGCCGCGAGAATGCCCGACAGCACCGCATTGTGGCTGCCCTTGATGCGCGGCACGTTGACGAAACCGGCTGAGCAGCCGATCAGAGCCCCGCCGGGGAAGGAAAGCTTCGGCACAGACTGGTAGCCGCCCTCGGTAATGGCGCGTGCGCCGTAGGAGAGCCGCTTGCCACCCTCGAAGGTGCCGCGGATCGCCGGATGCGTCTTGAAGCGCTGGAACTCCTCGAACGGATAGAGATATGGGTTCTTGTAGTTGAGATGGACGACGAAACCGACGGCGACCAGATTGTCCTCGAGGTGATAGAGGAAGGATCCGCCGCCGGTCTTCATGCCGAGCGGCCAGCCGAAGGAATGCTGCACGAGGCCGGGCCTATGATTTTCCGGCTTCACCTCCCAGAGTTCCTTCAGGCCGATGCCGAATTTCGGCACGTCGCGCCCCTCGTCGAGCTTGTATTTGGCGATCAGCTGCTTGGCGAGCGAGCCGCGCACGCCCTCGCCGATAAGGGTGTACTTGCCGAGCAGCTCCATGCCGCGGGCGAAGTTCGGCCCCGGCTCGCCGTTGCGCTCGATGCCCATGTCACCGGTGGCAACGCCGATCACCGCGCCCTCGTCATTGTAGAGGACCTCGGTTGCGGCAAAACCCGGATAGATTTCGACGCCGAGCGCTTCCGCCTGGGTGGCGAGCCAGCGACAGACATTGCCGAGGGAGACGACGTAGTTGCCGTGATTGTTCATCAGCGGCGGCATCAGGAAATTGGGAAGGCGGACCGAGCCGGCGGGGCCGAGAAAGAGAAACTGGTCGTCGGTGACTTCCGTCTTGAACGGGTGGTCCGGTTCGTCGCGCCAGCCGGGCAAGAGCCGGTCGATGCCGATCGGGTCGACCACGGCGCCGGAGAGGATATGCGCGCCCACTTCGGCGCCCTTCTCCAGAACCACGACCGAGAGTTCCGGATTGACCTGCTTCAGCCGGATCGCCGCCGCAAGACCAGCCGGTCCCGCCCCGACGATCACGACGTCGAATTCCATGCTCTCGCGTTCGGGGAGTTCTTGTTGCTCGGTCATTACACTCTCCAGTTCTGCCGGTCTTCTGCCGGCTCCGTTCCCGGCCAAATCATCCCGTCATGACAAATGCCGTAAACCTTGTCGAGCCGGGATGCGACAGACTGTCTCTGCATTTGCGCATGAGTTCATGAGATTACTATGTTACTTGAACGTAAACGTAAATGCATTTGGGCGGATCTGGCCGATCGACAGCTTGCTTTTGCAGCGCTCGCATGCGAGGAGGCCCGCCCCACCCCGCAAGCCGCATCACCGACAAGACGGAGACGATCATGGCGTTCGCCCTAGGCCTCGACTTCGGCACGACCAATTCGGTACTGGCTCAGGCCGAAGGCGCCTCGACGCGCTCCATCGTCGTGGAAAGCCCGGTCGGGAGATCGGACACGACGCGCACGGCGCTCTCTTTCCTGAAGGATGCCGGTCCCTCGCCCCTGAAAGTCGAAGCAGGACAGGCGGCAATCCGCGAATTCATCGACAATCCGGGCGAATGCCGCTTCCTCCAGTCGATCAAAACCTTTGCCGCGAGCGCGCTCTTCCAGGGCACGCTGATCTTCGGCAAGCGCTACGAGTTCGAGGACCTGATGCAGCGTTTCCTGACGCGGCTCAGGGACTATGCCGGCAGTAACTGGGAGCCCACCTTCAGGCGTGTCGTCATCGGCCGTCCCGTGCAGTTTGCGGGCGCCAATCCGAACGAGAAACTGGCCCTCGAACGCTACAATCGCGCGCTTACCCGCATGGGTTTTCCCGAAGTCCATTACGTGTACGAACCGGTCGCGGCCGCCTTCTATTTCGCGCGCAACCTCGATCGGGACGCGACGGTGCTCGTCGCCGACTTCGGCGGCGGCACTACCGACTACTCGATCATCCGGTTCGAGAGCCAGGCCGGTCGACTGACGGCAACGCCGATCGGACATTCCGGCGTCGGCATCGCGGGAGACCATTTCGACTTCCGGATTATCGACAACATCGTCTCGCCGCTCATCGGAAAGGGGAGTCTGTTCAAGAGCTTCGACAAGCTGCTTGAGGTGCCGTCGAGCTACTACGCGAATTTCGGCCGCTGGAACCAGCTTTCGATCTTCAAGACGTTGAGAGATTTCACCGAATTGAAAAAGCTGGTGCGCGCAAGCCTGGAGCCGGAAAAGCTGGAGTCCTTCGTGGAGCTCATCGAGCATGACGAAGGCTATCCACTCTATCAGGCGGTCTCGGCCACCAAGATGCGGCTCTCGCAGGCTGAGGAGACCGAATTCGCCTTTGCGCCGCTGGGCGAGCGCGCACGCCGTACCGTTCACCGGGAAGAGTTCGAAGCCTGGATTGCGCCTGACCTTGCCCGCATCGAGGAGGCGCTTGACGAGGTCCTTTCAACGTCTGCGACAACACCGGACGGGATCGACAAGGTGTTTCTGACCGGCGGGACATCCTTCGTGCCGGCGATTCGCCGTCTCTTCGAGAACCGCTTCGGCAAAGAGCGCATCGAGAGCGGCGGCGAGCTCCTGTCGATCGCCCATGGCCTGGCGCTTATCGGCGAGCGCGACGACATCGCGGCCTGGACAGCGGCGGCCTGAAGGCAGTCCCTGCCACCACAGATTTGAGGAACGTGCAGTGGACCACGCCCACCGATCTGTTACATTCGCCCCATGATCTCGGCCAACGACCTCTCCCGCTCCGAACTCGCTGCCCTTCTCGCCTTCCATGCGGAGGCGGGTGTCGAGTGGCTCCTCGAAGAAGAACCGGTCGATCGGCTCGCTGAATTCGAGGCAATGAGAATCAGGCGCGCGCAAAGCCGCGCCGTGCCGCAAACCAGCGCGACCGCAGTTGAACCGCAGCAGCCTGCTCCCCTTGCCGCCCCCTCGCGCGAGCGTCGCCCCGCGCCTCCGGCATCCCCTCCGGTGGTTGCGATACCGGACGAGCAGGCCATCAAGGAGGCGCAGTTCGTCGCCGATGCCGCGCGATCGCTGGGAGAGCTACGCACGGCCATGGAGGCCTTTGCCGGCTGCAACCTCAGGAACAGCGCCCGCAACCTCGTCTTTGCCGAAGGCAGTGCTGCTTCGGGTGTCATGATCATCGGTCCGATGCCCTATGCGGATGACGACCGCGACGGCCGCCCTTTTGCGGGGCGGCACGGCGAGATGCTCGAACGGATGCTGTCCGGCATCGGCCTCTCGCGCGAGGACGTGCTTCTTGCCAATGCCGTGCCCTGGCGGCCACCGGGAAACCGCGTTCCGAGCGCTCGCGAGGCGGATATCTGCCGGCCGTTCATCGAGCGTCAGATCGCGCTGGCCGAACCCAAGCAGTTGCTTCTGCTCGGCAACTTCACCGCCCGCTTCTTCTTCGGCGGCGAAACGATCCATCAACTGCGCGGCGAATGGCGGGAGCTCACCTTTGGCGGCACCGGCATTCCAACGCTCGCCACCTTGCATCCGCAGGACCTTGTCGCCGCTCCCGTCAACAAGCGCTTTGCCTGGCTGGACCTGCTGGCGTTCAAGTCGCGCCTCGGCTGATACAACTGCTCGATTTATGAACAAGGTGTGAAAAAAGCCATGCGATTTGCGCATGTCTGAGTGGCGTTTTAGCGCATTGCAAAACCCATGCTGCACCGCAATATAGCACGACGGGAGGAATGGATAAGGATTTGAACCATGACTGCCCGCTATCGCCCGATTCACAGCAGCTTCGAGACGCTCCGCTACGCCGGTGCCTCCTCGCGCGCGCCGTTCAACAGCTTCGGGTCGGCTGCCAACGAGCAGCTGACAGCAATCGGTCTCGCGCGGACGACCCGCCCGGCTCAGATCTTCGCCGAATTCATCCAGCGCTGAACGCCCTGCGCCGGAAAGACTGCAGGAGAGAACGATCATGTCCAAGCCGCTCGACGGCATTCGCGGTCTCGTCGACACGGTCTCCGACATTCGCACCGCCGTCCGCGCGTCTCGTGAGTACAGCCGCCTGAGCATCGCCAGCGACGGGTTCCGCGCCGATCACGGCGCGGCGAGCCAGTTGCTGCCGAGATAGGGCACGTTTGGGTCCCGGATCGACCTGAACCAACGTGATCGATTCCAATTGGTGAAACGCGGATGCGGGCGGAAATCCGCACACACTTTCCTCATCACGCTCCAGCCTTTCCGGCTGCGCCATTTCGCCATTCCCTGTCGCAATCGACAGCGCCCCGGAACTTCGTTACAGCCACTCTCGATTCGTTTTGACGGAGTGACGAAGTTCATCGGCCGAGCCGAAACGAAGCCGCTCCTTAATCCCCTCTCCAGGAGCGCCGATGCTGGCGAACTTCGCATCCGTTTTCAGCCTGATGCTCTCGACCTTCCTGATGATGGTCGCATTCGGGCTGCAGAGCTATGTCATCCCTGTACGCTCCGTGGCGGAAAGCTGGTCGACCCTCACCATCTCGATCTTCGCGACCGGCTACACGCTGGGGTTCACCCTTTCCTGCATCGTCACGCCTAAATTCGTCCTGCGCGTCGGCCATGTCCGCGTCTTCACAGCCCTGATAACGCTCCTTTCCATCGCGATCCTGATGTGCGGGCTCGTCGTCGATTGGCGCGCCTGGATCGGCTTCCGTGCCGTGTCGGGCTTTGCGATTGCCGGAAGCTATCTCGTCATCGAGAGTTGGCTGAACGAGCGGGTGACGAACGACAATCGCGGCCTGCTCTTCTCGCTCTATCTCATCACCAGCATGGTCGGCACGATCGGCGGACAGTACCTGGTGCCGCTCGGCGATCCGAGCAACACCTCCCTGTTCATCCTATGCGGCGTGCTGTTCTCGCTCGCCCTGCTGCCGACCGCCCTTTCTTCCTCGCCGATGCCGGCCCCCCCGGCACGGGCAAATTTCGATATCCCCGCACTCTATCGCCGCTCGCCGGTCGCCGTCGTCGGCGGCTTTCTCGCCGGTGCGCTCTCGGGCGCGTGGCTCAATCTCGGCGGCGTCTTCACCCAGAAGATCGGCCTTTCGACCGGCGAGGGAGCGACACTACTCGCGTCGCTTCTGGCCGGCAGCGCGATCTCCCAGGTCCCGATCGGCCGCGCCTCGGACCGGATGGACCGGCGCATCGTCATGGTTGCCTGCGGCATCGCCGGCGTCGTGTCGTGCCTTGCCATGTCCGTTTCGATTGCGAGCAGTCCCCCGGTTCTCTATGCGCTCGCCGCCTGCATCGGCACGGTCCTCTTCCCGATCTACGCGCTGAACGTCGCGCATGCCAACGACCTTGCCCGCCCCGACGAATATGTGGAGATTTCATCCGGGCTGATGATCACCTACGGCCTCGGCACGATCTCCGGTCCGCTGATGGTCGGTCCGGTCATGGACCGGTTTGGCCCCGTCGCACTGTTCATCGCGCTTGCCGTGTATTTTGCACTCTACAGCGGCTATGCCGCATGGCGCATCCTTCAGCGCGAGCAGCATGACGGCCTCGTCGCGAAGACCGATTTTCAGGCGACCACGGTGCTGCCGACCCCCGGTCCCGACGTCACCGGTCCGCTCGCACAGCAGGACGCAGGCGAACTCATCGAGGACGATACCGTTCCTGCCTGGGAGCAACGCGCCGAGTAGCACATCCCTTTATCCCTGCGGCGTCACGTGCTTGCGCGCGCCCTTGCGCTCCAGTCCCAGCCGATGCTCCCGGTAGATGATGAAGATGCCCGCGCCGACGACGATCGCCGTCCCGGCAAGCATGGTCAAGGTCGGCACGTCGCCGAAGAGGAAGTAGCCGATGACTATGCCGAGCACGATCGACGTGTATTCGAAGGGAGCGATCGTCGACATATCGGCGTGGCGGTAGCTTTCCGTCAGCAGGATCTGCCCGACGCCGCCGCAAAAGCCGGCGATCGTCAGGAGAACGAAGGCCTGCCAGGAAAGCTCGGACCAGCCGAAAGGCAGCGTCGCGAGCGAGAACACCGCGGCCGAAAGGGAGAAGTAGAGGACGATGGTATGCGTGCGCTCCTTCTGCACGAGCTTGCGCACGAGCACCATCGCCGTTGCCCCGAGCGCTGCCGAAAGCAGTACGGCGACGGCACCCTTGGCCTCGGCCGACCCGAAGCCGCCTTCGTTGAACAGCGTAAGCCGCGGCCAGGAGATGATAAACACCCCGACGAGCCCGACAAACACCGCAGACCAGCGATAGAGCCGCACGATCTCGCCCAGAAAAATTGCCGCGAAAGCGACAGCGAGCAGCGGCATGGCATAGCCGATCGCAATCGCCTCCGGCAGCGGCAGATGGACGAGGCCGTAAAAGCCGCAACTCATGGCGAGAATGCCGACAAAGCCGCGCACCAGGTGTCCGGTGATATCAGTGGTCCTGAACGCATCCCGCAATGCGCCACGGCATGCCAGAAATCCAAGGATCGGCACCATCGCAAAAGCCGAGCGATAGAAGGTGATCTGGCCGGTGGGGATATCGTCGCCCGCAGCCTTGATGCAGGTCGACATGCACACGAAGACGACGACGGAGAGCACCTTGAGCACAATCCCCTTCATCGGGCTCACATCGTCCGCATCCATGAAACGCAACTTTTCAAACTGACATCGGCGAACCGGTCGGAAGGCCAACAGAAACGGGAGGACGCGGCGGCAAGGCCGCGAAAGGACCACGCCACCTTAGCCGTGCTTGCGCAGCATGTTGGATCAAATTTCGTGATGGAGCTGGTTTTTTCGTGATGAATTCGCCCGCATATGCAAAGCTTGTTGCCAAGAAAGATGGGTCTGCAGGTTATTTAGCAAGCCCGAAAAAATCGTCACGGATTTAGTTCTTGTTAGTGCCGCTCCGATAAACCTTCGGTCAATAAGAGGCGGGAGTGGCCCTGCGTTTTTGCTGCCGGATGTACTGTCGCCGGCACCACATTCGTGCGTAAATCTCGGATCTTGGCTTTTCACCATCACGAGCGCCCTCTACAAATCAAAAGAGCAAGAAGGCGTAAGCAGGACTGACCATGCGGACAAACACTGGCCAGATCGTTCATCTGGAAAACTACCGGCCGACCGATTTCGTACTCGAGAGGGTGGACCTGACTTTCGAACTCGACCCGAGGGAAACGAAGGTCGAGGCGCGCATGATCTTCCATCGCCGCGAAGGCGTCAGCCCCTCTGCACCGCTCGTTCTCGACGGCGACGAGCTCACCATGACCGGCCTGCTGCTCGACCAGGAAGCGATTCCCGGCACGCTCTATGAAGCGACGGACGACACGCTTACCATTCGTGGCCTGCCGGAAGCGGCGCCCTTCGAGATCACCGTCACGACGGCCTTGTCGCCTGAGACGAACACCAAGCTGATGGGCCTCTACCGCACGAGCGACGTCTATTGCACCCAGTGCGAAGCCGAAGGCTTCCGCCGCATCACCTACTTCCCGGATCGCCCCGACGTGCTGGCGGTCTATACCGTGAACATCATCGCGGACAAGGCTTCCGCACCGCTCCTGCTTTCGAACGGCAACTATCTCGGCGGCGCCGACATGGGCGACGGCCGTCATTTTGCCTCCTGGTTCGATCCGCATCCGAAGCCGAGCTACCTGTTCGCGCTCGTTGCCGGCGATCTGGGCGTCGTCGAGGGCACCTTCACCACCGCTTCCGGCCGCGACGTCGCGCTCAAGATCTATGTCGAGCACGGCAAGGAGCCGCGTGCCGCCTACGCCATGGAAGCGCTGAAGCGGTCGATGAAATGGGATGAGGAAGTCTTCGGCCGCGAATACGATCTCGACATCTTCATGATCGTTGCCGTTTCCGATTTCAACATGGGCGCCATGGAGAACAAGGGGCTCAACATCTTCAACGACAAATACGTGCTCGCCGATCCCGAGACGGCGACCGATGCGGACTATGCCAATATCGAGGCGATCATCGCCCACGAATATTTCCACAACTGGACCGGCAACCGCATCACCTGCCGCGACTGGTTTCAGCTCTGCCTGAAGGAAGGCCTGACCGTCTATCGCGACCACGAGTTTTCCGCCGACATGCGTTCGCGCGCCGTGAAGCGGATCGCCGAAGTGCGGCACTTGAAATCCGAGCAGTTCCCCGAGGATGCCGGCCCCCTCGCCCATCCGGTGCGCCCGACGCAATACCGCGAAATCAACAATTTCTACACGACGACGGTTTACGAGAAGGGATCCGAGGTCACGCGGATGATCGCGACGATCCTCGGCCGCGACCACTTCAAGAGGGGAATGGACCTCTACTTCGAGCGGCACGACGGCCAGGCGGTGACGATCGAGGATTTCGTTGCCTGCTTCGAGGCTGCGAGCGGCCGCGACCTCAAGCAGTTCTCGCTATGGTACCATCAGGCCGGAACGCCGCTCGTCACCGCTGCGGGCACCTATGACGCCTCCAGCCAGACATACACGCTATCGCTGGAGCAGACCGTTCCGCCGACGCCCGGGCAGAGCAGCAAGGCACCGATGCATATCCCGCTCCGCTTCGGATTGCTGCTTCCGGACGGAAGCGAGGCGAGGCCCTCGGCCGTCTCCGGCGCCGAGATCACCGGCGACGTACTGCACCTGACCGAGCGCAAACAGACGATCACCTTTTCCGGCATGCCATCCGAGCCGGTCCCCTCCTTCAATCGCGGCTTCTCCGCGCCCGTCAATCTGCACCTGGCGCAAAGCGCCGAGCACCGGGCGCTGATCGCACGCCACGAGACCGACCTCTTCGCACGCTGGCAGGCGCTGAACGCGATGGCCCTCGACAATCTCGTCAAGGCGGCAGCGGAAGCGCGTACCGGCCAGCCGGTTGCCTGTGACGATGCGCTCGTCGACGCCCTGCTTGTCGCAGCCGGCGACGACCGACTGGAGCCGGCGTTCCGATCGCAAGTGCTGTCCCTGCCGAGCGAAACCGACATAGGCCGCGAAATCGGCGGCAACAACGACCCGGATGCCATTCACGCCGGCCGCCAGGCTATTCTGGCCGCCATCGCCACTGCCGGCAAAGACACCTTTGCGCGACTGGTGAACGAAATGTCCCTGTCCGGCCCGTTCCGTCCCGATGCCGACAGCGCCGGGCGGCGGGCGCTGCGCAATTCCGGGCTCACCTACCTCGTCTATGCCGACGGAAAACCGGAGAAAGCCGCTGATGCGTTTCGGTCCGCCAACAACATGACCGACCTCAGCCAGGCGCTGACGCTTCTTGCGCATCGGTTTCCGGGCGCCGAAGAGACGGCGGACGCCCTGGCCGCGTTCAAGAAGCGCTTTGCCGACAACGCGCTGGTCATCGACAAGTGGTTCGCCATTCAGGCGACGATTCCCGGAGCATCGACGCTCGACCGCGTTCGGGCGCTGATGTCGGATCCTCTCTTCAATGCCAGCAATCCGAACCGCGTTCGCTCACTGGTCGGCACATTCGCCTTCGCGAATGCCACCGGCTTCAACCGCATCGACGGTGAAGGCTATCGTTTCCTTGCCCGGCAGATTCTGGACATCGATGCGCGCAACCCGCAACTTGCGGCGCGTATTCTGACGTCGATGCGCTCCTGGCGGTCGCTCGAAAAGATCCGGGCCGGCCACGCCCGCAGCGCGCTCGAGGATATCGCGCGCGCCTCCAATCTTTCCGCCGATGTCAGCGACATCGTCGACCGCATGCTCAAAGACAAGCACTGACCAGAGCACCGGCACACCGCCGAACACGACGGTTTCAGGTCGGATCGACCTGAAACCGTCGTGGATCTGGCCCGAAGTCGGCTCTGGCAGTCC
This sequence comes from Sinorhizobium sp. P24N7, assembly GCF_042436655.1. Classification (NCBI taxonomy): domain Bacteria; kingdom Pseudomonadati; phylum Pseudomonadota; class Alphaproteobacteria; order Hyphomicrobiales; family Rhizobiaceae; genus Sinorhizobium; species Sinorhizobium sp. P24N7. Next base: position 371,415 of record NZ_JBHMIW010000007.1, on the reverse strand, counting down.
GGCTATCATTTCCCAACGATGAAATATGGTTAACAAATCTTTACCGTTACCTCTGGACAAGGCGAATCGCCCTGTGATTCATTGAGTCAGATTCGGGCGAGCGGCGCGCCGAATCACTGAAACGCCCGCTTCCGGGAAACCGATAAAGACGGGACCGACGTTTCGGACTGAGAAGAATCAAGCGTTCCTTGCGGCATGGTCGCGTGCGGATCGCTTTTCGAGGACGACAAATTGGATAAGATGGCGGACGCGCGACGGGGAAGCGCAGCCGAAGGGCGGTTGCGACTCAAGTTTCCGGGCTTTTCGAGCCTCGAACGGGAGTTCATCGAGCAGGCAAAGATATTTGCCGAACCGGCCTCGCAGAAGCTCGCAATGGCCGAGCCGATGCTCAAGCGGTCCATCCCGGTCCTCATTATCGCTTTTCTTCTCATCGTGGCGATCTCACGGATGTCGGGCATCATGGACGAGCATGCCCGCATGGAAGCCTCCTCCCGCCGGACGGTCAGCCTCGCGGCCGCAGCGGCAGCCGGTGTTTTCCAGACCGGCGGATCGGAACTCTTCGCCGATGGCCGCCGCTGGGAGGTCGAACGCCGGCTCACCGAACTTCTGCCTGCCGAAATCCTGGACGCCGGAATTTTCCTGCTGACGGTCCGCAGAGACGGACGCGTCTTTGCCGGGACGCAGGATGGCGTCCATCTCATCGGGCGCACGCTCTCCGCAATCGCTCCCGAGGTCGCGACGCTGCAATATTACGGCGAGGGTGCCGGTGTGGTAAGAGCGTCGATCGACGGCATCGAGCATTTCATCGCTCTCCGGCAATTGCCGGATTCCGGCGGCGCGGTTCTGGCGGCAACGTCGATCGCCAGATTCGAAGCGGCCTGGCGTGACGAAATTTCACTCAACGTCACGCTGTTTGCCGGCGTTTCGGCAATCCTGATGGTCGTCCTCTATGCCTATTACATCCAGGCAAAGCGCGCCCGAGATGCCGATGCGGTCTTTGCCGAGTCGAACCTGCGCGTCGAAACGGCGCTCTCGCGTGGACGCTGCGGCCTCTGGGATTTCGATCTCGACAACCGGCGCCTCTTCTGGTCCCGCTCGATGTACGAGATGCTGGGAATGCCGGGCGACGCGAGCGTGCTTTCGTTCGGCGATGCCGCCCGTCTCATGCATGTCGAAGACCGGGGCATATACCGGGTCGCTCGGGCGATCGCGAAAGGCAACGAGCGCCAGATCGATCAGGTGTTCCGGATGCGCCATGCGGATGGCCACTATGTATGGCTTCGAGCGCGTGCCCAGGTGATCCGCACCGTGTCGGGCCGGACGCATCTGATCGGCATTGCGATGGACGTGACCGAGCAACACAGGCTTGCGCAGCGTTACGCCGAGGCCGATCAGCGCCTGGCGGACGCGATCGAGTGCACCTCGGAGGCCTTCGTGCTCTGGGACAAGCACGATCGCCTGGTGATGTGCAACACCCATTACCAGCAAGCCTGGCAGTTGCCCGACCACGTGCTGGTGCCCGGCACCGAACGCACGATCGTCCACGCTGCGGCGGCAAGGCCCGTTGTCGAAAGGCGCGTCGCCGATCCGGACCGGAGCAATCACTCGCAGACGAGCGAGGTTCAGCTTGCCGACGAACGCTGGCTGCAGATCAATGAGCGGCGCACGCGCGACGGCGGGCTCGTCTCGGTGGGTACGGACATCACGCTCCTCAAGCGGCATCAAGTTCGCCTGCGCGAATCGGAGCGGCGGCTGATGGCAACCATCGGCGATCTGTCCGCCTCCCGCGTAACGCTCGAGCAGCAGAAGGCCGAACTTTCCGTCGCCAACGCGAACTATCAGGCGGAGAAAGAGCGCGCCGAGGCCGCGAACCGGGCAAAGTCCGAATTCCTCGCCAACATGTCGCACGAGCTGCGCACCCCGCTGAACGCCATTCTCGGCTTCTCGGAAATCCTGCAGGACCAGATGTTCGGCCCCCTCGGCTCGGAGAAATACCACGAGTATTCGCGCGACATTTTCGAGAGCGGCAAGCATCTGCTCAACGTCATCAACGACATACTCGACATGTCGAAGATCGAGGCCGGCCATATGCGCATCACGCGCGAGCGGATCGATCTCGCGCCACTCATCGAGGAGACCCTTCGTTTCACGGCGATTCCGGCGGAGCGAAAGAACATCCGCGTGGTCCAGCAGATATCCTCCGGCCTGACGATGTTCGCCGACCGCCGGGCGATGAAGCAGGTCCTGCTCAATCTCCTCTCCAATGCGGTCAAGTTCACCAATGAAGGCGGCCGCATCTCCTTGCGGGCGCGCAAGGTGAGGGGCGCCGTCACGCTGACGATCGCCGATTCCGGCATCGGCATTCCCAAGGGCGCGTTGCAGAAGATCGGCCAGCCCTTCGAGCAGGTGCAGAGCCAATATGCCAAGAGCAAGGGCGGCTCCGGGCTCGGGCTCGCCATATCCCGTTCGCTGACGCGGCTTCACGGCGGGACGATGAAGATCCATTCGGCAGAGAATGTCGGCACCATCATATCGGTCAGGATTCCCGACCGCGGCTGACTACGTCCGCTTACGCTGCAGCGACGACCCCCTGGAAGATCCGGCGCACGGCCTTCGAGTAACGGCGAATGTCGGCTTCGAGATGCGTCAGATCCGGATAGTCTCCGGCACGGCAGACGAGATCCACGAGACCGGCCGGCGCTTCCTTCGGATCGAAGTCGCCATCGATGCAGAGGCGCACGAGCTGCGACAGCTCGGTGAAGAGTACGAGCGCTTCGGCGGCCGTATCGAGATCGTTCGCATTCATCATCCCGGCACCGAGCGCCTTCAGCGCCTCGAGCGTATGCGTGCCGGCAGGAGGGGACGTCACTCCCCTCGCCGGCGCGATCAGGGCGAGGTACTGGGCGATGAACTCGATGTCGACCAATCCGCCGGGAATGAGTTTGAAATCCCAGATGTCCTTCGGCGGCTTCTCCTTGTCGATCAGGCCGCGCATCTCCTCGACGTCCTTGCGGATCTTCGCGATGTCGCGCTTTTCAGTGAGTATCTCGGCAAAGATCGCCTCCGCTTCGCCGACGAGGCTCTCGTCGCCGCAGATGCAGCGCGCCCGCGTCAGCGCCAGATGCTCCCAGGTCCAGGCTTCCGTTCGCTGGTACTTGGCGAAGGCGGTTATGCGGGTGGCAACCGGCCCCTTGTTGCCGGAGGGTCGCAGCCTCATGTCCACGTCGTAGAGGATGCCCTCGGCGGTCGGGGCGGAAAGCGCGGCGATCAGCCGCTGCGTGACCCGCGTAAAATAACGCACCGGATCGAGCGGCTTGGCGCCGTCGGACTCGAGCACTTCGTCGTCGTAATCGTAGAGCAGGATGAGATCGATATCGGAGCCGGCGGTCAATTCGTGACTGCCGAGCTTGCCCATTCCGACGATTGCGACCCGCCCGCCGGGGAAACGTCCATGCGCCGACCGGACCTCCTCCAGAACCGCATCGAGCGCGGCGGCAATGATCAGATCGGCAAGGTCGGTGAGAGCGCGCCCCGCCTGAAGGCCGGTGATCGCGCCTGTGAGCAGCCGGATACCGATCAGGAAGCGCTGCTCGGCGGCGATGATGCGCAAGCGGTCCAGCACCTCCTCATAGTGCCGGCCTGCGCCGACGAAGGTCGCGATGCGCGGCGCCAGATAATCCCTTGTCGGCAGTTCGGCAAGCAGCCCCGGCTCCAGCATGCCGTCGAAGACATGCGGCTTGGCGGCGATGATGTCAGCCAGGCGCGGTGCCGACGACATGATATTGACGATCAGCGACAGGAGGCCGGGATTGTTGCCGAGCAGCGAGAAGAGCTGGATCCCCGCGGGCAGACCGGAGAGGAAGTGGTCAAAACGCAGAAACGCTTCGTCGGCCCGCCTGCTTTCGCCGAAGACGCGCAGGAGCTCCGGCGTCAGTTCCGTCAGCCGCTCGCGCGCCTCGACCGATTGCGTTGCCCGATAGCGCCCGTAGTGCCAGGTGCGAATGATATTCGCTATGTCGGACGGCCGCTGGAAACCGAGCTTCTTCAGCGTTTCGAGCGTATCCGGATCGTCCTGCTGACCGGTGAAGACCAGGTTTCCGGTTTCGGTGGATAGCTTCGCCTCCTGCTCGAAAAGCTGCGCATAGCGCCGCTCGACCGCGCGAAGCACGCGCGACAGCGCATTCGAAAAGGAAGCCGTATCCTCGAAGCCCAGCATATAGGCGATCCGCCTGAGCTCCGGCTCGGTTTCCGGAAGGAGGTGGGTTTGCTCGTCATGCACCATCTGGATGCGGTGCTCGACGTCGCGCAGGAACCAATAGGCATCGGTAAGCTCCTCGGCCGTCGCCGCGTCGATCCAGCCGCTCTCGGCGAGCATCCGCAGCATCGCTTCCGTTTCGCGCAGACGCAGCGCGGGCGTGCGGCCGCCGGCGATCAGCTGCTGGGTCTGAACGAAGAACTCGATCTCCCGGATGCCGCCGCGCCCGAGCTTGATGTTGTGTCCCTTCACGGCGATTTCTCCGTGCCCCTTATGGGCATGGATCTGCCGCTTGATCGAGTGAATGTCGGCAATTGCCGCATAGTCGAGGTACTTGCGGAAGACGAAGGGCGTCAGTTCCTTGAGGAAGCGTTCGCCTGCGTCCACATCGCCCGCGATCGGCCGCGCCTTGATGAAGGCGGCCCGTTCCCAGTTCTGCCCCCTGCTCTCGTAATAGAGCATTGCCGCCTCGACCGGGATGGCAAGCGGCGTGGAGCCCGGGTCTGGCCTGAGCCGCAGATCCGTGCGGAAGACATAGCCGTCGCCGGTTCTCTCCTGCAGGATGCGAATCAAGCGCCGCAACAGCCGGGCGAAGGTTTCCGGAGCATCGTCGCGATTGGTGATGATGCCCGACTGCGGATCGTAGAAGACGACAAGATCGATATCGGAAGAATAGTTGAGCTCGCCGGAGCCGAGCTTTCCCATTCCAAGCACGACGACGCCGGAGGCGGTAGACGGCGCGGAACTGTCCTCCAACACGAACTTGCCGCTTTCATGCGCGCCGAGCAGCAGATGATCGATCGCCGCCGAAACGGCCGCCTCTGCAAAATCGCTGAGCCACCGTGTCGTCTCACGGCCACCGAAAAGCCGCGAAAGGTCCGCAAGCGCGACGGCGAAGGCGACCTCGCGCTTCGCCCGTCTCAATCGCGTCATGATCTCGGCGTCCGGCAGCGCCGCCCCGGGCGCATCACCCCGCCAGGACACCCTTGCGGCCTCGATCCTGCGCTTCAAAAACGTCGGCAGCGCCTCGGATAGCAATGCTTCGAGGATCGCCGGGTGGCTACGCGCCGTATCCCGTAGGAATGGCGAAAGCGCGAAGGCGGCAACGAGAAAATCCTTGAGCGGCGCGTCCGAGGCAATGAGCTTGGCAATGCGTTCGCTACCCTTCGCCGCATCCTTGAGTACGGAAAGGGCGGCTTTGGCGTCCGCCTGGCTCGCCGGGCGAATCGCCACCACATCGATATCGGACAAAGACCGCTCGATCGCTTCCGCCATGCACAATCCCCCCTTCGGTTCCCGTCATGGGTTTATCAGGTCGCAACCGCCGGGAAAACCATGCGAACCGCCAGGCCCCGACCGTCCTCCTCCGTCGCCGACAGTTCCAGCGAGCCGCGGTGCATCTCCATGACGGCCTCGACGAGCGAGAGGCCGAGGCCCGTCCCCGGCTTCGACCGGCTTTCGTCCAGGCGAACGAAACGCTTGACGACCTCCCCGCGCATATTCTCCGGAACGCCGGGCCCGTAGTCGGCAACGGTCAACACGGCGTGACGAGCGCTCCTCTTCAATTCAACCCGTATCAGCGGATTTTCGGCACCTTCCGCGTATTTGATCGCATTGTCGATCAGGTTGCCAAGCGCTTGGCTGATCAGTTCGCGGTTGCCGGAGATCGCCGCCCCCGCCGCCGCCTCCGCTTCGATACGCATTTCCTTGTCTTCCGCCAGCGGCTCGTAGAGTTCGACGCAATCCGCCACGATCTGCGCCAGGTCGACCTCGTTCATCTCGGCGACGGCGGAGCCGGCTTCGACGCGGGAAATCATCAGAAGCGCGTTGAAGGTACGAATCAGCTGATCGGACTCGGCGATGATCTGTTCGAGCGCACCGCTCTGGTTGCCCTCTTCGGTATCGGCGAGCGCCGCCTCTGCCTTGTTGCGCAAGCGCGTCAGCGGTGTCTTGAGATCGTGCGCTATGTTGTCCGAGACCTGTTTCAGTCCTTCGTTCAGCTTTTCGATGCGCTCGAGCATCGCGTTCAGCGATTCGGAAAGACGGTCGAACTCGTCGCCGGAACCGCTCGTCGGCAAGCGTTGCGAGAGGTCGCCGGCCATGATCTTGGTGCTCGCCTCCGACATGCGGTCGATCCGGCGCAGGGCGTTGCGGCCGATGCCGAACCAGATCACCAGCGCACCGAGCCCCATGATGCCGAGCGCGACCATCAACGCCTGACGGACGAGCGCACGGAATTTTTCGGGTTCCTGCAGGTCGCGTCCGACGAGGACTCTCAACCCGTTGTCGAGCATCAGGACCTGGGCAAGGGCGACATGCCTGTCGGCGCGGCTCTCGTCGGTGAAGCGCCGGTAACGGAACGGCTCGGATTTCCATCCTTCGTCATCGAGCAGCCCCGGCTCCAGCGCGGCCACGTTTCCGGCGAGGATCTCTCCGTTCGGACCCGCAATGACGTAGAGATTGGCTCCCGGCTGACGTGCCCGGCGCTCGAGCGAGCGAAGCAGCCCGTTGATGCCGGCCCGGTCGTATACGCCGGCGATCTGCGCCACTTCGGCGGCGATCGCTTCCCGCGTCTGCTGCTGCAGGAGGCGCTCCGACATGCCGGTCACGTAGAAGACGAGGAAGGCCGCACACAGGGAGAAGAGGACCAGATAGAGCGCAGAGAGCCGGACTGCGGTCGTCCTGAACAGCACGCCTACCCTGCTCATGTGTCCGTGGTCCGGTCGTCCTTGATCATGTATCCGGCGCCCCGGATCGTCCGCAGCAGGGGAGGATCGAAATCCTTCTCGATCTTCGAGCGCAGGCGCGAGACGTGCACGTCGATCACATTGGTCTGGGGGTCGAAGTGGTAGTCCCACACGTTTTCGAGCAGCATGGTTCTTGTCACCACCTGCCCGGCATTTTTCATGAGGTATTCGAGCAGCCGGAATTCGCGCGGCTGCAAGGATATCTCCTTGCCCTGCCGCCGGACCGAATGGGACAGGCGGTCGAGTTCGAGATCGCCGACGCGATAGACCATGTCCTGCTCGGGTGCGCCCTTTCGGCGGCCGAGCACCTCGACACGCGCGAGGAGCTCGCTGAAGGCGTAGGGCTTCGGCAGGTAATCGTCGCCGCCGGCACGCAGACCGGTGACGCGGTCGTCCACCTGCCCGAGTGCGGAGAGAATGAGCACGGGCGTGTGGATGTCCTTGCGCCTGAGTTCGGTGATCAGCGAAAGACCGTCGCGGCGGGGAAGCATGCGGTCCACGACGAGAACGTCATAGGCATTCTCGCTCGCCATGAACAGGCCGGCCTCGCCGTCGCTCGCGTGATCGCAGACGATGCCTGCCTCACGGAATGCCTTGGCCAGATAGGCGGCCGCCTCCAGATCGTCTTCAACAATCAGAATCTTCATACGGGTGACCATAGTCCCGGACCTCCGTTCGTCTCAACCGGTTTCAGCCCGCTGCGGCTGACGGGATTTGAAACACCAAGCGCCGCGACATGTTTTCGATGTCGCGGCGCCTTCCAAGTCGGAGCGGGGTTCGGAAAGTCCGCGCCCCTTCCTGCGGCGTCTCAGCCCTGAGCGATGGGGAGTGCGACGAAGCGGCTGCCTTCCTGAGCCTCGATCTGGAACAGAGCCTTGGTCCGTCCATCCTTCTTGGCGTTGTTGATGACCTTGAGAACTTCGTCCGCCGATTTCACGTCCTGATTGTTGACGGAGACGATCTTCTCGCCCTCCTTCAGGCCGCGATCACTGGCGGCGGAGTCCGGATCGACGGACGTGATCGTGACGCCACTGTCGTCGTCCGACGGGGTTACCGTCAGGCCGAGGTCTGCCAGCGCCTCCTCGCCTGCCTGACCTTCATCGGGCTGCGCTTCGCTGGTCGCCGGCGTTTCCTTGGAATCGCTCGGCAGCGTGCCGATTTCGAGCTTGACCGTCTCCGACTTGCCGCTACGCCACAGCGTGACCTCGGCGGTGGAGCCGGGGCGCAATGCCGCGACCCGACGGGCAAGATCGCGCGGATCCTTGACCGGTTCGCCATTCAGGGCCGTCACGATGTCACCGTTCTTGATGCCCGCCTTTTCACCCGGCGAGCCTGCCTGAGGTTCGACGACGAGGGCGCCATTCGCTTCGGACAGGCCGAGCGACTCGGCGATGTCCTTCGTCACCGGCTGTATCTGGACACCCAGCCAGCCGCGCGAAACCGTGCCGTCCTTCATCAAGGAGTCGACGACGTCTTTCGCGACCGTTGCGGGAATCGCGAAGGCGATGCCGACATTGCCGCCGGAGGGCGAGAAGATGGCCGTGTTGATGCCGACCACTTCGCCTGCGAGGTTGAAGGTCGGGCCGCCGGAGTTGCCGCGGTTCACCGCTGCGTCGACCTGCAGATAGTCGTCATAGGGGCCGGAACCGATATCGCGTCCCCGGGCGGAGATGATGCCCGCGGTCACCGTGCCGCCGAGGCCGAAGGGATTGCCGACGGCGACCACCCAGTCGCCGACGCGGACCTTTTCGTCGTCGGCGAACTTGACATAGGTGAACTTGCGCTTGTCGTCGACCTTGAGCACGGCGAGATCGGTCCGGCTGTCCTTGCCGACGAGCTTGGCATCGAGCTCGGTACCGTCGTTCAATATGACGGTGAAGGCCGAGCCGTCGGAGACGACATGATTATTGGTGACGAGGTAACCGTCCTCGGTGATGAAGAAGCCGGACCCTTGTGCCCGCGGACGGAGACGACCCTCGCCGCGGGGGCCGCGACGGTCCCGCCAGCGATCCGCGCGGTCGTTGTCACCGGGACCGAATTCGCGGAAGAAGCGCCGCAGCGGATGGTCTTCGGGCAGATCCTCGAAGCCGCGGCCGCCGAAATCGAAGGTGAAGTTGCTTCCATCGTCGCTGACGCGCTCACGTGCCTGCACGCGGACGGAGACGACCGCCGGAGAAACGGCGTCGACGACGTTCGCGAAGCTCGGAACAGCCGGAGCGGGCACGCTGACGGCTTCGGCGAAGGACTTGGTAACCTCTGCCGGGAGGCCGGTGGTCAGCAGCACGGCCGCGACACCCGCAACCGTCGTTGTCTTCAGCACTGTCTTCAAGGAGGGCCGGGAATTTTTGATCGTGGACATTCGCTTTGCCTTCTCTCTTTCAGGAAGCCCGCCTGCAGGGGCAGGCGGCTTCGAAACCTTTCTCCGAGCCGGACCAAGGGCCTGATTGCCGGAGATCCGCTCGTCTGGCTGTCCCCTGGGGAAACAGCCTGTGTCGAAAGATGTAACGGGTTGGACCTTACTGAGTTCTGTCCGGCAGATGAATTTTTGGTAATGTTCCGCTCGGCCCGGCAAGCTGCCGGAGTCCCTGCGCCGGGTGGTGCGCCGCAAAGCCGGGAATCCCGCTCGAGATCAGGGCCGCAGGAGCTTGTCCAGCGCTTCCTTTTCCTCGGCGGAAAGGGGGGCGCCGGGAATCCTCGCGGCGCGGCGCCGCCCCGCCAGGACGAGGGTGACGATGCCGGCCACGAGAAGGATGGCGGGCATGCCCCACAGCACGAGCGTCTTGGCCTCGAAGCGAGGTTTCAAAAGAACGAATTCGCCATAGCGCGAGACGACGTAGGAGATCACAGCCTCGTCCGTATCGCCGTTCTTCAGCCGCTCGCGCACGAGCAGCCGCAGATCCTTGGCGAGTTCGGCATTGGAGTCGTCGATCGACTGGTTCTGGCAGACCATGCAGCGAAGCTGGGCGGAAATCGCACGGGCACGCGCCTCTAGCCCCGGATCTGCGAGCACCTCGTCAGGATTGACGGCAAGGCTCGGAACGACCGAGGCAAGGAGAAGGAAGAGCGCGAGCAGCAGCCGCCTGATCATTCCGCAGCTCCCATCGCCAGCGCCTTTCTGGCACGCGCCGGTGCGCCCACGCGAAGGCGCCGATCACTGAGCGAGACGATGCCGCCAGCCATCATCACGAGCGCGCCGCCCCAGATGCAGAGAATCAGCGGTTTCCACCAGATGCGGACGACGATGCCGCCATCCGCCATGTCGTCGCCCAGCGAAACATAGAGCTGACTGAGGCCGAAGGTCCGGATTCCGGCTTCCGTCGTCGGCATGCGGCGCGCGGAATAGAGCCGCTTCGACGACCAGATATCGGTAACCGCGACCCCGCCTCGGCTGATGGTGAAGTGGCCGGCCTCCTCGGTATAGTTCGGCCCGCGCCCTTCACGCATGCCGTCGAAGCGCAGGCTGTAGCGCCCGACGTCGACCACCGCGCCGGGCTTCATCTCGACGACCGTTTCCGTTTCGAAAGCCGTGACCGTGACTATCCCGATAAGGGTGATTCCGAGCCCGATATGGGCGAGCGCCGTGCCGAAAGCCGATCGCGGCAGTCCCGAAAGCCGTCTCCAGGCGACGCCCGCCGCCACTTTGCCGAGACCGGAGCGCAGAACCAGATCGGCAAGCGCTCCCAGGATCAGGTACACGCCGAGGCCGAGGCCGAAGGGTGCCAGGACCGGGCCGCCGTGCAGCGCGTAATAGCAGATCGCGGCAGCGAGCAGGCCCAGGGCGGCAGCCGCAAACAGACGTTGCGCCGCACCGGCAAGGTCGCCGCGCTTCCAGGCAAGCAGCGGACCGAAGGGAACGACGGCGATGAGCGGCAGCATCAGCAGACCGAAGGTCATGTTGAAGAACGGCGCGCCGACCGAAATCTTGTCGCCGGTGAGCGCTTCGAGTACCAGCGGATACAGCGTGCCGGTCAGCACCGTCGCCGTGGCCGTCGTCAGGATCAGGTTGTTCACGACGAGCGCACCCTCGCGCGAAACCGGCGCGAATATTCCGCCGGCCTTGAGATGGGAGGCACGGAAGGCAAAGAGCGAAAACGCACCGCCGATGAAGACGACCAGAATGGCGAGAATGAAGACGCCGCGGGTCGGGTCGGTGGCGAAGGCATGGACGGATGTCAGCACGCCGGAGCGCACCAGGAACGTGCCGAGCAGCGACAGCGAAAAGGTCATGATCGCCAGCAGCACGGTCCAGATCTTCAGCGCCTCTCGCTTCTCCATGACCAGGGCCGAGTGCAGAAGTGCCGTTCCGGCAAGCCAAGGCATGAAAGAGGCGTTTTCGACCGGGTCCCAGAACCACCAGCCGCCCCAGCCCAGCTCGTAATAGGCCCAATAGGAGCCCATGGCGATGCCGGCGGTAAGAAAGGTCCAGGCGGCGAGTGTCCACGGCCGCACCCATCGCGCCCAGGCCGCGTCGATCCGCCCCTCGATGAGGGCGGCGACCGCGAAGGAGAAGCATACGGAAAAGCCGACATAGCCGAGATAAAGCAAGGGCGGGTGGATCGCGAGCCCGATATCCTGCAGCACGGGGTTGAGGTCGCTGCCCTCGCCCGGTGCCGGCACGAGCCGCGCGAAGGGATTGGAGGTCAGCAGGACGAAGAGCGCGAAGGCCGTCGCGATCCAGGCCTGCACCGCAAGCACGTTCGCCTTCAACGTCTCCGGCAGGTTGCGGCCGAAGAGCGCCACCATCGCGGAAAAGAAGACGAGAATCAGCAGCCAGAGAAGCATCGAGCCTTCATGGTTTCCCCAGACCCCGGTGATCTTGTAGATCAGCGGCTTGAGGGAATGCGAGTTCTCCCAGACGTTCTTGACCGAGAAATCCGATGTCACATAGGCGAATGTCAGCACCGCGAAGGAGAATGCCACCAGCAGGAAGCAGACGAGCGCCGCGTTTGCTGCCAGGCCCATCAAGGAAGGGTCGCCGCGCCGCACTCCCAGGACCGGCAAGACCCCCTGGATGATTGCGGTCGCGAGCGCCAGGACCAGTGCATAGTGCCCGAGTTCGATGATCATCGGATGTTTTCCTCCCCGCCGAGCGTGACACCCTGCGCTTTGAGGCGGTCGGCGACATCCTTCGGCATGTATGTCTCATCATGCTTTGCGAGGACGGTGTCCGCAACGAAAACCGGGCTGCCTCCGACGAAGGCTCCCTCGGCCACCACGCCCTGGCCCTCGCGGAAGAGGTCAGGCAGGATGCCCGTATAGGTCACCGGAACGGTCGCAAGCGTATCCGTCACCGTGAATGTGATAGTCCTTCCCTCGCCGCGCTTTACGGAGCCCGCCTCGACAAGTCCGCCGAGGCGGATGCGCGTCCCCGGCGCGACGCCGGCCTTCGCAAGATCGCCCGGAACGTAGAAATAGGCGACCGCCTGGCTGAAGGCGAACATGACGAGCAGCACCGCGGCCGTGAGAAATGCCACGCCGCCGCCGATTATCGCCAACCTTTTCTGCTTGCGTGTCATTCAGCCTCTCCGCCCGCGTCGATCCCCAGTTCCCGGGCCAAGGCCAGCAACTGCTTTCCCTGCTCGCCCGTTTCCGGGAAGGCCCTCAGCCCGTCATGCAACGCAATTTTCGCCCTGTCCCTTTGGTCGAGCACCACATAGGAACGGATCAGGCGCATCCACCCCTCCAGATTGGCCGGATCCTCTTTCAGGCGGCTTGCCAGGCTGTCGACCATGCCGCGGATCATCGCCTGCCGGTCGCCGGCATTCATTTCTTCTGCGGCGGCGATATCGCCGGGAGCCGGATTTCCGGGCGCGGCAGGGCCTGGACCAGCCGGAGCGGCGGCGAGCTCCGCGATATGCTGGTTCACCAGAGACAGCCAGGGCGCATCGGCCGGTGAGCTCTCTGCGAGCTTGCGGAAGGCTGCGAGCGCTTCGGTGTGCTTGCCCTCCTGCTTCAGGCCGAGCGCGAGGTAGAATGCGGAGCGCGGATCGTCGGGGTCGAGCGCCAGCGCCTTTTGCAGCGCGTTCTGCGCCTCGGATGTGACCAGGCCGCCGGCCTGCGCCACGAGAGCCTCGGCGTAGCCGCCCATTCTTGCCGGGGTTGGCCCGAGCAGGCGGATCGCGCGGTCGTAGGCGGCGACGGCGTCATCCACGCGGCCGTGGCGCATGTAGATCGGCGCCAGCAGGTCCCAGCCGGCGCCGTCCTGCGGATTGAGAGCCAGGTGGTTTTCGGCCTTCGCGATCAGGATGTTGACGTCGTCGCCGGGATCGGCAAGGCGAGCCGCGAGCGGCTGCGCCGGCACACCGGGGCTGCCGGTCGTCAAATAGAGACAAAGGCCGACGGCCGGAAGACAGAGGAAAATGAAAGCCTGCGCCAGGCGGTTGGATAGAAGCCGCTTCGGCGTGCGCTCCGCCACAGCCTGATCCGCGGCACTGGCGGCCAGCATGCGGCGGGCGATCTCGGCCCTGGCCAGCTCGGCCTCCTCGCTTCCGATCAGACCGGCCTCCCGGTCCCGCGCCAACTCGCCGAGCTGATCGCGATAGACTTCGATGTCGTGACTATGGCGAGACGGCAGCGGCTCTGCCGCCCGCATGAGCGGCAGAAGAAGCACGGCTGCGACAGCCGCCGTCAGAATGGCGACGAGGATCCAGAACAACATGCTTGGGGAATACTATGAGGGCCATGTCATTCCAACTCGAAAACCGGCAATGACGTATATTTGAGGCGTTTCGCCGCAAGAATGCCGCCGCGCAAGGAGAATCCGCTCGCCCAAAGCAGCCCCCGCGATTCAACGCCTTCCACGGTTCGCGATATTCGAGGGCGGTGCCGCTCAGGTGAGCGGCGTCCAGCTTCCATCGCTGTTGCGACAGGCGGCGCCGCGTGCCGTGGTCTGTTGGCTCTTGACGGTCACCGTATGGCTGTACTGACGGCAATTCTGCGACCCGACCTGATAGGGTGCGGCAGCGACGACCGAGCCGCTGACGCCCCGCCCTTGCCAGGCGACGGGCTGCCCGCCCGGCGCGGCTTCGAGGGCGCGATACTCGGCCTCGAGCGCCCGCTGCCGATCCGACTTGCCGAGCTCGACGCCGCCAAGACGCGAAACGACGCCACCCTGCAGGGCCTCGATATAGGTGGCTGACGATGCAACGCGGGTGGACGCTGCTCCGAGCCCGGCAACCGCCCCACCCTGACCGGACGAGGTCGTGCCACAGCCGGCGAGGGCTACACCCGAAGCCACCACCGCTATCCTGCCGCGTGACGCGAAAGCTCGCGTCATTTCTGCGTAATTCCTCATGATACGCGCTACTCATTCCTCTTGCCGGTCGCCAGTCGCGCCTCGGGAATATCCATCGAAACGGCTGGCTTCGGTCGAGTTCTTTTTGCACCACCTGCGGGTGGAGGCAACCGCCTGCCGTCAGCGCCGGCATTTTCAGGTCCGGGTGTGACCGCCGGATCACGATCGTCCCGCATCAGTCGTTTCCGACCGGCGCTCAGACCGCGGCCGGCAGTACGAGCGTGGCGCGCAACCCTCCCACATCGCGACGGCTGAGCTCCACGCTTCCCTGATATTCACCCACGATCTCGCTTACGATCGAAAGACCGAGCCCGGTTCCGGGCTTGCTCTCGTCGAGCCGCTTGCCGCGTTTCATCGCCACCGCGATCTGATCGGGGTCGAGCCCCGGTCCGTCGTCGTCGATCTGGAGCACGATCCACTGGCGGCCCGGCTCCCTTTCGCGCGCATCTTCGGGGGCCGGCTCAACATTCAGCGAAATCCTATCATGCGCGTAACGGGCGGCGTTTTCCAGCAAGTTGCCGACCGTTTCCTCGACGTCCTGCTGTTCCATCGCCAGCACCAGTCCGGGCGGATTGATGGAGAGGCTGAATTGCTTGTCCGGGTTGAGCCGCCGCATCACCCGCATGATTCTTTCCAGTGCCGGCTGGGCTTCGGTCCGCGCCAGAATCGACCCGCGCTGGGCGGCAATCCTGGCGCGGCTGAGATAGGACTGCACCTGTGTCTGCATGGCGTCCGCCTGGGCCCTGACCAGCTCGCCGTGCGGCACCTCCAGCACTCTCGCCTCGTTGAGCAGCACGGCGATCGGCGTCTTGAGCGAGTGGGCCAGATTGCCGACCTGCATGCGCGCGCGTTCGACGATACGCCGATTGCTGTCGATCAGCGCGTTCACCTCGTTGGCAAGGGGTTGGATCTCCCGCGGGAACGCGCCATCCAGCCGTTCGCTCTCCCCCGTGCGGATCTTTTCGAGCGAGCGGCGTACCTGATCGAGCGGCTTCAGGCCGAACAGGATCGTGAGCGCGTTAACGCCAAGGCCGCCGAGACCGAAAATGGACAGGGCGATCGTGAGGTTGCGCGTGAAGCGATCTATGTCGGCCTCGAGGACATCGCGATTGCCGGCGACGCGGAAGCGGGCGGCGTGGCCCTGAATGTCGAGAACGACCTCGGTTTCGGCCACCTCCACCGCGTTTCCGAACGGATCCGTGGTGGTGTAGAACCGCTCGTAGCGGATATCGAAGGGGACCTCGTCGACGCTGACGATCGGCAGTTTCGCCGTGCCGAGCGAAGTCGATATCAGCGGCGGCGTGTCGAATTCGCCGATCGGCTCGACGATCCAATACCAGCCCGTCTGCGGCTGGGAAAAGCGCAGGTCGCCAAGCTGCGGGCTACCGGAGAGCGCGGCCTTCTCGTCGACAGAGATGGAGTTGATGACGTTGTAGAGCTGCGCCCGCAGCAGGTCCTGAAAGCCGCGCTCGGAGCCCTGCCGATAAAGGGCGGAGATGACGACCCCGATCACCACGAGGGCAACGACGGCCCAGACGGTCGAAACCGCCAAAACGCGCGCCGTGAGCGATCTAATGGCCATTGCCGGGTGCTTGCATGCGATATCCGAGGCCGCGCACCGTTTCGATCAGATCATTGCCGATCTTCTTGCGGAGCCGGCCGATGAAAACCTCGATCGTGTTGGAATCGCGATCGAAGTCCTGATCATACATGTGTTCGACCAGCTCGGTGCGGGAAACCACCTGTCCCATATGATGCATGAGGTAGGAAAGCAGGCGGAACTCGTGCGATGTGAGCTTCAGCGCCACGCCTGCGACAGTCGCCTTGGAGCCCTTGGTGTCGAGACGGACGGGGCCGCAGACGATCTCGGAGCTTGCGTGCCCGGCGGCCCGCCGGATCAAAGCACGGATGCGGGCCAGCACCTCCTCTACGTGGAAAGGCTTCGCCACGTAATCGTCCGCGCCGGCATCGATGCCTGCGACCTTGTCGCTCCATCGATCGCGGGCCGTCAGGATCAGCACCGGCATGGTCTTGCCGTCTGCGCGCCACTTCTCGAGAACGGTGATGCCGTCCATCTCCGGAAGGCCTATATCGAGAATCACCGCATCATAGGGCTCCGCATCGCCCAGATAGTGGCCCTCTTCGCCGTCATAAGCCTGGTCGACGACATAACCGGCCTCCTTGAGAGCGTCGGCCAGCTGCCTGTTCAGATTGGTATCGTCCTCGACGATCAGAATGCGCATTCTCGTCCACTTCCCTTGCCTTCGGGTACCCCGAAAAAGCTTACATAGGCACTTTCACCGTGACTTTCTTGGGGCGCCCTCCGTTGCCCGGGATGAGCACCGTCACCACGCACTGCCCATCGCCGGTCGGCTGGGCAGAAAGCAGCTCGCCACCCGTCTGGGCAACCACCTGCGCGGCGGCCGCGCTGCAATCGCCAGCCACGCGGACGACAACCGCAGGCATGTTGACGGCAGGCGGAGAAAAGCCTGCGAGGCCTGCGGCGAGCGCGGCTATGGTCAATGCTGAAGACATGAACGCACTTTCGACTTGGGAAGCACTATGCCGGAATCATTAACCGATACAGGCTGAATGGCAAATGAATGTCGGCCTTGTGGCTCCGCGGACTCGCGTCCGGCGGTTGTCTGATCTCTGATACGGGAATCGACCGTAGATTGCAGAAGTTGGGCGAACAAGTTTTTGGGACAGCTCGGCGCGGGCATCAACGAGACTGCTGCCACCTTTCTGTGGATCGGCTGGGAAATTAATCGATTTAAATTTTTTTCAATCGTTTAAATGCTTTAAACCGCTGATTTACAAAGTCTTTATCCTGTGGAATCGTCCGCCCAGTCCAACAGTCTCGCCCAAAGGAGGTCCGGATGAAGACACTCGCGAACAAGCCACCGGTATCACCGCAATCCAGAATCCCGCAATCGCTGCTCGAGCGGTTCGAGAACGAGTGGCGCGAAATGCGCACGGTCGGCGAGGCTGCACAGAAGACCGTTCCTCCCGCAGAGTGAATTGCCCCGGCGGCCCCGGAGCCGCCGGATTTTTGCCAATCGGCAATTCCGTGCTACTCTCCTTCCATGCTGTCCGAAGAAATCGAAAAGCTGGCCCTGAGCCTTCCGGGAACCCAGGAAAATGCCCATTTCGGTGCACGGGATTTCCGTGTGGGCAACCGGATTTTCATGACCCTGCCGGAAGCCGGTCGCGCCGTATTCAAGTTCACGCCGGACCAGCAGCGAATGCTTCTGGAAATGGAGCCCGGCGTCTGCGCCGCCGTTCCCGGCGGCTGGGGCGCACGCGGCTGGACATCCTTCTATTTCGTCGGTGCCGACGACGAACTCGTTCGCCAGTCCATGGAAACCGCATGGCGCAATGTCGCGCCGAGAAGCCTCGTCAGCAAAAACGGCCGTCACTGACGGCGACGGTCCGCGAAGTCGCTGCAGCACTCTGAGGCGTGCCCTAATCGGCCGGTTCCCTGCCGACCTCCAGTGGCCAGGTCACGAGATAATCTTCATAATCTTCGATGTCGATGCCGTCCTCGGCGACGGTGCGTCCGCGCACGGATATGCCGGCCGCATGCACGGTCTCCGGATCGCCGGAGACGAGCGGGTGCCACCAGTAGAGATCCCTGCCTTCGGCAACCAGACGGTAACCGCAGGTCGGCGGCAGCCAGCTGATTTCGCGCACCGCTTTCGGCGTCAACTGAATGCAGTCCGGGACGGTTGCCTGGCGATTGTCATAGTCCTTGCAGCGACAGCTTTCGCCATCCAGCAGGGTGCAGCGGATCGAAGTCCAGGCGATCTCGGAACTGTCCCAATCCTCGAGCTTGTTGAGACAACAGAGCCCGCAACCATCGCAGAGGCTCTCCCACTCCGCGCCGGTCATCTCCTCGAGACCTTTCGTCTTCCAGAAAGGCATTTCGCCCATAAAGTCACACTTTCGTAAAATCCGAGCCAACTTTGAAACTTCGCAGAAAATTGCCGGTTTTTTAAGGCGGGTTGCGCGATATGCAAGTAGATTGGATTGCCGCCCCGTGCAAATATCGTCATGAGGCAGAACCTTCGGGACATGAAAGCCGTGCAGGAACCGAGGAAAGAGGACAACCGGCCGAAAAGGCGACACATCTTTCTTCGGATCGATTCCTGGATCGATTCGACCGTATGGAGTGCAGGATTCCGGCTCGGCGAGTGGTGGGAGGACACCACCATCTTCTTCCGCCGTTTTCGCGTGCGCGGCTGGAAAAGAGCGTTCTTCGAAGTGCTCGGCGAGGGAATGACCCTCGGCGCGGCGGGCTCGGTGCTGATGTTGGCGCTCGCCCTTCCCGCTTTCGAGGAAACCAAGGGCAACTGGCGGGCGCAAAGCGATTTCGCAGTCACCTTTCTTGACCGTTACGGCAACGAGATCGGCCACCGGGGCATCATCCACGAGGACTCCGTCCCGATCGACGAGCTGCCGGATCACCTCATAAAGGCGGTCCTCGCCACGGAAGACAGGCGCTTCTTCGACCATTGGGGCATAGATTTTCTCGGGCTCGCACGCGCCATGACCGAGAACGCTCGCGCCGGCGGGGTCGTTCAAGGCGGCTCGACACTGACGCAGCAACTGGCCAAGAACCTTTTCCTCTCGAACGAGAGGACGATCGAGCGCAAGATCAAGGAAGCCTTTCTTGCCGTCTGGCTCGAATCCAACCTGTCGAAGAAAGAAATCCTCCGCCTCTATCTCGACCGCGCCTATATGGGCGGCGGCACCTTCGGCGCGGCAGCGGCGGCGCAGTTCTATTTCGGCAAGGCGATTACCGACGTCAATCTTGCCGAGTCGGCGATGCTCGCCGGTCTCTTCAAGGCGCCGGCGCGCTATGCCCCCCATGTGAACCTGCCGGCGGCGCGTGCCCGCGCCAACGAGGTCCTGAGCAATCTCGTACAGGGTGGGCTGATGACGGAAGGACAGGTGATCGCCGCCCGCCTGACCCCAGCCTCGGTGGTCGATCGTGCTCAGGTCAAGGCACCGGATTTCTTCCTCGACTGGGCCTTCGAAGAGGTCCAGCGCATTGCCGCTCCCTTCGCGCAGCATTCGCTGATCGTGCGCACGACGATCGACATGGGGCTGCAGCAAGCAGCCGAGGAAGCGGTCGAATCGGGCCTCAGGCAATATGGCGAGAGCTACAAGGTCAAGCAGGGCGCTCTCGTCATGGTCGAGCATGGCGGCGCGGTGCGGGCGATGGTGGGCGGCCGCGACTACGGCGAAAGCCAATTCAACCGCGCCACGCGCGCGCTGCGCCAGCCGGGGTCGTCCTTCAAGGTCTATACCTACGCTGCCGCGATGGAAAAGGGCATGACACCGGAAACCATCGTGGTGGACGCGCCAATCACCTGGCGCGGCTGGTCGCCGCAGAACTACGGCCGCAAATATGCCGGCCGGGTAACGATGATGAACGCGCTCGCGAGATCGATCAACACTATTCCGGTCCGCCTCGCCAAGGACAAGCTCGGTACCGAAATCATTGCCGAGACCGCCAGGAGAATGGGCGTCGAGACCCCGGTTCGGACCGACAAGACCATGCCGCTCGGCACCTCCGAAGTGACCGTGCTCGATCAGGCGACGGCCTATGCGGTCTTTCCGGCGGGCGGGTTCCAGTCGCAACGCCACGGCATCAGCCAGATTCTCAACTATGACGGCGACATTCTCTACGACTTCGGGCGCGACGCGCCGCCGCCACGCAGGGTTCTGAGCGAACAGGCGGTCTCGTCGATGAACCGCATCCTGACGCAGATTCCGGTCATCGGGACGGCGCGGCGCGCAGCCCTCGACAACGGGATCGTCACCGGCGGCAAGACCGGAACGACACAGGCTTATCGCGACGCATGGTTCGTCGGCTTCACCGGCGACTACACCACGGCCGTCTGGTTCGGCAATGACGACTATACCTCCACCGATGAAATGACCGGCGGATCTCTCCCGGCGATGACCTTCAAGCGGCTGATGGACTATGCCGAACAGGGGATCGAGCACCGCGCGATTCCCGGCATCGAAATCGCACCCGCCAAACCGGCGAAGGAGCGGGTCGCCGAAACTGCGAAGCCGGACGAGAACGCCCTGCCGCCGCTCGTGCGGCCGCGGTCATTATCCGCCGACGTAACCCGGCTCTTGAAAAAGATCGGCGACACATTCGAGAAAGCGCAACCGCTCAAGGCGCGCGAAAGGCCCGGCGGCAAGGTTGCCGTGCTCGAGCCGACGGATCGCGGCGTGAACATACGGACCATGCCCGGCACGACAAACAATTGACTTGGCAGTCAGAAATCCGTTCTCTGGCGAACAGGCCGAGCGGCGCCCCTACGAGCGCCGACAGGGTAAACGACGCAACATTCGATAGAGCCGCCACTTGTTTCGAGTTCCCCTCCTTGTCGCTCTTGCCCTCATCGTCGCGTTCGGCGGCGGAATCGGGACGGCCGTATGGGCGCTGAAGGCGACCGTCGGTTTCGGCTCGATCGCGATCGGTCCCTGGATCGCTTTTCCCGAAGCGCAGACCGTCTCCGCCGATCCCTATGCCAAGGCGCACCGCGCCCGGGCAGGCGAATTGCTCTATGGCGGCGCCGAGGGACTGGCCTTTACCGCGCTCACGGACGATACCGGTGCGCGCCTCTCGGCCGCCTGCTCCTATGACATTTCGGGTATGACACCGCCGGCGCGGTTCTGGACCCTTTATGCGGCGGCGGCGGACGGGACCGCGCTGTTGCCGGGGCCGGACCTGCCCTCCGCAATCAATTCCTGGACCGTCCTGCGCGCCGAGGACAGCCGCTTCGTCATCCACGTTTCCCCGGTTGCCCAGCCCGACAACTGGCTGGCGATACCCCGGACGGGCAGCTTCGCGCTCGTGCTGACCCTTCTGGACACGCCGACGGCAGGGTCCTCCGGCTTGATCGACCTCGCAATGCCGAAGATCGCAAAAACCGGGTGCGGGCATGCGTAGCATCATCTTCGCCATTCTCGTCGGTCTCGTCGGAGCGGCGCTTCTTCATATCGTGATCGTGCTCGCCCTGCCCCAGTTCACCGGCCGCGATGCCTATACGCGCGTGCTCGGCCTGCTCGAAATGGACAGCTTCTTTCCGCTGACCGCCGAACCGGGGCCGACAGGCCTGAACAACGCCGACCCCTTCCTGCGTACGGCCGTCTGCAGCTTCTCGGTGGCGGACGCTCCGGCTCGCTTCGTCGGGCGCGGCGACGTGCCCTTCTGGTCGCTTGCGATCTTCGACAGCGGGTCGAACGAGGTCTTCAGCATGAACGACCAGACAGCCGTCCATGGCGATCTCGACCTCGTGGTCGCCACACCGATCCAGCTCGTCGAGCTGCGCAAGTCGCCGCCCGAAGCGCTGGCGCAATCGATCATGATCGAGATGAAGGACGAGGAAGGTTACGCAGTTCTTCGAGCCCTGGCACCTCTCGACAGCTTCGAGGACCTGGTCCGCACATTCCTTGCGGAGTCGAGGTGCGAGCCCTTCCAGCGGTAGAGGCGAAGGTAACGGCGATTTGGGGGAAACTGAAATCGAAGTGGTCGAAGTCGGGCGGCGAACGGGCGCACCGCCCGGGCGGGCGCTGCCGGCGCTTTGCCCGCGGGTTTACTGCTTCTTGGCCTGGCGGCCAGCCGGGGCAGTTGGCTGCGGTCCGCGGCCGTCCAGCCTCTCGTAACGGATTCCTGTGAAGAACAACACCTTGGCGCCGCCCTTCCCGACAGGACGCCGTCGAGGGCGTTTGACGATCCGGTCCTGCATTCTGATTACGTCTGCCATGCTCGTCTCCATAGTCTCACGAGACGGATGAACTACCGTACAGATTTCACCCTGCCCGTTTTCGGGCTGACGCATTTTCCGGTGCCCGGACAGACGCGCCCTTCTCAGTCACTCCTTCTTCCGGTCACCCGGATGTCGTCCGTTTCGGCATAAGAGGCGAGGCGATAATAGCCGCCTTGTGCCGATTGAGCCACAGCCTGGTTAACCGTTTGTTAATCCAGACCATGACGCATTAACCTCGCGCAATCCTCAATCCTGGGGGATTTGCAAATCCGGCAATCCGTCCGTCAGCGCCTTGCAATCAAACCGAAAAGGAAAGCTACACCCGCGACCGTCAGCAATGTCGAAATCGGTTCTTCCCGAACGCGCTCCCGGACGCGCTGCGTCATCAGTTCCGCTTCCCCTTGCACGACCGCCTTGGCTCCGGTGCCAATGGCCGAGACGGTCTCCGTCAGCCGGGCGATCTCTGCCTTCAGTTCCTGGACCTGGGATTCCAATTCGGCCTGTGCGCCGGACGCCCGCGTTTGGGCACCCGTCTCTGCACCGACTGCCGCCAGATTCTTCTCCGCCATCTCTCCGCTCCTTGCCATTCTGGTATCACCCTTTGCGCGATTTCAACGCGTCGAGGCCGGATTGGTTCCCATCAGGACGACGCAAGAACCAGCGGCTCAAGGAAGGGCGGCGACGATCGCCGCCCACCCTGGAGTGAAGCGGCCGAATCGCCGCGCCTACTCTTCGCAGCGGAAATCGCCGCCGTCGCATTCCGCGATCGTCCTCTGCCCGTGGTAACGGCGCTCGCGGCGCGACTGTTCCCGTTCAGCGCCCTCGATCCCCCGCCGCCAGCGGTCATCGTCACGGCCGCGCTCCGATTCCCATTCGCGCCGCTCCCTTTCCCGGTCACGCTCCCAGTCTCGGCGTTCCCGCACCTGGCGGCGATCCCATTCCGACCGGTCGCGTTCACGCTCCCGATCCCAATCGCGGTCATGCCTCCAGCGGTCGCGATGGCGATAGAATTCACGGCCGCGGTAGTTCCGATCCCAATAGCTGTCGAACTCGAAGACGACCGTCGGAATGCCCAGCGGACGGTAGTATTCCGGCTCCACATAGACCCGGCTGCTGCGATAGGCGGCCTGCACGTATCGGCCTGCCACCCATCCCCGCCCGCCATAGAAGGAAACGTCGCACCAGGGGCTTTCCGACAGGCAGCCGTGAATTTCCACCGATTCGCCGACCGGAATGACCGTTACAGCCGGATAATATGTACTCGGTCCCGAGCGCATATTGACATTGGCAGTGGCAAAACCTTCGGCCGCCGATGCGGCCGCGGGCATGAGCAGCAGCGCAAAGGCAGCCGCTGCCCGCAAGAATATTTTCTTCACAAATCAACTCCCACATGAGAGGCCGCAGCCCGACTCGCTTCCGGCGTTTGCCGTCAATCGGATCAAATAGGAGCGCTTGTGGACTTTTTATGGCTGAGGAAAGCGGCCTCCGCTGCCGGGGTGGCTCGTCACCAGAATGACGCAAGCCTGAATAAAGCCCCAACGTCCATAGTTAATGCTGCGCTAACGATTTCGATCTAGTTTTAGACACGTGTGTCGTTCCGAGCCATCGGAATGCCGTCATGCTTTGCGTTTTAGGATATGTCGTGACAAACCGGTTTCGTGAGTTGGAACGGCCGCAGACGGGGCGGTTGAAGGACGTCGTGCTGATGGCGACCGTCACCGGCTTCGAGAGCCTTCGGATTCCAAGCAGGTCCGACATGAAGCAGTTTGCCGAGCTGTTCGAGCCGCTCTTCCTCGGCTCCAGCAACGAGGCCCGCCGACAGGCGGCGGCGGCACTATCCCAATGCCCGCACGTGCCGGAGCCGGTGGCCCTGCTGATCGGCAGCATGCCCATTTCGATCGCCGCCGCCTTCCTCGCCGGTGCGACAGCGATTTCCGACGGCGTGCTCATTTCCATCATTCGCCAGCAAGGGCCGGGCCATGCGAACGCCATTGCCCGTCGGGAGAGCCTTTCGCCTTCGGTGATCGACGCGCTCGTCGAGCATCATCAGTCCGCTCCCCTCCCCGCACGTCTTCACGACGGCGCCAGTCGCCCGGCGGCGAGCGATCCGCAGCCGGCTGCCGCAGCCGCCGATCGCGAAGAAAAGCTGCGCGCGGAAATCAAGGCGCTGGCGCGCGTCGGATCACAGGAGAAGAACGGCACCTCGTCGATCCAACCCGTCAGCGAGCTGCATTGCGCGCTGCTAGTCCGTTTTGCGCGCAATGGCGAAGCGACCCTCTTCTCCACGGCCCTGGCAGACGCGCTCGGAGCAAGCCGCGCACTCGCCGGCCGGATATTGCTCGATGTTTCCGGCCAGCAACTCGCCGCGACGCTTGCAGCTCTCGCCTTCCCGGCGGACGAGGAAAGCCGCGTGCTCGAGGCGCTCTATCCCCATCTTTCCGAAAGAATCGGCGGCGGCAACCGCGCCGAAGCGCTGATCGGAAGTCTCGACCGGCAGGCGAGCGGCGAACGGGTGGCGTCCTGGGTTCGCGCCGATGCAAACGGGGCGAAGCCAGGACGGCATGAGAGCCTGCTTGCGGATAATCGAGCCGCGGACCCGCGCCGGCACGACGCGCAACCGATTGCGCGTCAAAGCAAGGCCGTCCAACCAAAGCGAGGCTTCGGCCAGTTCTAGATCCGTTGATCGTAGCCGATCAAAGGACAACGACATCCAGCAGCTCAAATTGCTACAGCGACGTTTGCGCGTCTCATAAGGCGCGCAGCGCTGTAGGAAACTTTTCGGAGGACTGCAATCTCTCCTCAGCCTCATCCCTATGCTCGTCACAGGGGCCCAGCAGCGCCGCGTCTGCGGCGCGGGAAGAGTTCTTCAGCCCAAGGACTTGGGCTGGCTGGATTCCTGTGACGAGCACAGGAATGAGGAGATCGAGCAAACCGCGGCGGGTATCCCGAATCTCGAAAGCCTTAAACCAGATCGAACAGATCGCTGCAGTCGTCGAGTTCCAACTCTACAATCCAGCAGTCCGGGTCGAAGCGGATTTCCGAGGAAAGCGCCCGTTCGACGGCGTCGGCCTCGGCGCCACGCAATCGCACCTCGAAGCGGCGCGACGTATCTCCTTCCCCATCGAAGAAATTCTGCGGCGCCGGCGCATAAAGCGTCTCGTAGCCCGATCGTCCGCGCTGCCGGATGAAGATCGCGCCGGCGTCCTCCGCTCCCTTGCGCAGCACAGCCGCATACCCGCCGCGTCCAAAGGCGTTCCGCAAAAGCGAGGAGACGAAAATGTGGGACTTCAGGCGCATGCACAGCTGATACACGCGCGACCGGCGAGATGCAAACGGAGCGGTCGACCGGCAGTGGTGCGCAACTGATCCTCTTGCTCTGGCCGTCAGAGCGCTCCGATTTCCTTAAGCTTCTTGAGAACCTTGGGGTTGGGCTCTCCGGTCTGAGGAAGACGATAGTGTTTTTCGAAATGGCGGATGGCGGCGCGCGTCTGATCGCCGGCAACGCCATCGACGACGACATCCGCATAGGCGAGATTGCTCAGCCCCTTCTGGATGTTCATCACCATTTCGCTCGACACGGGAACCTCCGTGCGGGAGCCGAGCGCGTTCTCCTTCTCGGCGCTGCGGATGGCAGCGGCGACCGGATCTGCCTCGGCCGGAACAGTCTTCGGGTCGGCATAGGGCCGGTTGGCGGGCGTCGCAACTGCCGGCGGGGAGCCGCCGGCGTTGCGCAGTGCCCGAAGCAGATCGTCACTCGGCGCACCCGTCTCCATACGGCCGGCTTGCTTTTCGAAGCGGAGGATCGCCGCCGAGGTCTTCGGACCGCTTCGGCCGTCCGGCGCTCCTTCGTAAAAGCCGAGCCTTGCCAGTTCCTTCTGGATGTCCGCAACCAGCGTCGAGACCGTGCTGCCGGGCGCATCCGGTGAGTCCTGCGCCGGAAGCGACGCCTGCCGTTCGTTGGGCCCGTCCGTTGCCGCATCGCCGGCTTTCGCGTTCCCCTCCCGCTCTATGACGAAGGTGGTAACATCGCGCTGCTCGACCGGCTCGCCTTTGGCAGCCGCAAGGCGTTCGGCCACTTCGGGACTGACGAGGGGCACGCGGGTACGCAGAAGCGGCGAGGGATGAGTACCGTTCTGGTACCACATGGCGTTTGCGGCGACGAAACTGAAGACGACGGCAAAGATCGCCGACCCGCCGGCGCTCACCGGATGGCGGGAAATCAGGCGACCGGTGAGCACCAGACCACGGCCGACGACGGCGAGTCCGCGCAAGGCCAGACCCGCTCCGCGCCGCGCCGCCCGCTTGCGCTCAGGCTGTTTTCGCTTGCGCGGCGCCATGTCCCCCTTCCCTGTCAATTTCTCCGGTGTGGAAAGCCTCGGAGAGCGCCGGCACTCCGGTTTCGCTCTTTCCGTCTGCGTGCTGCTTCAATCGCGGCGGAAACTCCACTGTGACGGGCGCATTCGCGCACTCCCTTTCTGCCGCGCCTGCGGCATCGCTGGGAATGGTTACGACGATAACGGTACCCTCCCCCTCGGCGCTGCGGATCGCAAAATCGCCGCCATGCAGTTCGGCAAGTCCCTTGACCAGCGAGAGGCCGAGTCCGGTACCCTCGTAGCGGCGGGTATAGTCATTCTGAATCTGGACGAAAGGTTGGCCGAGCATTTGCAGCTTGTCCGCAGCGATCCCGATCCCGGTGTCGCTGACCGTCAGCTTCAGCATGTTGCCTTCAAGTGCGGCATCCACCGTGACAAGCCCGCCGCGGTCGGTAAACTTGATGGCGTTGCCGATGAGATTGATGAGGATTTGCTGGAAGGCGCGCTGGTCCGCATTGATCTCGCCGACGGAACGGGTGACGCGGCTCGTCAGCCGCACGCCTTTTTCGCGCGCCTGGTGCGACAGCATGGCCTCGCAGGCGGCGATCGCCTCGGCGACACGGAACGGTTCGAGGAGAAGCTCGTAACGGCCTGCTTCGATCTTGCTGATATCGAGCATCGTGTTGACGACCGAGAGAAGATGCGTGCCGGATTGATGGATCAGCGACACGTATTCGCGCTGGCGATCGTTTTCGAGCTTGCCGAAATATTCGCCTGCAAGCACGTCCGAAAAGCCGAGGATGGCATTGAGCGGCGTGCGCAATTCATGGCTGACGGCCGCAAGGAACCGCGTTTTGGCATCGTTGGCCGACTCGGCATGTGCTGCCTTGGCGGCCGCCTCTGCCTGCAAGCGGGCCTCTTCGGAAACATCGCGAGACTGGGCGACAATCGCAAGGAGATTTCCTTCAGCGTCTCGAATCGGCGTCATCTCGCAGTAGATATGTGCGAATTGAGCGCCATCCGCCGACGTCCGTTCGAGACGGATGTCCACGGCAGAGCGCTCGCTGTCCAGGCGCAGCGAATCAATCGCTCTCAGGAAGGCGATGCGATCCGATACATGGATCTGCTCGATGAAGCCGCGCCCATGCGGATCGCGCATCAGTTTCAGATACTCACTCGCATCGCGGCCGTGGACGGACAGGACGTGGCCCCGGGTATCGTGGACGGTCACCAAACCCGCAAAGAGATTATATGCCGCATTGAGATCGGGCAGTTCCGGTGCAGGCGCGAGTTCCACCTCGCCGGCCGCCGGGAAATCGCGGCCGCTCGCAATGGCTGCAGCCGCGGCCAGCAGGGACGCCGAGGCCCAAAGCGCCGCTCCCGCCGGCAGCGCGGCGGATACGGGCAATGCCAGGGTCAGCGCGAGCGGGACGATCGGCAGCGCGGTCAGGGATACGGCAGCGACGGCACGCAAGCGTCTGAAGTCGTGACGCGCAATTGCTGGGCCCAGGCCGCCGCGCGGCAGCCAGGGTGCGGCCGCTTCATCCACAAAGGATGTCCATCTGCCAGCCATGTCACGCAATAAACTCACGCCTTGCCCTGCCGAATTTGTCGTTCTTGCGAGGCAATTTCGGACCGTTCCGCGTCGTCGCGGACGACCGCCTCGTGATGACCCGAATCTCGCACCCCTGACTTAATGAAAGAATAAACGGCCGCTCTCCGGAGGCGTCCGGGGCGACCGAAAGTTCCCGATTTGAGGCAATCCGAGCGAGCATCGTCAGATGTGGTTAACGGTGCGTAAGCAGCGGATTTTCGTGGATTTTTCGGCTCGCGTTAACGATTTGGGCAGGCATCGCCACTATCCGGTGCCGGGAACGCGAGGCTTGAGGCCGAGACCTCAGCCACGAGCGTTAACGACGGCCGCTGAAATGCAGGGAAAAGCGTCTGCACGAATATGCTGATCCCTGAATTTCAATAAAATTTGAAGCAAATACCGTTGTTTCTGGAAAAGGGGCCTTGTGATTCCCGCGCTAGTTTCGAAGCGTAAACACCACGGCCGGAGCCGAAGGCAAAAGAGGATGGCGCAAGATGTGGTTTCTCGTAAAGGCGACGTTCTGGTTCTCGCTGGTGCTGGTGCTGCTGCCGTTTCTCGATCCGTCGAGCAGCGAGAAGCTCGAGCACGGCCCGAAGATGGAGATCGGCGGCACATTCTCTGCCGCGAACGAAGCCTTTCAATATATAAGCGCGATCTGCGTAGAGAAGCCGGACGTCTGCGAGAAGGGTGCGGAGACTTTCGTCGCCCTCGGACATCGCGCCCGCGAAGGCGCTCGCATCGCCTATGAGTTTCTCAACACCCAGTTCGCGGAAGGCGACGCCGCCGCTCCCGACGTCAAGGTCATGACCGGTACCGTCGCACCGGCAGAAAGTATCCCTTCGGCGGAAGCGACCGAGAAGGCCGAACAAGCATTCAAGCGTATGCCGGTTCCGGAACACCGCCTCGATCCCGGTCCGGCTTCCGGGAAGTAAGCCCTGCCGCGGAGAAGCAAGACTGATCGTTGGGGCGTGGCAGCGCGGGGAAACGCGATTGCCTGTTCTCTTTGCGGCCCGCCTCTCCTATATGAAGGTGAAACGATGCGCCCGCACTGCGATTGAAGCAGTTACACGCGGACTGCGCTACGCAGCGGGCGCCGAAAGCCGGACATAGCATGACTTCACTTGACCAGATCATCGACGACTTTGCATTTCTCGACGAATGGGAAGATCGCTACCGCTATGTGATCGAACTTGGCAAGAACCTGCCCGAGATGCCGGAAGCCTCGAGGACGAGCGAGAACAAGGTGCAGGGCTGTGCCAGTCAGGTCTGGCTCGTGACCCATGCGACCGGCGATACGGAAGACCCGCTCCTCACCTTCGAGGGAGAATCGGATGCGCATATCGTGCGCGGCCTCGTGGCAATCGTCCTCGCCATCTTCTCCGGCAAGCGTGCTTCGGAAATTACCAGAACCGACGCTCTCGACATCTTCGGCAAGATCGGCCTCATCGAACATCTTTCCTCGCAACGCGCGAACGGCCTGCGCTCGATGATCCGGCGTATCAAGAGCGAAGCCGAAGGACGCCTGCCTGCCTGACCGGCGAAGAGTCAGAGCACTTCCAGGACAAGTGCGTAACGGTTTTTCGTCCGGAAGCGCGTAGCTTCAACGGGTGGCAGCGTGTCAGTGTTTCAATGAAATACTTAAACGTCCTGAAAAAGCCGGCCCGAATGAACCGGCCGGCCTTTATGACACAACTCAGGCGTTGCGCGTTCCCGATGGCCCCGTGGGGCCGCCCGGATCACTTGCCGCGGCGCTTCCGACGCTGTCCCAAACCCATTTCCTTGGCGAGCCGCGAGCGTGCTTCCGCGTATGCCGGCGCGACCATCGGATAATCCGCAGGCAAATCCCACTTGTCTCGGTAGTCTTCCGGCGAAAGGTTGTGGTGCGTCATCAGATGCCGCTTCAACGACTTGAAGGTGCCGCCGCATTCGAGACATGTGATCTGGTCGTCCTGCACCGACTTTCGAACCGAAACCGCGGGCTTCGGCTTTTCCACCGGGACGACCACCGGTGCAGGAGCCGTGGTGTTGTTGAGAGCCGAATGCACGTCGGCTATGAGCGTCGGCAGCTCGGCAACCGGAACCACGTGGTTGCTTACATAGGCGGCAACGATCTCCGCCGTAAGCTCAACCAGGAGTTCATTGCTCGCACCGAGCGAAGTCTCTGTCATTTCTTTCTCCTATCGGAATCCAGCGACGAAACCTGAAACAGAGTTCCAGGGGGAGGATGTACAAAATGCCGTCAATCAGCGCTTGCCGCCTCGGAACCGACCGCGATCTCGCAATGGAGACTGCGGTTCTGCCGCAACATCAAGGCTCGAATTGCGAGAGGGAAGAACCGTCACCAAGGCGCCAAAGCGGCCGACACCTCAAAGCAACGGACAAGCATCACAACTCAGGCTGGAATTTCATCTCAAAGTATTTTCCACGACGACACTTTGCATTTACTGCATTAACACTGATCTGCCAAAAGTCCAAACATAAATTTATCGGCATGCAGCAACTTTATTCCGAGTTGCTAAAATTGTCACGCTCGGCAAAATTGTCCTCAAATACAGAGTCAGAAATGCTGCCCGTCAATGCCCGCGCGGCTCTTCCTTATGGGGAAGCTGATCTATCACCGATCGTTTTGTCATCCTGTAGCCCGCTTGATGCGCGGCTTTTGCCAATAGATGGGCCGAGATCGGTGCCGTCAGCACGAAGAAGCCAAATCCCGCAAGTGCGCGCACGAAGACGGCGGCATCGAGCGAATGCAGCCCGGCCGCAAAGAGCAGCAGACCCGAACCGACGGTACCGGCTTTCGAGGCCGCATGCATGCGGGTGTAAAGGTCGGGGAAGCGGATGAGGCCAACCGCGGCAAGCAGCGAGAAGCAGGCGCCGACAATCATGATCAGCGCAACGAGGTAGGCGATGATTTGCAGAACCATCAACGCGCTCCCTTGCGTTTGCGGCGCCCGGCCTGTCCCGCGCGCGAGCGCGTCGACGACGGCTTTGCCTGGGCCAGGTCAGTTGCGCCCGGCGTCATGCGCTCCGGCGAGAGACCGCGCGCCAGGATGAAGCGGGCGAAAGCGACCGTCGCAAGAAAGCCGACGAGCCCGAGGGCGATCGCGATATCGATGTAGAGATAGAAGCCGGTTCTCACAGCGATCACCGCGATCAGGCCGATCGCAATCGCCACCAGCATATCGAGGCCCAGCACCCGGTCCGGAAGAGTCGGCCCGCGAATGATGCGCAGCACCGTCAACAGCAGCGCGAGAGAGAGAAGCACGAGCGCCACGCCGGAGGCCGTGCTCAGGACTGCAGCGGGCGTCATCGTTCGAAGGCCTCCCGAATTCGACGTTCGAAGCCGCCGGCGATGTCTCGCCGTAGAGCCCCCGGGTCGGCGCAATCGAGCGCATGGACGTAGAGGGTCTTGCGATCTTCGGAGACATCCACCGACAGCGTACCCGGCGTCAGCGTGATCAGATTGGCGAGCAGCGTTATCTCGAAGTCAGTCCTGAGCGCGAGCGGATAGGCAAAAATGCCAGGCTTCAGCGCCATGTTCGAGCGGAGAACCAGAATCGCGACCTTCGTTGCGGAAATCGCGAGCTCCTTGAAAAACAACAATGCGAGCAACAGCAGCCGCAACGGTCTCAGCGGGTAAGCCACCGGGCGCAGCTCACGCCGGATCAACCAGAGCGACAAGGCGCCGGCCGCGAAGCCCAGCAGGAGGTTAGCGGGCGTGAAGCTGGCGCTGATTGCTCCCCAGATAAGCGTAAAGACCAGGTTGGTCAGCAGGAATTTCATTGCGGACCTCCTGTGGGAAAGACTGAATTCAGGTAAGCGGACGGCTCTGCAAGACCGGCTGCGGCGCTCTGGATCATCGCAAGCAGCGGTTCGGGATAGAGGCCGAGCGCAAGCGCCAGAAGCGTAAGTGCTGCAAGCGGACCCAGGGCCGTCGCGGACAGGGGGGCCGGGCCGGCGGCCGCCTCGGGGATCGCGCTGTCTCGCCAATAGGCCAGGAGGAAAAGGCGGCCGGTCGCAATCATGGTGAAGAAGCCGACGAGAAGGAGCGCGGCGGCAAGCCACCAGGCGCCGATATCGATGGCCGCCTTCACCAGCATGACCTTCGGCCAGAAGCCGGAAAAGGGCGGCAGCCCCGAAATGGCGAAGCACAGCATCAAGGTCAGCGCCGCAAACCCCGCATGCTTGCGGTAAAGGCCCGCAAGCGTTGCGATCGAGCTGTCTGCACCGAGGCGCATGGCGATCCCGGAGGCGAAATAAAGGCCCGTCATCACCAGCATCGAATGGAGCGCGTAGAAGATCGCGCCGCCAATGCCGCCTGGTCCGCCGATGGCTAGGCCTGCGAGCATCGAACCTATGCCCGAAACGACGAGGTAGCCGAGAAGGCGACGAAAATCCGTTTGCGCGAGCGCACCGAGAACGCCGACCATCATCGTCAGGGCACCGACGAGCGCCAGTACGAAGCTCAATTCCTCCCTTTCGATCGGAAAGAGCATGACCGTCACGCGGATCAACGCATAGATACCGACCTTGGTGAGCAGGCCGGCAAAGAGCGCCGACACGACGACGCGAGGGGTATGGTAGGAAGCAGGCAACCAGAAGTTCAAGGGAAACGCGGCCGCCTTCATGCCGAAGGCGAGAACATAGAGTCCGACCAAAGTCATCAACGGCGCATTGACGCGCAGTTCGTCGGCCTTACGCGCGATGTCGGCCATGTTGAGCGTGCCGAACACGGCGTAGAGGAAGCCGGTAGCGACCAGGAACAGTGTCGTTGCGACCAGGTTCAGAAAGCCGTACTTCACCGTCCCGTCGATCTGCCCGCGCTCGGAGCCGAGGACCAGAAGCCCGAAGGAGGAAATCAGCAGGACCTCGAACCAGACATAGAGGTTGAAGATATCCCCCGTGAGGAAGGCTCCCGATACGCCGGCCATCAGCAGCATCAGCAGCGGATAGAAACCATAGCGCCGGCCGCTGTCGTTGATATCGGCCAGCGAAAAGATGCCGGCCGCAAAAGCGACCAAGGCCGCCACCAGAGCAAAGAGCGCACCGGTCAGGTCAACCGTGAAGGCGATGCCGAACGGCGGCAGCCAACGCCCCATCACCATGGTCATCGGCCCGTTTCTCGCGACGTGATCGAGCAGCGCCACGTCGATCAACACCAGAACGGCCAGGCTCGCAAGCGCTATTGCGGGCTGGAGGCCGGCCCAGCGACGAAGCATCACGAGGAGCGCGCCGACGGCCAGGCACCAGGCGACGGGCAGAACGACGAGCCATTCGACGGCCGACGCGGGGGCAAGCATCAGGGCTGCGGAAAGATCGACGTGAGCGGGGGTGGAAACGGCCATGGTGCGTCAGTATCCCAGTGGCGGCGCCGGCTCGTTCACCGGTTCCGCAACACGCATCTCGTCCGTGTTGTCTGTCGCGAGGTCTTCATAGGCGCGCCAGGCGAGAACGAGGAGAAAGGCGAAGAAGGAGAAGGAAATGACGATGGCGGTCAGGATCAGCGCCTGCGGCAAGGCATTGGCCGCCGGACCGGAAAGCACATCGGCACCCTCCGCTATGACCGGCGGTACGTCGCGCGTCAGGCGGCCGCCGGTGAAGATCAGAAGGTTTACCGCATTTCCCAGGATCGCCACGCCCAGGAGGACGCGGATGATGGATTTCGACAGAAGCAGGTAAATGGCGACGGTGAAGAAGAAAGTGACCAGCAGGGAAAACCATGTCTCCATCAGGCGCCCCCTCTTTCTTCAAGCGACAGCGCGATCGAACTGATGGCACCGACGACGACCAGGTAGACCCCCGTATCGAACAGCATGACCGTGGAGAGCGGAACTTCGACGCCGAAAAAGGAGGGATATATCCACAGCCCGGTCATGAACGGCACCCGCGCGAAAAGTGACGCCAGTCCCGCCAAGGTCGCGGCGAAAAGGCCGGCGCCCGCGATAGCCATCGGGTGGAAGAATATCGCCCGCCGCACCGTCTCCACACCGTGGGCGATGCCGTAGATCGCCAGCGCCGAAACGGCGATCAAACCGCCTATGAAGCCGCCTCCGGGCTCGTTGTGGCCGCGCAGCAGCACAAAGATAGAAAAAAGCATCATCAATCCGGCGAGGAAGGGCGCGACGGTCCGAAAAATGATCGACTTCATACCGGCTCCTTCGTGTTCGCTTCAGCGGCCGCGATCTCGCGCGTTTCGCCGCGTCTCAACGATCCCGCCCGCAACCGCACGAGGGAAAGGATGGACAGGCCAGCAACCAGCACGACGGCAATTTCGCCGAGCGTATCCGTACCGCGGAAGTCGACGATGATGACGTTGACCACGTTCGCGCCGTGCGCGATCGATTTCGAATAGAGGTTGAAGAATTCCGTCAGCGTCGAATCGAACGGCACACCGGTAACCCGGAGGAGGAAAAGGCCGAATCCGATTCCGCAGGCGAGCGCGATCGTGAAGTCGGGAAGCTTCTGTCTGAGTGGTCGGTGATCGGAGGGAGACAGCCGCAGCCGGGTCATCACGAGTGCCAGCACGACGACGGACAGCGTCTCTATCATGAACTGGGTGAAGGCGAGATCCGGAGCGCCGTAAAGCAGGAAGAGCATCGCAACGGCGAAGCCCTGAATTCCGAGCGACACGATCGCCGTCAGCCTGTCCGCGGCCAGCACCACGGCGAAGAGGCCAAGCACGGCGATCGCCATGATCGCGAATTCGTGCAGCGGGACGTCGCCCGGAAAGAAAGGTGCGCGCGGGAATTCGCCATAGCGCAGCGGCAATGCGAGCATGACGGCGGCGACGAGCAGGAAGGTCACGGTCATGTAGTTATCGAGACGGCCGCCCTGCAAGCGCCGGGTCGCGGCGACCGCAAACCGCACGAGGCCGCGTATGAACTGGTCGAAGCCTCGATCCGGTCCCCAGCCGATATCGGCGAGGATCACCGCCATGGCCGCGCGCAGCCGCGTCAGATTGAGGAACAGAACGACGCCGACCGCCAGCGTCACCACGGAGAGCAACAATGGCACGCCGATATGCGGTGCGAGCGATATCGTCACGGTTCTCGGCTCGCCGGCAACGGCCGAGGCCATGGGCGAGGTCACGAACCGATGAACGAGGCCCGACATCAGCGCACTGGAAAGGCCCATCGCAGCCAGGATAGCCGGGCCGATCCAGAGGAGCACCGGTGCCTCGTGGGCATGCTTCGGCGTATCGACCTTAGGGCCGAGAAACGGTTTTAGAGCGATCGCGAAGCCGACGGCGAACATCAGGCCGTTGCCGAGGATGGTCAAGGCCGCGAACACCATGGACCGACGGTCGAAACCGGAGAGTGCGGCGTAGATTTCCTCTTTCGCAAGGAACCCGAAAAAGGGCGGAAGGCCGCCCATCGACAGGGCCGCCGCAAGAGCTATGGCGAAGGTCAGAGGCATGGCACTGCGCAGGCCGCCGAGCTTCGTCAGGTGGCGCGTACCGGTTTCATGATCGATAATGCCGGCCACCATGAACAGCGCCCCCTTGAACAGGGCATGCGCCACCAGGTAAAGCACTGCGGCTTCAATGGCGTAGGGCAGGCCGAGCCCGGTCAGCATGACCAGAAGACCCAGCGACGACATGGTCGTATAGGCCAGCATCATCTTCAGGTCCGTCTGGCGCACTGCCAGGGCGGCTCCGGCGACGAGCGTCGTCACGCCGAAGAGCGGCAACAGCACCTGCCACTCCGTCGTGCCGCCGAGCAACGGGTTGAGCCGCATCAGAAGATAGACGCCCGCCTTTACCATCGTCGCCGAGTGCAGATAGGCCGAAACGGGAGTCGGCGCTTCCATGGCGTTCGGCAGCCAGAAGTGAAACGGAAACTGTGCCGACTTGGTGAATGCGCCGCCGAGGACGAGGAGCAGCGCCGCGAGATAGAAGGGGCTCTGCTTCAGTTCGTCTCCGAAGGACAGCAGCAGCGAAAATTGCGTGACGCCGCTGACGTTCCACAGGATGAGGAGCCCGGCAAGCAAGGCAAGTCCGCCTCCCCCGGTCACGACCAGAGCCTGCAAAGCCGCGCGGCGCGCCGCCTCGCGGCCGTGATCGAAGCCGATCAGCAGGAACGAAGTGATCGACGTCAGCTCCCAGAAGACGAAGAGCATCAGGAAGCTGTCCGAGACGACGAGCCCCTGCATCGAGCCCATGAACATCAGAATGAACGAAAAGAAGCGGCCCTGGTCGGGATGCCCCTTCAGATATCCGCCCGAATAGAGGACGATCAGTGTGCCGATGCCCGAAATCAGAAGTGCAAATGTCAGTGACAAGCCGTCGATCAGCCAGGAGAAGCTGACGTTGAAGGATGGTATCCAGATATAGCCGCCGGTGACGATCTCGCCGGCGGCGACCTCCGGAATGAAGCCTGCGAGATGCATGAAGACGGCGAGTGGCGCCAGCGCCAACAGCCAGGCGGCATTCCCGCCGAGAAGCCGGGTCAGGGCCGGCGCGACGACGGCCGCGGCAAAGGGAAGACCGAGGGCCAGGAATGTCAGGGCCGCGGCATCCATCGTATCGACACGCTCCTTCTCATTGATCTTTCAGTCAAGCTTTAACCGGACATAGAAGATGGTCGGGCCTGCCTCAAGGGAAATCGGCCGGGGTGTGAGGTTATGCCACGTTTATACTGTGTAGAGGGCAGCGGCTTCGTCCCGACCCCGATCAGTATCCTGTCCAAAACGCGGAGCTCCTGGCATCGACCCCCATTTGTGCCCAAGCAGAACCCATCCTATATATTCGCTGCAATCGAAAGGAGCGCAGCCATGTCCGAAAACCGGATGCCGAAGATTACGAAGACGAACGAGGAGTGGCGGGCAGCGCTGACGCCCGAGCAGTACCGCGTCACACGCGAACATGGCACCGAGCGTCCCTTCACCGGCCCCTTCCTCGACAATAAAAGGCATGGCACCTACAAGTGCGTCTGTTGCGGCCGCGCGCTGTTTCGCTCGGATACCAAGTTCGATTCCGGCTGCGGCTGGCCCAGCTATTTCGCCCCGGTCGATCCGGACGCGATCTCTGAATATGTCGACCGCTCGCACCACATGGTCAGAACGGAGATTCGCTGTGCCGATTGTGACGCCCATCTCGGCCATGTCTTCCCCGACGGGCCTCCACCGACGGGCCTGCGCTATTGCCTGAACGGCACCGCGATGACATTCGAGGAGGATTGACCACGGGCCTGTTTCGGCGGCACTTTCCAGCCTGCGTGTGATCTGTCGCATGCCCTTAAACCCGGAACGTTTTGAAGATAAGATGGTGCAGCAGTTCAAAGCCGTTGCGGCGGCCCTCGGCGTCCAGAACAAAACGCGCGGCGCGGTGAGGAGAAGCGGCAGGTCGAACGAAGCCTAGAGGACGCCCCGCATGCGCCGTGCCTGTATCGCATCTCTGCTCCTCGTGACGCTTGCCTCGCCCGCTGTCGCCGAGGACGACTGGCACCCTTACGCCAATCCCCGCTTCGGTTACACGGTCGACATCCCGCCCGGATTCGAGATGGGCCTCGAGGCCGATAACGGCGACGGCGTCAGATTTCACGCCGATGACAACGGCGCGACGCTCATGGTGTTCGGCACCCATCCGCCGGATGGCGACTTCGAAACCGACGTCGCCGAAAGGATCGGCTACGAGAAGCAGGACGACTGGCGAATCATCTTCTCGCGCGTCACGCCCGCCTGGGCGAGCTTTTCCGGCGCGCGCGAGAGCGACGTCTTCTATACGCGGGCGATTGCGCTCTGCGACGGCAGCGCCGCCTATTTCAGGCTCCAGTATCGGAAGAGCAAACTGACCAGTTTCGATGGGGTCATCTCGCGCATGGCCTCGGCACTCAGGCCGTCGGAAGAATGTCAGCCTGCTGCGGACTAAAGCTGCAGCTTTGAATCCAAGCTTAAGATACGGCGGCGCTGCTGATGCAGGTCAGGACTGCGGAATAGTGCACAGCAGCTCCCGTGACGACGAAGCCGTGCCAGATGGCGTTCTGGAAGCGCAGGCGCTCCCAGACATGGAAGATGACCCCGACCGAATAGATGACGCCACCGATGACGATCAGAGTGAGCGTCGTTGCGCTCAAGGCGGTAAAGAGGGATTTCGCGGCGAGCAAACCGCTCCAGCCCATTGCGAGATAAAGCAAGATCGCCAGCCGATCGAAGCGCCCGGGCAGGAGGCACTTCATGGCGATGCCGGCGGCTGCGATAAGCCAGATGGCGACCAGCATCGAGAAGAGGAACGGATCATCCCAGCCGCGCTGCAGAAACGGCGTGTAGGTTGCAGCGATCAGCACGAAGATTCCGGAGTGGTCCAGCCGACGCAGCAGCCACTTGGCCCGGCCGACCGGAAAGAGATTATAGACGAATGAGATGGACAGAGCGGCGATGAGCCCGCCGCCATAGATCGAAGCCGCGGCCAATTGCCCGGACGTGCTCCAGACGGTGGCGTAAAAGATCAGGGCGGTAACACCGACGAGCGCCGCCGAAAGGCCGATCCCATGGACGATTGCGTCGGCGATCATCTCCGATCGGTCGTAGTCCCATTTGACGCCGGCAACCTTCACGCGGCCCCTCCCGCTCCGCTTCCGATATCCGTGCAGCCTGCAGCAGCAACGAAATACCTCATGATCGATCACGGCGAATTCGAACGGTCCGTAACGCCGTACAAGACCACTGGTTCGGTTCATCCTGCCACAGGGCAGCGGCGCGTCAAAGCACCAGGATCGGGCGAAAGGATCAACTTTTGCAACGCATTACAACAAATACCGCACCCTCCGCCGGAGCGTGCGGCAGGCGGCTTCCTCTGGAGCAGGTGGGAGTTTGGGCGGTTATCTCCCGCCGGTCGCGATCTCGGCGGCGCAGGTCTGACAGAGCGGAGCATGCGGCACGGCGCGCAGCCTTTCCGGGGATATGGGGTCGCCGCAACGCACGCAAATGCCGAAGGTCCCTGCTTCGATGCGGTTGAGTGCAGCATCGATCGCGCGAATCTCGCCCTGGCCGGCCAGGCCGAGTCCCTCCAGGACCTCATCGCTCTCCCGTTCCGTTACGCGATCCGGCACATCGGCATTCATCGGCTGCTCGAGATCTTCCTCTATTTGCACCAACCGGCCATGAAGTTCGCGTTTGCGGCGCAAAAGCTGTTCGCGAAAGTCGTCAAGCGCATACTTATCCATTGCGTGACTCCTTCGGATCGCGGCGCAGGGGGCCTGCACCGTGCCGTTTATTCCCAGTGTTACCGGTCGACGAGAACCGCGCAGGGGCAATGGCTGACGACACGGCTGGCGGTCGACCCGATGAAATAATCGATCAGGCCCGGGCGGTGGGACGCGATGATCACCAGGTCGGCCTTCTCTTCCTCGGCCAGTGCATTGATGCTGCCGGCAGCTCCGCCGGTGCGGATTTCGACGCGTCCGTTGATGCCATGCTTGGTTTTCAGCGCTTCCAGGGTCTTGACCGCGTGCTTGCGCGATTCCTCGATCATCTCCAGCGGAAAATCGACGATCATGTAACCTTGTGCATAGGCGTTGAGATCCTCGACGACGTTGAGCAGAATGATCTCTCCCCCCTCGTCGATCAGTTTCTCGGCGATGCCAAGGACGGACTCGCCGTGCTCCAGTTGATCCATGGCAATCGGCACGATGATCTTCCTGTACATGCTGCTAGGTCCTTTTCCTATGTTACCACGTCGCACGCCGAATGCGACGGCCCCTGGCTCCCGATAGAGACGGAAACCACATCACGTACGCCGTCCTGCGCCGGACCGATATCGCACGGTGACGGCTGTACGGGCCTTGACTTGGATCAAAGTGACCGCCCCACTGCTCCCATCGCTCCCACCGTTAAAGGTAGCGCGGCCGCGGCGACTGTCAACGTTTGTCGAACACAACATCAAGTAATAAAAGAGCTTTCGCCTACGTGTTGACGTGCTCATATTGGATCTGGGCAGCAGATCACAGTCTCGGGCGTCGCCCTCCCGCTGTCCGAAAGGCGAATAGGATGAAGGACACCGCACAACCGAAGCCGCAGGCCAGCGTTCCCGCCGATCACGCGACCGCGATGCCCGCTTATGTCGATCGGTCGCATCTTGTCGTCAGCGACCTGGAGACGGTCTCGTCCTGGTACCAGCGGATAATCGGTCTGTCGCCGATCGAGGCGAACAAAAGCGGCGTGACCCTCGGCGTCGCCGGAAGACCGCTCCTGACATTGACGGGCGACGGCAATGCCGTAAGGGCTCCGCGAAGTGCACCCGGTCTCTTCCATCACGCATTCCTGGTTCCGGACCGCACCGAGCTCGGACGCTGGCTCGTGCACGCCGCCGAGAACGGGGTGCAGTTGCAGGGAGCCTCCGATCACCTCGTCAGCGAAGCAATCTATCTCGCTGATCCGGAGGGTAACGGAATCGAGATTTATCGCGATCGCCCACGCGCCGAATGGAATTACGGAGCGGACGGCATGGTGGCAATGAACACGCTGCCGCTCGATCTGCAGGCACTCTACGACGAGGTGCCGAAGAACAGCTGGGACGGCTTGCCGGCCGGCACCACGATCGGTCACATTCACCTCCAGGTCTCGGATATCCCGCAGGCGGACAATTTTTTCCGCAATGGCCTGGGGCTCGACCTCATGGCACGCTACCCTGGAGCCAGCTTCTTCGCGACCGGCAAGTACCATCACCACGTGGCGGCCAATATCTGGAATTCTCGCGGAGCGCCGAAACGCCTGGGC
Organism: Sinorhizobium sp. P24N7; assembly: GCF_042436655.1. Lineage (NCBI taxonomy): Bacteria > Pseudomonadati > Pseudomonadota > Alphaproteobacteria > Hyphomicrobiales > Rhizobiaceae > Sinorhizobium > Sinorhizobium sp. P24N7. Next base: position 330,705 of record NZ_JBHMIW010000007.1, on the reverse strand, counting down.
AACATGACCGGTCTTGCCGACTACACGATCCGCTTCCGGGACCCGGAGGCCCTCGACGCGGCGATCCAGAAGCTCGACGCGCTCGAAATAGCGAGGGACAGGCAGGGCGACACGCATAGCCTCACCGACCCGTGGGGCATCGGCCTCAAACTCGTCGCCTAGGCGTCTCGGCGGCCCTTTCCGCTTGATCGCCGCGCTGGTGCCCTCTATCTCATTGTCTCCCCCATACGGCGCCGCACGTCTCGTCAGACGCGCAAGAGGTCGCTGTAGCGCATTAATCTGCTGCCTGTTTTCCCCTCCGGAAGACATGCAGCAGGACCGATCCCGGAGACATGCCTTGTCCGTATTCAAGAACCTGCCCGCCGCACCCGTCGCCCCGAAAAAGCCGGCAACGGATACCCGCCACGGCATGACCCGCACCGACGATTACGCTTGGCTCAGGGCCGAAAACTGGCAGGCCATGTTCAAGGATCCGTCGATCCTGGATCCCGAGATCCGTCGCCATCTGGAGGCGGAGAATACCTATATGAACGCCGCGATGGCGGACACGAAGGATCTGCAGAAGACGCTGTTTGCCGAAATGCGCGGCCGGATCAAGGAAGACGATTCATCGGTTCCGATGAAGGATGGCCCTTTTGCCTACGGGACGTCCTACGTCACCGGCGGCGAGCATCCGCGCTATTTCCGGATCCCGCGCGAGGGTGCAGCGGGCGACGAGACGATCCGCAAGGTGCTGCTCGACGGCGACAGGGAGGCTGAAGGTAAGGCCTATTTCCGTATCGCCGGGCTCGACCATTCGAGCGATCATTCCCGCGGAATCTGGGGGTACGACGACAAAGGGTCCGAATATTTCACTTTGAAGGTGCGCGACCTTTCGACCGGCGAGGACCTCGAGGACCTGCTCGAAAATACGGGCGGCGGCGGCGCCTGGGCGCCGGACGGCAAGAGCTTCTTTTATACCGTGCTCGACGAGAACCACCGGCCATCGAAGATCTTCCACCACGTCATCGGAACGCCGCAGTCGGAAGACCGGCTGGTTTATGAGGAGCCCGATCCCGGCTTCTTCATGTCTGTCGGCGGTTCGCTCCTCGACGATTTCATCTATATCGACATCCATGACCACGAGACGAGCGAGTATCGGCTCATCCCGACCAGCGACCTTGCCGCGGAGCCCAGGCTCGTGGCGGAGCGCGTAACCGGTCTGGAATATTCCATCACCGAGGGCGGCGACGTCTTCTACATTCTGACCAATGCCGACGGCGCCAAGGATTTCAAGATCATGGAAGCGCCGGTGGAAGCGCCGCAGAAGGAAAACTGGCGCGAGGTCGTGCCGCACAAGCCGGGAACGCTGATCCTCAGCCATATGGCCTATGCCCGGCATCTGGTCTGGCTGCAGCGCCGCAACGGGCTGCCGGAAATCGTCATCCGCGACCGCCGCACCGGCGAGGAACACGCCATCGCATTCGCCGAGGAGGCATATTCTCTGGGGCTTTCGGGTGCGGCCGAATACGACACCGACATCATCCGCTTCTCCTATTCGTCGATGACGACGCCTTCGCAGCTGTTCGACTACGACATGCAGACGCGCAAGCGCACACTGCTCAAGACGCAGGAAGTCCCCTCCGGGCACGATCCGGACGCCTATGTGACCCGCCGGGTATTCGCCCCGGCGCATGATGGCGAGCAGGTGCCGGTCACCCTGCTCTATCGCAAGGACACACCGCTCGACGGATCCGCCCCTTGCCTGCTTTACGGCTACGGTGCCTACGGCATCACCATTCCCGCCAGCTTCAACACCAACTGCCTGTCGCTCGTCGACCGCGGCTTCGTCTACGCCATCGCCCATATCCGCGGCGGCAAGGACAAGGGCTTCCACTGGTACGAAGACGGCAAGATGGCGAAGAAGACCAATACGTTCAAAGACTTCATCGCAGCCGCCGATTATTTGAATCAGGAAAAGTTCACCTCCTACGCGAACATCGTCGCCGAGGGCGGATCGGCTGGGGGCATGCTGATGGGCGCCATCGCCAATATGGCGCCGGAGAAGTTCCGCGGCATCATCGCCGCGGTGCCCTTCGTCGACGTGCTCAGCACGATGCTGGACGACACGCTGCCGCTGACACCCCCGGAATGGCCCGAATGGGGCAATCCGATCGACAGCCCGGAGTTCTACGACATCATCGCGAGCTACTCGCCCTACGACAATGTCGGTGCCAGGCCGTATCCCGCCATTCTGGCGCTCGGAGGCCTGACCGATCCGCGCGTCACCTATTGGGAACCGGCGAAATGGGTGGCGAAACTGCGCGAGGAGACGACCGGCAGCGAACCCATCCTGCTCAAGACCAACATGGATGCGGGCCACGGCGGCGCTTCCGGTCGCTTTCAGCGGCTGGAGGAGATCGCCTTCGAATATGCCTTCGCCATCAAGGTCGCAGGCAAGGCGTAAGGGGAAGAGCCGGTGCCGGTCTATGTAGCACTGCTCAGGGCCGTCAATGTGGGCGGCACCGGCAAGCTGACGATGGCGGACCTGAGGGCCGCCTGCGATGGGCTCGGCTTCGCGGGGGCCAAGACCTATATCCAGAGCGGCAACGTCGTTTTTCGCTCTGATCTGCCTGAGCCCGCAGTGCAGGCGAAACTCGAACAGGCGCTGGCGGCGAAAATGGGCAAGGCGCCGGGAGTCTTGCTCCGCAGCCGCCGCCAACTGGAGGACGTCGCCGCCAGGGCGGAGCGGTTTCTCGATGCCAAGCCGAACTTGCTGCTGATCACCTTCCTGCCGGAGCCGCCTCCCCGCGACGCGCTCGACAAGCTGGTGGCACCCGATGGAGAAAAGGTGCGGATCGACGGGCGCGAAATCTATATCCACTATCCGAATGGATCCGGACGATCGAAGCTGAAGCTTCCGGCGCTCAGACCGGGCACGGCGCGCAATCTCAACACAATACGCAAGCTGGCGGAAATGGCCGCCGCGATGGAAGAGGGTTCCTGACGTTACAGCGAGACGCCGACACCTGTGCATACTCTGCTCCGCCCCTGCCAATTTGGCAGGAGAACAAACGCAAGGAGGGATAAAGGTGGAGGACTTGGCCAGGTACAGACATGATCTGCCGCTTGTACGGGGCGGCATGTTCTTGAGCGACGGTGGCATGGAGACCGCGCTGATCTTCCAGGAGGGGATCGAACTCCCGCATTTCGCGTCCTTCGTCCTGCTCTCGACGGCGGAAGGCCGGCGGCGGCTTCTGCGCTACTACACGCGCTATCTCGAAATCGCCAGGCGCCACGGCACCGGCTTCGTGCTCGATACCGCCACATGGCGCGCCAATGCCGATTGGGGTGAAAAACTCGGCTACGATGCGGCGGCATTGAGAAAGGTCAATCAGGATGCCGTTGATCTCCTCACGGGGTTGCGCACCGAGTACGAGCGGCCGCAGGCTCCGGTCGTCCTCAATGGCGTGATCGGCCCGCGCGGCGATGGCTATCAGGCGGGCCGGATTACGGCCGACGAAGCGGAGGACTATCATTGCGCCCAGGTCGCCACCTTTGCCGACAGCCAAGCAGACATGATCACGGCCGTCACGATGACGAATACCGAGGAAGCGATCGGGGTCGTCCGGGCCGCCAGGGGCCATGACATGCCCTGCGCCATCTCCTTCACGGTGGAGACCGACGGCCGCCTGGTTACCGGTCGCTCGCTACAGCACGCGATCGAGACGGTGGACGCCGAGACCGGCGGTTATCCGCACTACTACATGATCAATTGCGCCCATCCGGCCCATTTCGAGAATGTGCTGGAACGGCAGAGCGCCTGGGTCCGGCGGATCGGCGGCATTCGTGCCAATGCCTCGACGAAGAGCCATGCCGAACTCGACGAGAGCGAGACATTGGATGCGGGCGACGCGGGCGACCTTGCAGAACGTTATCGTTCGCTCACCGGCTGCCTGCCGCATTTGCGGGTGCTCGGCGGCTGTTGCGGTACCGACCACCGGCACATGGCGGCGATCTGCGAGGCGTGCCTGCCACGAGCGGCGCTCAGTGCCTGATCGCGACGGCCCCTTCGGACGAAGGAGCGAGGGGGCTCATATAGGCGTCCAGGCCGAAACCTCGCGAAAAGCGCGAGGCTCGTGTAGACTTGCTGCGAAAGGGCGGCCGACTTTCGGCGTGCCGCTGTATCGCGATGAGTCCCGTTCCAACGCAGCCAATTTCAAAGATGACCGCATTCCGCTTCGACAACAGCTACGCCCGGCTGCCGGCCAATTTCTACGCCCGTGTGGAGCCGACGCCGGTCGCGGAACCGTGGCTGATCAAGCTCAACCGACCGCTGGCCGTCGAGCTTGGGCTCGACTCCGAAGCGCTCGAACGCGACGGCGCGGCGATCTTTTCGGGTAATCTCGTCCCCGAAGGTGCCGAACCGCTCGCCATGGCCTATGCGGGCCACCAGTTCGGCGCTTTCGTGCCGCAGCTCGGCGACGGACGTGCCATCCTGCTCGGAGAGGTGACCGACGCCGGCGGACGGCGACGCGATATCCAGCTCAAGGGAGCCGGCCAGACACCCTACTCCCGCCGCGGCGACGGACGGGCGGCGCTCGGGCCTGTCCTACGCGAATATATCGTCAGCGAGGCGATGCACGCGCTCGGCGTGCCGACGACCCGTGCCCTGGCTGCCACGGTTACGGGTCAGCCCGTCTACCGCGAACAGATCCTGCCGGGCGCCGTCTTCACCCGGGTCGCGGCAAGCCACATTCGTGTCGGCACGTTCCAGTTCTTCGCGGCACGCGGCGACATGGAGTCGATAAGGACTCTCGCGGATTATGTGATCGACCGTCATTATCCGGAGCTGAAGAAGGATGAGAAACCCTATCTCGCGCTCTTCAAGGCGGTCGCGGCGCGTCAGGCTGCACTGATCGCGCGCTGGCTGCATGTCGGCTTCATCCATGGGGTGATGAATACCGACAATATGACGATTTCGGGCGAAACGATCGATTTCGGCCCCTGTGCCTTCATGGACGTTTACGATTCGAAAACGGTGTTCAGTTCGATCGATCAGTTCGGCCGTTATGCCTATGCCAACCAGCCGGCGATCGGTCAGTGGAACCTCGCCCGCCTCGCCGAGACGCTGGTGACGCTGTTCGATCCCGTGGCGGACACGGCCGTGAACCTCGCCAACGACGCTCTTGGCGAATACGGGAGTATCTTCCAGAACCATTGGCTCGGCGGCATGCGGCGCAAGATCGGCCTGTTCACGGACGAAGACGAGGATCTCGACCTCGTTCAGTCGCTGCTGACGCTCATGCAGAACGGGAAAGCCGATTTCACTCTCACCTTCCGCCGGCTGGCGGCATCCGCGGAAAACGCGGCCGCCGATACGGAGCTTGCAAGCCTCTTCGAAGAACCGCAGGCACTCTCACCCTGGCTCGGGGATTGGCGCCGAAGGCTCGAACGCGAACCGCAGCCGGCGAGCGAACGCGCTGCCGCGATGCGCGCCGTCAATCCCGCCTTCATTCCGCGCAACCACCGGGTGGAACAGGCGATCGATGCGGCAACGGAAGACGCGGATTTCTCGCTCTTCGAAGCGCTCGTCGAGGTGACCTCCCGTCCCTATGAGGACCAGCCGGGCCGCGAAGCCTACGCCGCGCCACCCAAGCCGGGCGAGGAAGTGCTCCAAACCTTCTGCGGCACCTGACACTCCCTGTCGATCGTCATGCGACCATGCGCCGACAATCTCGGTCTCCGTCGGATTGTGGCCATTGAAAGGCACGCGTTTTGCGTTAACTTCGAAATAGCGCACCGACCGGGCTCCGCACGGAGCCGCGCCTTCGTCGTCGGCAATGCGCGTTCTCCTCCAGGCCCGGCCGGGCCTGCCCGCGGAATCAGTCGTGTCCACGGCACGTCCTCAACTCGGGAGTTCTACTTGATGCTCATCGTCCTGACCGCCATCGTCTTTGCCGTGATCGGCCTCGCCCTCGGTGCGGGCGGAACGCGGCTCCTGCTGCTCGGCGGCAGCCCTTACTACCTCGTCGCTGGCCTGGGCTTTCTGCTCACCGCGTTTCTGCTCTTTCGCCGACGCGCCGCCGCGCTCTGGGTCTATGCGCTGGTCGTCCTGGGCTCGCTTGCCTGGGCGGTCTGGGAGGTGGGATTCGATTGGTGGCAGCTCGGGCCTCGCGGCGGCGTGATTATCCTGCTCGGGCTGTGGTTGCTCACACCCTGGATACGGCGCCCCCTCGGCTTCGTCAGCCCCACGGGCGAGCAATACGGCGCGCGCGCCTGGCCGCTCGCCCTGGCCAGCCTTCTATCGATCGGCGTTGCGCTGTTTTCGATGACACAGAACCCCCACGACATCAGGGGCGATCTGCCGGGCGAGGTCGTGGCAAACCCGAATCTCGGGGGCAACGTGCCGCCGGGCGAATGGCACCAATACGGGCGCACGCCCTTCGGCCAGCGTTATTCCCCGCTCGACCAGATCCGCCCGGAGAACGTCTCGAACCTCCAGGTGGCATGGCAATATCAGACCGGTGACGTGAAGCTGCCGGAGGACGTCAGCGAAACCACCTACCAGGTGACGCCGCTGAAGGTGAAGGACACGCTCTATGTCTGCACACCGCACAACTGGGCGATCGCGCTCGACGCCGCCACCGGCCAGGAGAAGTGGAAGTACGATTCGAATTCCGGCATGAACCCGGACCGTCAGCACCAGACCTGCCGCGGTGTCACCTATTGGGCCGATCCGGCCGCGGCGCCCGGCAGCCCCTGCGCCGAACGGGTGTATCTGCCGACGTCCGACGCCCGCCTGATCGCGCTCGACGCGACGAATGGAGAGGTGTGCACCAGCTTCGCCGACAACGGGGTCCTGCATCTGGAGCAGGGCATGAAGTACAACCCGGCCGGTTATTACTATTCGACCTCGCCGCCGGTCGCCGTCGGCGACAAGATCATCATCGGCGGTGCCGTCAACGACAACTATTCGACCATGGAGCAGTCGGGCGTGATCCGCGCCTTCAACATCAACACCGGCGCCCTCATCTGGAACTGGGACAGCGGAAATCCGGACGTGACGACGCCGCTGCCTCCGGGTGAAACCTACACCACCAATTCGCCAAACAGCTGGTCGGTCTTCAGCTATGACGAGGGGCTCGGCCTCGTCTACATTCCCATGGGCAACCAGGTACCCGACCAGCTCGGCATGGGACGCAGCGAGCATGTGGAGAAATATTCCTCCTCCATCGTCGCCCTCGACATCAACACGGGCGCGGTTCGCTGGGTGCGCCAGACGGTGCATCACGACCTCTGGGACATGGACGTGCCCGCGCAACCCGCCCTGCTCGACATCACGAGAGAGGACGGGACCGTCGTGCCGGCACTCGTCGGACCGACCAAGCAGGGCGACATCTATGTGCTCGACCGGCGAAACGGGGAGCCGATTATCCCGATCGAGGAAGTACCCGCGCCCGGCGGCGCGATCCCCGAGGATTTCACTGCGCCTACCCAGCCGGTCTCGGGCCTCACCTTCATGCCCCCGCCGCTCATGGAGCGCGACATGTGGGGGATCAGCATGTTCGACCAGCTTGCGTGCCGTATCGAATTCAGATCGCTGAAATACGAGGGGCGCTACACGCCGCCTTCCCTCGAGGGAACGATCGTCTATCCCGGCAATTTCGGGACTTTCAACTGGGGCTCGGTCGCCGTGGATCCGGAACGCCAGGTGATGTTCGGGATGCCGACCTATCTCGCCTTCACCTCGCGGCTCGTTCCGCGCGACCAGATCGCCCCGAAGGGCGAGGGCGAAAAAGGTAGCGAACAGGGCCTCAACCGCAATGAAGGCGCACCTTACGGGGTCTTTATGGGTCCGTTCCTCGGCCCGCTCGGGATTCCCTGCCAGGCCCCGCCATGGGGCTATGTCGCAGGCGCCGATCTCAGAACCGGCAAGATCGCCTACAAGCACAAGAACGGCACGGTCTACGACATGACGCCGCTGCCGCTGCCCTTCAAGCTGGGCGTACCGGGCATCGGGGGGCCCATGATAACCAAGGGCGGTCTCGCTTTCCTGGGTGCCGCGGTCGACAATTACTTCCGGGCTTACGACCTGACCACGGGTGAGCAGCTCTGGGAAGCGCGGCTTCCTGCCGGCGGCCAGTCGACGCCGATGACCTATACGGTCGGCGACAAACAATATGTGCTCATCGTTGCGGGCGGACACGGTTCGGTCGGCACCAAGCCGGGCGACTATGTCATCGCCTATACGCTGCCCTGACGCACGAACCGGAATGCGCGCGCCCGCATGGGCGTCCGGAGGACTGCAACTCATCTCTGTGCTTGTCACAGAGATGAGGCGATCAAACAAGCGGCGGCGGGCGGCCGGAATCTCAACAGGCCTCAGGCCATGCCGGCGACGATACTGCCGATATCGGCGAAGACAGGGTTCAGGTCGTCGAGCGGCGCCTCGGCCTCGCCCATGTAGACGCAGATCAGGATCGGACCACGGCCCTGCGGCCAGGCGACGGCGATATCCGAAACGGCACCGGTCATACTCGTTCCCGTCTTGTCTCCGATCCGCCAGTCCTTGGGCAGGCCCGCCCGTAGCCGCGCATCGCCGGTCTTGTTCGCAACCAGCCAGTCGATGAGCTGCTGGCGCCCTTCTTGCGAGAGGACCGGACCCAGGACCAATTTCCCGAGCGTGTCGAGCATGGCGGCCGGTGTGGTGGTGTCGCGCGGATCGCCCTTCCTGGCCTCGTTCAGCTCGGGCTCCGTTCGGTCGAGCCGCGTGGTCTCGTCGCCGATCGAGCGCAGCCAGGACGTCAGGCCCTCGGGACCCCCGAAGCTTTCGAGCAGCAGGTTGCCGGCGGCATTGTCGCTGATGGTGATCGCCGCCTCGCAGAGTTCCGCGACCGTCATGCCGTTGCCACCCACATGCTTTTCCGTCACCGGCGAGTGAGGCAGCAGGACCTCCCTGCCGAAGGTGATCCGCCGGTCGAGCTTTTCCTTCCCGCGATCGACGCGTGCGAGCGCGCAAGCTGCCGCAAGCGCCTTGAAGGTCGAACACATGGCGAAACGCTCGGCCTCCCGGTGCCCGAACGAGATGTTGGTCTCGGTGTCGAGCACGGCAACCCCGAGGCGTCCGCCGGTGCGCTCTTCAAGCCGGCGAAGCCGTTCCGTGACGTCTTCCTCCGCCCCACCGGCCGCAAGCGCGGGCGTTCCGAGCACGAATGCCGGATAGAGCATGGCCGACGCGGCCAGCATTGCTCGGCGGGTAATGTGCAAAGGCATGTCTTCCTCCGTCTGTGGGGCTCAAGCGCCGAGACATAGCTAAATTATTGATCTGAAATATTATTCCTGTCGATTCCGACGGTCGAATCGCTAAGGGGCGATTGCGGCGGGCTTGTGCCCGAAGCTGCGCTCTTCGACACGGAACGAACCCCAGATGCCGCTTTCAAGGCTTGATCGAGGGCAGGTCCCTGTCCATATAAAGCTCTAGAGACTAGAGGATAGGAAAGCGGTGTGACGATTTCCGTCCGGAAACACGCAGTTTCAAAATGTTGGAGCACTGGGCCATCGCATGTACACGATCGGCGACCTTTCCCGTCGGACGGGCGTAAAAATCCCGACCATCCGCTATTACGAGCAGATGGGTCTGCTCGCGGCGCCGGAGCGCTCGGAGGGCAATCAGCGGCGCTATGAAAAGCACGAGCTCGAAAGGCTCGCCTTCATCCGCCACGCGCGCGACCTCGGACTTTCGATTGAGGCGATCCGGGACCTTCTGGCATTGAGCGAGCATCCGGAACGCCCTTGCGGCGAGGCGGACCGCATCGCGACCGAGCATCTTGCCTCCGTGCGGGAAAAAATCGCCCGGCTCAGAAGGCTGGAGCATGAGCTCGAGCGCATCGTCGCCTGCCATGGCGATCACACGATCGGCGATTGCCATGTGATCCGCGCGCTTGCCGACCACTCGCTGTGCGGAAAAGAGCATTGAAATTCCTCGTTGACAAATTCCGGGATTTGGACAATCTACGCGCATGATCAAGAACGCGCCCATTTCCAGCGTATATTTTTGGCTGTTCCGATAGGAGCGGCCTGCTGATCATATTCAACAAGGCCGCCATCAGGCGGCTTTTGTTTTTCACGGCACCTGATGGCGGAAGAGAACCATTAGGAGCCGAGAATGCTGCAGACCGTCACCCCTACCCTTCAGCCCGTTCCGTCGGCCCGTGCGCCGATGGTGACGATCCGTTGCGCCAAGCCACGTGATCTCGCCGAATTGCGCGAGATGGTCGCCGAGCTTGCCGCCCATCACGGCGATGCCGCAACCGTCACGCCCGAACAGCTCGAGCGGGATCTCTTCGGACGCACGCCCTGGATCACGGCGCTGGTCGCCGAAGCCGGCGGCGCGTTGATCGGCTATGCCGTTCTCGTCCCGCAATACCGGGCGGCCGAAGGTGCCCGCGGCATGGAAATGCACCACCTCTTCGTCCGCCCCGGTCACCGCGGCACCGGCATCGGGCGCCACCTCGTGGCCAAGGCTCGCGAGCAGGCGAAAATGGCGGGCTGCGACTACCTCTCGGTCAGTGCCGCCACCGGAAACTTCCAGGCGCACCGTTTCTACGAGTCCGAGCGTTTCGTACCGCGCCCGGTAACCGGCATGCGCTACCTGCAGAGACTCGGGTGACGGAGGCCGCGGGTCGCTCCGGTTTACAGCGCCGGCAGCGCCTTGAGATAGGCCGCGATCGCATCGCGGTCGGAGGCCGGCAGCTCCGCCATGTTCTTCTGGACCTCGACCATCGAGCCGCCGACCGTGTCGAAATCCGGCGTGAAGCCGGTTTCGAGATAGGAGGCGATGTCGGACGCACTCCAGCCCCCGATGCTTTTCGAAGACGGGGTGATGTCGGGAATTCGGCCTTCGCCTTCGGGATTGGGTGCGCCGGTGAGCCACCGGCCCTCCTCGAAACCGCCAAGCGCATCGCGCGGCGTGTGACATTCGCCGCAATGACCAGGGCCTTCCACGAGGTATTGCCCGCGGGCGAGCTTGGTGTCGGCGGTATTGACCTGAGTACGCGGCTCAGCGTTGAGATACAGCAGCTTCCATGCTCCGAGCGCCTGGCGGACATTGTAGGGGAATGCCAGGTCGTGCGGAGGTGTCGCGTTGCCGCTCTTCGGCAGCGTCTGCATGAAGCCCCAAAGGTCGTTCACGTCCTTCGCGGTCATCCGGATATAGGAGCCGTAGGGGAAGGAGGGATAGAGATGCTCGCCGTCCTTTCCGACGCCGCGGGTCATCGCGTCGCCGAACTCCGCAAGCGTCCAGTTGCCGATGCCAACGGTTTCATCGGGGGAGATGTTGGGCGGATAAAAGGTGCCGAAAGGGCTCTTCAGGGTGCGGCCGCCGGCAAGCACGAGCCTCTGGTCGTCCTTGGCGCCCGGAGCGGCGTGGCAGCTGACACAGCCGCCGGCCCAGAAGATCTGTTCGCCATTGGCGAGATCGGGCTCGCCGAGCCCCTCCCAATGAGCGCCGTCCCAGCGATCGGGCTTGGTCAGCCACCAGGCGAGACTCCCTCCCGCCACCACCAGCAGGACCAGACCAGAAAGCAGATACCTCGCGCGCCGGCCCATGGGCTCCTCTTGAAATCACGAATGCGGATGACAACGGCCGGAGGGCTTTTCGACCTGATTGCGGAGAGATCGCGCCGGCGAACCGGCGCGGTTCAAATCGGGTTGGAAGAACCGTCTGATCGTCAATTCTTCTTCAGGCGGTAGGTCTCGTGACAGCTGCTGCAGTCCTTTCCCAGAATGCCGAGCGCGGCGCCGACACCGGCCTGATCTGCCGGCAATTGGGCAAGGATCTTTTCTGCGTCACCGCCGAGCTTGGCGGCCTTTTCCTTGAAGTCCTCCATGTTCTCCCAGATTTTCGGACTTGCTTCGGTTTCCATTCCCGTTTCGGAGCCGGCCGGGAAGTGATTCGGGAAAACCTTCACCGTCTCGCTTATCGTCGCCAGAGATGCTTTGACGATCTCGGCGTCATAAGGCTTTTCACCCTTGGCGATGCCGCTGAGTTCGCCCGTGGCCTTTCCCACCTTTTTCATCAGCTGCTGACGCACCGCCTGCGGCTCGTCGGCCGCCGTCACGGCGGTCACGCCCAGGCCCGCCAGGGCTGCGGCAAGCATAAGAGCTCGTATCTTCATCATGTTCTCCGGTCTGACCCGCTTCCGCGGCGTGGTGTTCAAGCGCCGGCATGATGGCATTTTGGGTTTTCTACGGAAGTAACTTTTTTTTGATGTGCTTATCGATTCAGCACAATTCACCACGCAATACCTGGCCGCGTGGCGACGCCTTCAGATATTCAAATATGATTACAGAACTCATCTTTATACTTGTTCGACGGCGTCTCAAACAGCCCCGCTCCAGCCATGCCATACCGTTAAGATGGCGATGACGACGAGGAGGAGACCGGCGAGCCGGCCGATGGTGACCGTGGCACCGGGGCTGCCCACGAGGAAATCACGCCCGCGGCCGGCGGCAAGTGCAAGCCCGCCATAGACCGCAAGCTGCGTCAGCGCGATCATCACGGCCATGACAGCCGCCTGGGACCACACCGGGCCGAACTGCGGCTTGAGGAACTGCGGGTAGACCGCAAGCATGAAGAGATAGGCCTTGGGATTCATCAGGCTCGTCAGGGCGCCGTGCCGAAAACTCGCCCAACGCGACAGCCGTGCCCCTCCTTCGACGCCGCTGATGGTGATGGAACTGCGCAGGAGCGAAAAACCGATCCAGGCGATATAGGCCGCGCCGGCAGCGAGCAGCAGGTTGAAGAGGTGGGGCACCAGATGCAGGACGACGCTGACGCCAAGGGCTGCATAGAGCGTGTGCAGCACGCCGCCTGCCACGATTCCGGCCGTTGCCGAAAGCCCGGAAGCGCGCCCGCCGGTCATCGCATTGGCGAGGACGAAAACCATGTCCATGCCGGGAACGATGATGATGCCGAAGAGCAGGGTGAAAAAGAGCCAGAGGTTTTCCGCATAGGTCATGTCAGTTGCTCATCCGATTTCCGTGATATACCAGGAGCGGATTGTTTAGTTTCAACCCGTTGGCGCGTGTTATATCTCTCTCCTACTGACAAGGTCGTGTCAGGAGTGAGCAGGTAGAGGCCGCTTCATGCGCAAGGCGTCGCGTCTTTTCGAAATCATCCAGATGCTGCGGCTCGCCCGTACACCGGTGACGGCGGCGCAAATCGCCGACGCCCTGGAGGTGACGCCCCGCTCGATCTACCGGGATATTGCCGCCCTGCAGGCGATGCGCGTGCCGATCGAGGGCGAGCGTGGCATCGGCTATATCCTGAGGCCCGGCTTTGACCTGCCGCCGCTGATGTTCTCGATCGAGGAGACGGAGGCGATCGTGCTGGCGCTTGCGCTTCTGGCTCGCACGGGCGACGAGGAGCTGAAGGCGGCGGCACGGCGCGTCAATCAGAAGATCACCGGCGCCGTGCCGGAACCGCTGCGCAAGGCCTTCCAGTCACAGGCGCTTCACGCCTGGGGCACGATCGCCTCGCCGCCGCCGGCGGTGGACTTGGCCATGATCCGGCGGACGATCCGTGACGAACAGAAGCTGGTGCTGGACTATCGCGACGAGCTCGGGCGCGCGACCGAGCGCACAGTACTCCCGCTTGCGCTGATCTATTATTCCGAACACGCGATGATGGTCGCGTGGTGCGAATTGCGGCAGGATATCCGCAACTTCCGCGCCGACCGCGTTGAACACTGCGAACCCGCCGACGCCTATTTCCGCGGCGAAGGCAACCGGCTGAGGCAGATGTGGATTGCGGGATGGCAGGCGAATGCGGTTCGGCCGCTCGAGGCGGCGGACGGGTAGAAAACCGTGACGAGATGGCCGCTGAAAACCGCCCCTCAAAACGAAAGGCCCGGCGCAAGCGCCGGGCCGATTTCCCGCTGGTAGAAGCAGCGCTTACTTTGCAGCCGCTTCGTACAGCTCGAGGACGTAATCCCAGTTGATGAGATTGTCGACGAAGGCTTCCAGGTATTTCGGACGCGCGTTGCGGTAGTCGATGTAATAGGAATGTTCCCACACATCGACGCCGAGGATCGGGGTTGCGCCGTGGACGAGCGGATTTTCGCCGTTCGGGGTCTTGGAGATTTCCAGCTTGCCGTTCTTAACGGAAAGCCAGGCCCAGCCCGAGCCGAACTGACCTGCGCCGGCAGCAATGAAATCGGCGCGGAACTTGTCGTAGCCGCCAAGGTCCGATTTGACCGCCGCATCGAGCTTGCCGGGCAGGCTGGTGCCGCCGCCGCCCTTCTTCATCCACTTCCAGAAGTGAACGTGGTTGTAGTGCTGGCCGGCATTGTTGAACAACGGCTGGTTGGTGCCGTAGGATTTCTTGACGATATCTTCCAGCGAAAGATCGGAAAGACCGGCTTCCTCGGCGAGCTTGTTGCCGTTCGTCACGTAAGCGAGGTGGTGCTTGTCGTGATGGTATTCGAGCGTTTCGCGCGACATGTACGGCGCAAGCGCATCGTAGTCATAGGGAAGGTTCGGCAATTCGAAAGCCATTGTGGCATCTCCTCTTGGCATGGATTTCGTCGGGGAAATCTGTCAGCGGAACATAGGCACCCCCTTGCAGGGAGGCAACCGATGCAGCGCCAAAATTTCGCTAACCCACGCAAAATACTTTCATTGCTTTCGTGACTTCCGCCTTCGCGCGCAAGCGCCTCGACGCGCCGCCTTGCGGTCCTATCTTACGTTATCGAGCGCATGTGCCCAACCGTGCCACAGGAGAAGACGATGGAATTTCACCAGGGACGGCTCATCGACCATGTGCATCTTCGCGTCGGGGACCTCAGGGCGAGCAAGCGGTTCTATCAGGCGGTGCTCGGCGCGCTTGGCCACCAGCCGACCTACGAGACCGACGAGTTCTTTGCGTTCGACGAGTTCTTCGTCGACGCGGCGGAGGATTACCGCACCCGCGTCCACCTCGCATTCCAGGCCTCAGGCCCCGATGCGGTGCAGCGGTTCTACGATGCCGGACTGGCCAATGGCGGCACCGACAATGGACCGCCCGGAGAGCGAAGCTACCATCCGGGCTATTATGCCGCGTTTCTCCTCGACCCGGACGGCAACAATGTCGAAGCGGTCTATCACGGACCGAACACGCGCTCGTCCGCCGATGTGGTCGTCCGTCCGCTTGAACCGTGACCTTCGAAGAGCGACTGGCGATGCCTCGCGCGTTCAGGGCGGCGGAGAAATAGCGGCCGGCTAAACTGAGAGGAAATCACTTCCCTCCGGTCGCGTGCGCCCAGTCCAGATAGAGATCGCGCGCCTTCGCCGCGACCGGACCGGCCTGCAATTCGCGCTGCTCGAGGCGGGTGACAGGCAGCACCTTGGAATAGTTGCCCGAGGTGAAGATTTCGTCGGCCCCTTCGAAATCGGCCATGGTCAAGCTGGTTTCGATCACTTCGAGGCCTGCCTCCCTGAGAAGGGCCATCACGCGCGAGCGGGTGATGCCGGCGAGGAAGGTCCGGTTGGCGGCCGGCGTGAAGACGACGCCACCCTTCACCATGAAGATATTCGAGGAGCCGGTCTCCGCGATGTTGCCGAGCATGTCGCGCACCAGCGCATTGTCGAAGCCGCGCGAACGTGCCTCGTTGAGGATGCGGGCGTTGTTGGGATAGAGGCAACCGGCCTTGGCATCGGTCGGCATGCATTCGAGCGTCGGCCGGCGGAAGGGAGAGAGCGTCAGCGACGAGCCGGCACGGCCATTGCCCATCGGCGCCTCGAAAAGGCAAAGCGCGAAGCGTGTCGATTCAGGATCCACCGCAACGACGCTCCAGGACCCGTGCTCGCCCCAATACATGGGCTTCACATAGACCGCCGTCTCGCCGTCGAACTTCTTCACGCCTTCCCAGGTCAGTCCCTCGATCTCCTCGGCCGACATCGTTGGCCTGAGACCCAGAGCCTCGGCGGAGCGGTTGACGCGCCGGCAATGGAGGTCGAGGTCCGGCGCGATGCCGTCGAACCAGCGGGCGCCGTCGAATACGGTCGAACCGAGCCACATCGCATGGGATGTCGGGCCGATCAGCGGCGGGTTGCCGGCAAGCCATTCGCCGTCGACAAAGGTCCAGGTGGTGGATCGTGGGGATGTATCGACGGCCATCGGTGCCTCCTTCTTTCTTCACGCACTTCCGCTCTAGCCGGAAAAAGCAGCATGAGGGTGAATGGGTACATCAAAAAATGTCATGGCGTCCATTCTGGAGCCCTCCCGGGCGACGTGTCAGAATGATGAAAACGCCCAAGGGAGAGATCTCGATGAAAGCGATGTATTACGATGCCTTCGAGAAGATGCCGGAGATCCGGACGCTTCCCGATCTGGCGCCGACCGAGAACGGGGTCGTCATAAAGATCGAGGCGACCGGCCTTTGCCGCAGCGACTGGCACGGCTGGATGGGGCACGACCCGGACATTCGCCTTCCGCATGTGCCGGGCCACGAACTGGCAGGCACGATCGCGGCGACCGGGCGCGGGGTCCTCCGCTACAGGATCGGCGACCGGGTGACGGTACCCTTCGTTTCCGGTTGCGGCCGCTGCTTCGAATGCAGCTCCGGCAACAGCCAGGTCTGCGAAGCGCAGTTTCAACCGGGTTTCACCCACTGGGGCTCGTTTGCGGAATATGTGGCGATCGACTTTGCCGAGCAGAACCTCGTGCATCTGCCCGAGAACATGGATTTCGCAACGGCGGCGAGCCTCGGCTGCCGCTTCGCAACCTCTTTCCGTGCTGTCGTCGACCAGGCCCGCGTCAAGGGCGGCGAGTGGGTGGCTGTGCACGGCTGCGGCGGTGTCGGCCTCTCCGCAATCATGATCGCCGCGGCACTCGGCGCCAACCCCATCGCCATCGACATCTCGGAGGAGAAGCTCGCCTTCGCCCGGACGCTCGGGGCGGTCGCCACCATCGACGGCCGCGAGACGGAGGACGTCGCGGGAGCTGTCAGGGAACTCACCCGAGGTGGCGCCCACGTCTCGCTCGATGCGCTCGGCTCGCCCGTTACCTGCTTCAACTCGATCAAAAATCTGCGCCGCCGCGGCCGGCACGTCCAGGTCGGGCTTATGCTGGCGGAGCACGCGACGCCGCAGATTCCGATGGCGCAAGTGATCGGCCATGAACTCGAGATCTATGGAAGCCACGGGATGCAGGCCTGGCGTTACGACGCGATGCTGGCAATGATCACCGCCGGGAAACTGAACCCGAAGCAGTTGATCGGCCGTGAGATATCGCTCGAAGAGGCGGCGCCGGCGCTTGCTGCGATGGACCGGGCGACAGACCTCGGCATCAGTGTCATCACGCGGTTCTGACCGGATTTCGGTTGCGTGCCGGCGCTGCTATTCTGCCGGCAATCCGAGACGAATCAGGAGGCACGTCATGGCTCTTGCGGTTCAGGCTATCGAGAGCGCCTGTTATCGGCCCGTACTCGACGCGAATCCGGCGCATCCGAACGGCTGGCCGGTGCGCCTCATCGTGAGCTCGCAAACCGAGGCGCGGCACAATCGCGCGTTATGGGCGCCGACGCATCTCGTCTCCATCCGAGCGCCAGCGACGCGTCTGCTTTCGATGATCGACCTGCCGCCGGAGCGGCATCTGGAACTCCGCTTCGGCGACACCATCGACCCGGATGCGCCGGATGCCGCGCGTCCGGCGGCCATCGAGGCGACATTTGACTTCATCGACAGCCTGCCCGGAGAGGCGCACCTGCTGGTTCACTGCCTCAGAGGCATCGGACGTTCGACGGCGCTGACCCTCGGCGTTCTGGCGCGCTATCTGGGACCGGAGGAGGCTGCGGCAGCGCTTCACGCGCTGCGCCCGGAGGCGAAACCGAACCGGCACGTGCTCGGCCTTTGCGACGCGGCCCTCGGCCTCAAGGGCAAACTTGCGAAACAGGCGCTGCGTTTCCCGGCAAAGGTTTGGAAAGATTGAACGAAGGCGGGCGACGAAGACATTGTGCGGCGCACAAAGTTTTGACATGATGCGCGCAAAAGAATGCTGAGGCACAGCGTCTCCGACGCAGTGCCTCAAGCCCCTGCCCGGCGGCTACTCGCGCAAAATGGTGAAAACCTCCGGCGCGCCGCCCGGACGGTGGATAGACGGGAGAACTCGATGTCTTACGCCGCCTATGTCTTCGATGCCTATGGCACGCTTTTCGACGTGCATGCGGCCGTACGCCGGCATGCCGATGCGATCGGGCCGGACGGCCAGGCCTTTTCGGAACTCTGGCGCGCCAAGCAGCTCGAATACTCCTGGGTGCGCTCGCTCATGGGCGCCTATGTCGACTTCTGGGAATTGACCGAGCAGTCGCTCGACTACGCCTTTCAGCGCTTCCCCTCAGCCGATCCCGGGCTCAAAAAGCCGCTTCTCGATGCCTATTGGGCGCTCGACTGTTATCCGGAAGTTCCCGCGGTCCTCAAGGGATTGAAGGAACGTGGCGCCCGCATCGCCATTCTTTCCAACGGTTCGCCGGCCATGTTGGCCTCGGCCGTCAAGAACGCCGCACTCGATATCATCATCGACGACGTTTTCTCGGTCGATGCCGTCAAGGCGTTCAAGACGGCACCGGCTGTCTACGACCTGGTGACGACGAGCTACCGGCTCTATCCGCAGGCGGTCTCGTTCCAGTCCTCGAACCGGTGGGATATCGCCGGCGCCACGAAATTCGGCTTTCGCACCGTCTGGATCAACCGGGCCGACGGGCCGGATGAATACAAGGACCATGGTCCTTCGCTGATCCTCCCCTCGCTCGAAAGCCTGCAATTCGGCGTATGAAGGAGCCCCGCCCATGGCCTGGTCTGCAGCGCAATATGCCAAGTTCGAGGACGAACGGACGCGTCCGGCGCGCGACCTGCTGGCGCAGGTACCCGATCTGCCCGCCGGTCCGGCCTTCGACCTCGGCTGCGGCCCGGGCAATTCGACCGAGTTGATCCTCGAACGATTTCCGGGCAGCCCGCTCACCGGCATCGACAGCGACGATGACATGCTTTCGGCCGCCCGCACCCGCCTGCCGGACCTTCGCTTCGAAAAAGGCGACCTCGCCGCCTGGGCGCCGCCCGCGGAAAGCGCGCTCTTCTTTGCCAATGCGGTCTTCCAGTGGCTACCGGAGCACGTCACGCTTTTCGAGCGGCTCATACTGGCGCTTGCGCCCGGCGGAACGCTTGCTGTGCAGATGCCCGACAACCTCGATGAATCGTCGCATCTTCTGATGGAGGAAACGGCAGAGGAGGCCGCCTTCGCCCCGGCCTTCGCGGGCCGCACCATTCGGCGCAGGTCCCTCCCCTCACCGGCTACCTATGTCGAAAGGCTCACCTCGAAGGAGGTCCGCGTCGACGTCTGGCACACCGTCTACTACCACCAGCTCGCAAATGCGAACGCGATCGTCGAATGGGTGAAGGGCACGGGATTACGCCCCTATCTGGACGCGCTGCCCACCACTCAGCGGGCGGGCTATCTCGCCGCCTATGCCGAAAAGATCAGGAAGGCCTATCCGGCGATGAAAAACGGGCGCGTGCTCCTGCGTTTCCCGCGGCTTTTCATCGTGGCGACAAAAAATCGCTAGAGCGGGAGTGCATGCGGGTTCTCGCCGGCTCCGGCAGGCGCGGCCCTGTCTTCCGGACAAGCTTGAAGGCGCGCCTTGCGCGGACAAGTATAGGAGATCGCGCTTCGGCCCGCCGGGCGCTCGCAGTGAAGGAGCTCTCAATGCATGCAGTCAGTTCAAATGGCGCCAATATTCCCGCGCTCGGCTTCGGCACATTCCGTATGTCCGGAGCGGAGGTGCTTCGCATCCTGCCGCAGGCCCTGAAGCTCGGTTTCCGCCACGTGGACACCGCACAGATCTACGGCAACGAGGCGGAAGTCGGCGAGGCCATCCAGAAGTCCGGCATTGCACGGGCGGACATCTTCCTGACCACGAAGGTCTGGGTCGACAACTATCGCCACGACGCCTTCATCGCCTCGGTCGATGAGAGCCTGAGAAAGCTGAGAACCGACCATGTCGATCTGCTGCTTCTGCACTGGCCGGGGAGCGACGTGCCGATGGCCGAACGCATCGGCGCCCTGAACGAGGTGCGGAATGCCGGCAAAGTACGCCATATCGGCATCAGCAACTTCAACGCCGCGCAAATGGAAGAGGCGACGCGTCTCAGCGATGCGCCGATCGCCACGAACCAGGTCGAGTATCATCCTTATCTCGACCAGACGAAGGTCCTCCAGACGGCGCGGCGGCTCGGAATGTCACTCACGGCCTACTATGCCATGGCCAACGGCAAAGTGCCTGCCGACCCGCTGCTCGCGGAGATCGGCGGCCGCCACGGCAAGACGGCGGCGCAAGTGGCGCTGCGCTGGCTCGTGCAACAGCAGGATGTGATCGTGCTTTCGAAGACGGCGACGGAGGCGCGGCTCAAGGAGAATTTCGCGATATTCGACTTCGCGCTGACGCGGGAGGAGATGGCGGCAGTCCGCGAGCTTGCCCGCCCGTCCGGGCGGATCGTCAATCCGCAGGGTCTTGCTCCCGAATGGGATGCGTGAGGTGAAGGCCTTTAGAGGCCCCCATGCCGCACCGCGGCCGTTACCCCCTCTGGCTGCCGGCCAGAGGGGGTAACGGCCTGCCTGCGCATCAGAGCAATCAGACGAACTGGCTGAGGCCCGGAACGGAGGCGACCACCTCGTCGACGACTTCCTCGCCCGCCTTCTCCTTGGCAAATGCGATCGTCTCTTTGGCGAGCGCCGTGATCTCTCCCATGCCAAGACCCTGGCTCATCAATTGCTGACCCAGCGCCATGACGCCGCCGCCGCCGATCGCCGACATCAGGCCGCCAAGAAGGCCGCCACCACCGCTACCCTCGCCATTGTACTGCGCGACCAGTTCGGGCGCACCGGGGATCGCCTCGATCATCTGGGCGACCGGGCCTTCGGCTGCCTCACGCTGCAGGAAGCCGAGGATCATCCCCACTGCCTTTTCCGCCGTTGCGGTCTCGATTCCGACATTTTCCGCCACGCGCGTGACCAGTTCACTCATGGAAATCTCCTCGATCGAATTTTGACGTTAACGTCAAGGTAAATGAACGATGCCGGAATAACAAGAGCATCGAAACGGACGCCGAATACCATATTCCGCCACCTCGCAGCATCGTTTCACGGGGCTCGCCAGATGGCAATCCGGCCTTGTTCGCGCCCGCAATCATGTTGCCGGGAACAGACGCACCGCCTATAACAGATGCACGCTATGTTTCGATGACCGACTTTGTGCGACATGCGGGAAATACCCGCTTTCATTGATAAAATTGACAAGACGGAGATGAAGCCCCCATGCTGCAGGAAGGCAAGATCTATATCGGAACCAGCCGCAAGCCGGACGATTCGATCAACAAAGGCGAATATCTGAAGCTGAAGTTCGGCAACCGCCACGGGCTGATCACCGGCGCCACTGGGACCGGCAAGACCGTGACGCTGCAGATCCTGGCCGAGGGTTTCTCGAATGCGGGCGTTCCGGTCTTCTGCGCGGACGTGAAGGGCGACCTGTCCGGTATCGGCGCCATGGGCGAGCCCAAGGACTTCCTGCTGAAGCGCGCCGAGCAGATCGGCCTCGAGCCTTACGATTTCCAGGAATTCCCGGTGATCTTCTGGGATCTCTACGGCGAGAAGGGCCACAGGGTCCGCACCACCATTTCCGAAATGGGCCCACTTCTTCTGTCGCGGCTGATGAATGCGACGGACGCGCAGGAAGGCGTGTTGAACATCGCCTTCAAGATCGCCGACGAGGGCGGCCTGCCGCTGCTCGACCTCAAGGACCTGCAGGCGCTGCTCAATTACATGGGCGAGAATGCGAGCGAGCTTTCCAATCGGTTCGGCTTCATCTCCAAGGCCTCCGTCGGCTCTATCCAGCGCGAACTCCTGATTCTGGAGCAGCAGGGTGCGGAGCATTTCTTCGGCGAGCCGGCGCTGAAGATCACCGACATCATGCGGACCACAAATGACGGGCGCGGCGCGATTTCGGTGCTTGCCGCCGACAAGCTGATGATGAACCCGCGTCTCTACGCGACCTTCCTGCTGTGGCTCTTGTCCGAGCTGTTCGAAGAGCTGCCCGAAGTCGGCGACCCCGACAAGCCGAAGCTGGTGTTCTTCTTCGACGAGGCACATCTGCTCTTCAACGATGCGCCGAAGGTTCTCGTCGAGCGTGTCGAGCAGGTCGTCCGCCTGATCCGCTCTAAAGGCGTCGGTGTCTATTTCGTCACGCAGAACCCGCTGGACGTACCGGAGACGGTCCTCGCCCAGCTCGGCAACCGCGTCCAGCACGCATTGCGCGCCTATTCCCCGCGCGAACAAAAGGCCGTCAAGACGGCTGCCGACACATTCCGCCCGAACCCCGACTTCAATTGTGCCGACGTGATCACGAATCTTGGCACCGGCGAGGCTCTGGTCTCGACGCTCGAGGGCAAGGGATCGCCGTCGATCGTCGAGCGAACCCTGGTCCGGCCGCCTTCGTCGCGCCTTGGCCCGCTTACGGATGCGGAACGGCAGAAGGTGGTGGACGTGAGCCCGGTGCGCGGTCTCTACGACGAGGACTTCGACCGCGACTCGGCTTATGAGATGCTTGCCAAACGTGCAGCCAAGGCAGCGGAACAGGCGGAGGCTGCCCGGCAGGCAGAAGAAAAACCCGCCGAGGAGACTTCCGGCGGCAGCCGCTGGACCCTGCCCGGCTTCGGCGACGATGCGGCCGAAGCGCCTTCCGGCAAGCAGACCCGGCCGCGATCGTCCGGCTACAAGCGGGAAACCATCATGGAAGCTGCGATGAAGTCGGTCGCGCGAACGGTTGCGACCCAGGTGGGGCGAGCCCTTGTGCGCGGAATACTCGGCAGTCTGAAGCGCTAGATCACGATGATTTTAGGTCGGGTCGACCTGAAATCATGAACGTGATCGATTCCAATGGTTGAGACGCGGGATGCGGGCGGAAAACTGCACACACTTTTCCAGCGCGTCTCATAAGACGCGCGGCGCTGTAGGAAACGTATCGGAGGACTGCAACGTCTCCTCGTTCCTCATCCCTTGTGCTCGTCACAGGGATCCAGCAGCGCCGCGTCTGCGGCGCGGAAAGAGTTTTTTCAGCCCAAGGACTTGGTCTGGCTGGATTCCTGTGACGAGCACAGGAATGAGGAAATGAAACAAGCCGCGGCGGGTGGCCCGTATCTCAACAGGGCTTAGATCGATCCCCGACACTTGCTTGCGGCGGAACTGCCGGGGCAGGCCGAAGCCCGGGGTTACGGGCTTCGGCTATCTGCAACGGTCCTATCAGGCCACCGTCAGCTTAACGTCGACATTGCCCCTGGTCGCATGGCTGTAAGGGCAAACGATATGCGCCTTCTGGACGAGGTCTTCCAGGACCGCCTTTTCCACGCCGGGAGACGAGATTTCCAGCGCCGCGTCGATAAAGAAGCCTGTCCCGTCGTCGCGGGGTCCGATGCCGACCGTGCCCGTCACCGTCGTGTCTTCCGCAAGCTTTACCTTCTCCTTGCCGGCGACGAATTTCAGTGCACCGAGGAAGCAGGCGGAATAGCCGGCGGCAAAGAGTTGCTCGGGATTGGTGCCGCGCGCGCCGTCGCCTCCGAGTTCCTTCGGAACGGTCAGCGTCACGTCGAGAACGCCGTCCTTGCTCTTGGCCTGGCCGGCGCGGCCGCCGGTCGCGGACGCGGTAGTGCGGTAGAGGATGGGCATGACAGTCTCCTTCCTTGTGGTTGCCGGGATTTATATATCGAAAGATTAAATAGTGCGCAAATTAATTTTGCAAATTGCTTTGCCGGCGTGAATTTGCGACAATGACATCATGACGAGGAAAGCGGCAAAATTCGACGCAGATTCCGATGAGGTGCTGGCGCTCGGCCGCCAGCTCTGTTTCGCCGTCTACTCGGCGGCGCATGCCTTCAATCGCGCCTACAAGCCGTTGCTCGACCGCTTCGGGCTGACCTATCCGCAATATCTCGTGCTGCTCACGCTCTGGCAGCAGGACCGCATGACGGTGAAACGAATTGGCGAAGAACTGGGCCTCGATTCAGGCACCCTTTCGCCTCTGCTCAAGCGGCTGGAAGCAGGCGGATATGTCCGCCGCGTACGCGATGCGGCGGACGAGCGGCAGGTGATCGTCAGCCTGACGGATGGCGGCCGGGAGCTGAAGGCCGAAGCCTTCGGTATTCTGCGCGACATCGGCAATGCATCAGGCTGCAGCCTCGAGGAGGTGGGCGAATTGCGCGACGCGCTGCACAGGCTGACGCAGCGGCTGGCCGGGAGTCGACACGAAAGCTGACAAGAGCACCTGAAGGAAAAGGTGTACCGCTCTCCGTCCGGAAGTTCGGGTTCAAAGGGTTGAGTAGGCCGCGAACTATTCGCAAGCTGCTGTATGTCCTTGTCGAGCCACGGTCTCGGACGCCCACATCTACGGTTAGACCCGCAACGTCTCCCCCGCCCCCGGCGTTGTCGGGCAGGCCACGTACATCATGAAGACGCACGGCCTTGAAAATCCGAGCGTGATCGCGTACATCTTGAATGTGTACGATATACAAGGACAACGGAGATGCCCCGAGCTGCCGTAGATGACAATAAGCGCATGAATCTGCGGGTCTCGCCGGAAACGAAGGCCAAGCTCGTGCGCGCCGCTGCGTTGCGCGACACCGATCTAACCAACTTCGTTACGCAGACCGCCTTGCGTGAAGCCGAGGCCGTGATCGAGGCGGCCGATGTCGTGCGCTTGTCTGCGCGCGATCATGCGCGTGTGCTCGAACTGCTGGAAAATCCCCCCAAGCCCAACGCGAAGCTGCGGGCAGCGATAGCGGCGTTGCCTGATACTCTATGACGCTGCCGGTCTGGAACGAGGAAGCAATCGCGAAATCGCATGACCGCCAGTCCTTCGACTGTGGCGATCCCGCCATGAATGATTTTCTTCGACGCTTTGCGCGTCAAAGCCACGAACAGAATGCCTCAAAAACCTTCTGCGCGATCGATGTCGCCACGCCTAACCGCGTGCTCGGCTTCTACACGTTGGCCCCTTCTGCCGTGAAGCACGACGACGTGCCGGCGTCGATGACGCAGGGGTTGGCCCAGCACGAGGTCTCCGGGTTTACGCTGGCGCGGATCGCCACCGATGTCAGCGTAGCGGGTCACGGCCTGGGCGGTCAGCTTCTTGCCGCCGCGGCGCTTCGCTGCTTGCGGGTCGCGTCCGAAGCCGGCGGCGTGCTGCTGATTATCGACGCCAAAGGCGAGCGTGCTGCGCGATGGTATGCCGGCTACGGAGCAGAGCCGCTTCAGAACCGGCCGCTCACGCTGGTCATGCCGTTGGTCACCTTCGCCGCCGATCTCAAGGCCAAGGGTCTTCTCTGACGGTCGTTCCGGCCTGTAGCTTTGGGCGGCCGGTTCGGGTTGTTTGATGCCCATACGATCGGGTGATGACGCAACGCTTTCGCTGGTCATCAAAACGCAGAAAGAAGCGATTTTCGCCGCAGAGATGAACGGCTCCTTCGTTACGCCCCCGCACAGGCCGTCAGATGACGAGGATCGGCGCCTTGTTGCGCACGCGATCGTAAAGATCGATCACGTCCTGATTGACCATGCGGACGCAACCGGAAGAGACCGCCTTGCCGATCGATTGCCATTCGGGCGTCCCGTGGACGCGATAGAGCGTATCCTGGCCGTTCTGGAAGATGTAGAGCGCGCGCGAGCCGAGCGGATTGTCGAGTCCCGGCGGCATGCCGCCATTATCGGCGGAATATTTCGCCAGTACCGGCTGACGGGCGATCATTTCGTTCGGCGGCGTCCACTTCGGCCATTTCTGCTTCCACTGGATCAGACCGCGGCCCGACCAGGCGAAGCCTTCGCGGCCTAACCCGACGCCATAGCGCATCGCCCGCCCGCCCGGCTGGACGAGGTACAGATAGCGGTCGGCCGTATCGACGACGATCGTGCCGGGGGCCTCACCGAAGGGATCGCCGACCTCCTGGCGATAAAAGCGCGGATCGATCTGTCTGAAGGGCACCTCCGGGATGAGAAAGCCGCCATCCTCCCGCGCCGCATAGATCTCCGCGTAATAGGCATCCTGCGGCGGCAGGCCGATCGGCCCCTCGCCGACCGGTCCCTCGAAGATCCCGCCCGGCGGCCCGTTCCAGCGGCTTTCGAGCGCAGGATTGCGGTAGACCGGCATCGTTTGCTCGCGGAAGCGGTTCGTGTTCATCGATGAGGTGCAGCCCGCAAGTCCGGCGGAGGCGATTGCCAAGCCGGATGTGCGGAGAAACTGACGTCGGGACAAAGCTGGCAGTGATGACATCTAACTCTAACGGGGTTGTGCTGCACGGAAAGAGTCCAGGTGCTCCATTCCGAGGGCCGGATCAAGGTGCTTCGAAAGTGAATCGTTGCGAAGCCGTCTCGAATGGTTATCGGCAAGTCGGAACGGGACGCAAGCGGAAACCGCTCCCTGTGGCACCAGATTGCATTTACGGCCGCTCGCGAACATCACGGCCGCTGGGAGGAAAGCAGCGCTTCGAAATCCTCGCCCGACAAGGGCTGGCTGAAGAAATAGCCCTGGATCTCGTCGCAGCCGCTTTCTTTGAGAAACTCGACCTGGGCCTTTGTCTCGACACCCTCGGCAATGACGCGCAGGCCGAGCTTCTGTGCAAGCGAGATGATCGCGGATGTAATCGCCATGTCGTCGGCATCGTCCGGAATGTCCGTCACGAAGGACCGGTCGATCTTCAGCCGGCGCACCGGGAAGCGCTTGAGCGCGCTGAGGCTCGAATAGCCTGTCCCGAAATCGTCGATCGCAAGGTGCACGCCGATCGCCTCCAGCGCATGCATCGTGGCGATCGCCCCCGGCACGTCCTGCATGATCAGACTTTCGGTGAGCTCGAGTTCGAGGTAACGGGCCTCGAGGCCGGTCTCCTCCAAAACCGCCGCCACACGCGCCGCCCAGTTGCGCTCGCGGAACTGCCGCGCTGAAACGTTGACGCTGACGATCAGCGGCGGCAGACCGGCGTCCTGCCAGGCCTTCAGCTGGCGGCAGGCGGCGCGCAGGACCCAGTCTCCAATCGGGACGATCAGACCGGTTTCCTCGGCGAGCGGAATGAATGCCGCGGGCGAGATGATGCCGCGCACCGGGTGCTGCCAGCGCAACAGCGCCTCCGCAGCGAAGATGCGGCCGGTCTCGAGGCTCATCTGCGGTTGGAAATGCAGCAGGAACTCCTCCCGCGCAAGCGCCTCGCGAAGCTCTTCTTGCGACTGGAGTTTTTCATGGGCTCTGGCGGCCATCGCCTCGGTGAAGACCTGGATGTTGTTGCGGCCGAGCTCCTTGGCGCGATACATGGCCATGTCGGCATTGGCGAGAAGTTCGCCCGCCGTCGTGCCCTGGTTGGGGAAGCAGGCCACGCCCATGCTGCAGTTCACCTGCAGGGAGCGGCCCTGCAACTGCACCGGCATGGCGATTGCAGCGCGGATGTCCTCCAGCCGCGACAGAACGACGTCCCGCTCCTTCGGCAGGCCGTTCAGGAGGATGATGAACTCGTCGCCGCCGACGCGCACGACGGAATCGGACCTGCGCACGGCACCCCGCATGCGCCCGGCTACGACCTTCAGGAGCTCATCACCTGTGGCGTGCCCAAGGCTGTCATTGATCAGTTTGAAATCGTCGAGGTCGAGAAAGGCGAGCACGGCCCATTGATCCCGCTCGCGGATCTCCTCGAGCATGCCGGCGACCTGCTCCTCGAAAAGGACGCGGTTCGGCAGCCCCGTCAAGGCGTCGTGATGGGCCATGAAACCGATGCGGTCCTCCGCCCGCTTGCGCTCGATCGCTATTCCGGCGAGATGAGCGGCCATGGCAATCAGTTCCTGCTGCTGCTCGCTCGGCGTTCCAACCTCCTGCGCGTACAGCGCGAATGTCCCGAGCACATTGCGCTCGCGCGACAGGATGGGCGTGGACCAGCAGGAGCGGAGGCCGGAAGGCCCCAGGAGAGGCGCGTATTCCTCCCAGAGCGGATCGGCGAAGACGTCGGAAACGATCACCTGTTCGCCGCACCAGGCAGCCGTTCCGCAGGAGCCGGCCGCAGGGCCGATCTCGATGCCATGGATGGCAGCGCAATAATCCGCGTCGAGGCTGGGGGCAGCGCCGTGCAGGAGATGCCCGCCATCCTCCGAAAGGAGCAGGATGGAGGCCTTGATCCCGGGCAGCAGCGCTTCGATCATCAGCACCAGCTCGTGGAAGAACTCACCAAGGGGCCTGCCCTTGGCGATCATTTCCAGCAACCGGGCCTGACCTTCGAGCAGGCGCTCCGCGGCCTTGCGATCGCTGATATCGCGCGAGATGCCGACGATACCGATGATCCCGCCGCTCTTGCTGCGCAAGGGCACTTTCGAGGTCATCAGCCAGCGATCGCGGCCCTTGGTCACGATGGCGCGTTCCTCGATGCCGAAGATCGGTTCGCCGGTTTCCAACACGCGTCGCTCGGTATCGGCGACGGCCTGGGCGAACTCGTGCGGGTGCAGATCGAAATCGGTCTTGCCGACGAGGTCTCGCAGGCATTCAAGGCCGTTGTCGGCGACCGTCGCCTCGTTGGCGATCAGGAAGCGCCCCGCCGTATCCTTCGCATAGATATAATCGGGAACGTGGTTGATCATCGCTTCGAGCCAGTAGTGGCGGTCGGCCATGTCGGGTTCGGGCGGAAAGAGACGCGCGACCTCGTCGGCAAGGCGGCTGCCGGCATCGATCAGCCGGCGCGTCTGCGCATTGTCGTCCGCGTTCAGGTCGGCATATCGGATGCTGCGGGACGTTTTTCTTGCCAAGCGAAACCTCCGAAGGAGCGGCGCTCGCGCAGATTTAGCGAAAAGAGGTTATGCTTCCCTAAACTCCACAGCGAAAAATCGTCTAAAGGTTGCGCGGAACCACTTCGCATCAAAAGAATTCATGCGACCTATCATTGCCGACGGCTTCTGCCGAGGACGGTGATGGCCTACAGCATGACCATGCAGGAGTTACAGCGATCTTTGCGCGTCTGTCCGACGCGCGCGCTGCAAGGAGCTGAACGACAATCGGAGGACGCGGGAAATGCTGACGATCTATGGAGTTTACCGTTCGCGCGCGTCGCGCAACTACTGGATGGCGGGGGAACTCGGCCTGCCCTTCCGGTCGGTGCCGGTTGTCCAGGCGCGCCGGGTCGCCGATCCGCTGGCCGCGGATGCCCCCCTCAATACGAAGTCGCCGGGCTTCCTCGCCATAAATCCGATGGGCCTCATACCCGCGATCGAGGATGACGGGTTGGTGCTGACCGAGTCGCTCGCCAACAATCTTTATCTCGCCCGCAAACACGGCGGACCACTGTCACCGGCCGATATCCGGGAGGAAGGGCAGATCGGTAACTGGACGATGTGGGCGGCGACCGAGGTCGAGCCGCATGCGGTGAAGATCGTTCTCGCCTATGACAACGGGATCAAGGACACGCCGGAAGGGCGGGCGGAGATCGCGGCCTGCGCCCGCTCCCTTGAAAAAGCCTTTTCCGTACTCGAAACGCACCTCGCCGATCGCGACTACGTTGTGGGTGACCGCTTTACCGTCGCGGACCTTAATCTCGCGGAGGTTTTCCGCTACACGATGAGCCAGACGGACCTTTTCGAAAAGCACCGCCAGGTCAAGGCCTGGCTGGCGCGCTGCCAATCCCGCCCCGCCTTCAAGGCGATGATGGAGGAACGGCTGAAGGAACCGGAATAAGGCACCTGGCTGGGTGAGCGAAGGCTCTTCTCATCCCGTCATCGCCGCGAGCTGCCGCATTCCGTCCTCGACTTCCTCGCGCACCCAGCGCTTGAAGGCGGCAGCGCCCTTGCTTTCGCGGCGTGAGACGGAGGTGACGAAGTAGTGCCCGAAGCCGGTCTTGGCGCGAATGCCGAACGGCGCCACGAGAGACCCCCTCAGCAGCGCGTATCCGGCAAGCGTCTGCCAGGCAAGCATCACCCCCTGCCCGGCAATCGCCGCATCGAGCGCCAGGGAAGCGTCGTTGAAGGTGTGGCGCACCGTCATGGCCGCACCGGTGAGGCCGGCGGTCTTGAGCCATAGTTCCCAGGAAAACATTGCGTGCGCATCGATCACCGCGGGCAGCTTCAGTATGTCCGCGGGCTCACGAAGTCCGGCGGCCAGTGCCGGCGAGCAGACCGGGAAGACCTCCTGCTCGAGCAGCAGTTCCGATCGCACGCCCGGCCAGCGTCCAGCCCCGACGCGGATGCCGAGATCGACATCGGAGGTCTCCAGATTGGCGAGCGTCGTGGTCGCGTCGATCCTCAGCCGGATATCCGGATTACGCTCGGCGAAGCGGTCCAGCCGGTAGACGAGCCAGCGCGCCGCAAAAACCGGCGCGACCGACACCGTCAATACCGAATCGTCACGACGGCGTGCCTGCGCGACTGCCTCGGCGAGCTCCCTGAACGCGCTCGACAATCGCGTCAGCAGCGCGCGTCCGCTATCCGAAACCACAAGCCCCCGCGGCGAGCGCTCGAAAAGCGTACGACCGAGTTGCGCCTCGGTCTTTGCAATCTGCTGGCTGACTGCGCCGGCGGTGACGCCGAGCTCCTCCGCCGCAGCGGCGAGCGAGCCCAGGCGGCCGACCGCTTCGGCCGCGCGCAGTCCGTTCAGGTGAACCGTATTCAGGTCTTTCATATAGTTTTTCTAAACCGCTGCCGTCGCAATCTCAATTGCAAACTTCGACAAAGAGGTGGATTCTCCTTCAACAGGTTAAAGGGTTGGGCGGCCGGCGTGACCGGCCGCGCTACTCCAATCCGAGCTGAACGGTGACGACATGCTGAAGGTTTTCTCAATACTGAAGCGCCCCGGGGCCTCGTCCGACAGTGTTCGAGGACTCGCCTCCGACTGGACGCGCGACCCTCTCCAGCATCCGGATCTCTTCCGTATGGGTGAACGCGAACTCGCGGATCTGCCGTTCCCCGGATGGCCTTGGCCGCGCACTGGGGCGGAGAACCTCTGCAACTGAGGGCGACCAACGCCCGTTTCAACGCTTCGGCTCTGCCGATCCCGGCCGATTGCCGTTACGACTGCACTTCGGCCAGAACCTTGGCGACGGCCGGACGCTCGGCCATCCGGTTGCGATGGTCGAGGATCCGCGGAAACCGGGCCGGATCGACACCGTCCGACTCGAGCCAGCCGGCGATGGTGAAGAGATAGGGATCGGCGACCGAATAGGCGTCACCCCTGACAAAAGGGCCGACGAACATCGTGCGCTCGATCAGCGCGAAGCAGTCGGCCATGTTCTGCGGCACCTTGGCCTTCATCGCCTCCTGCGCCGCCGGGTCGTCTGCCCACCGCGCGGCCCGGCGCGCATGGGCATGAGCGACGTGAACCGTCGAGCAGAGATAGCTCAGAAACGACTGCAGCCGCGCGAACTCGAAAGGATCGTCAAGCGGCGCAAGCCGCGCCTTCGGGAAGCTTTGGGCGATATAGGCGAGAATGGCCGGCGTCTCCGTCAGGATACCGCGGTCGGTCACGAGGGCGGGCACCCGCCCCTTGGGGTTGATGGTGAGGTAGTCCGGCTTGGTCTGCTCGGCTTTGGAGAAATCGACCCGATGCACTTCATAGCCGGCACCGGCTTCCTCCAGCGCGATGTGCGAGGCAAGCGAGCAGGTTCCAGGCGTATAAAACAGTTTCAGCATCGTTCTTCCTCCCAAATTGCGCGGCTGACGGCGGCGCCGAAGCACAGAAGATCGAATCGCCGCGATTGACAAGTCCTGAGCGAGATCGCGTCAGGCGGCAAAGGCTTCCGTCACCCGCACGTCGCCGACGTGCATTCCGTTCCAGTTGCGCATCGCGTGATTGGCCTGAGCCATCAACGCCTCATGGATTTCGTCATCGTCCGAAAAGAAGCGCGCAAGCGTCGCGGCGACCATCGCCTCGGCGGCCCGGGTCGTGCCGTCCTCGCATTTCAGCGCGATGCCGATACCCTTTTCCGGTATCGCCGCACAGAATACGCCCTCGGCGCCGGTCTTCGCAAAAATGCGGCCGGGAGCCGTCTTCATCAGCCGCGTGCAAGCGCGCTTGGTGCCGGCGACGTAGAAGGGTTCGGCCATGCAGGCGTCGATGAGACGCTTCGAGGCCCGCGCCCGCTCCGTCCCGAGGCCGACCCCGCTCGCCATCCTGGCAAATCCATGAGCAAGTCCTTTCATCGAGAGCGCGTAGGTGGGGATCGAGCAGCCGTCGACGCCGCAATTGTCGCGATCAAGAACCGCTCCCGTCAGCTCCGCTATGACGCCGCGGATTTCCCGCTGGATCGGGTGGTCATAGCCGATATAGCCTTCGACCTCGGTCCCGGAATGGCAGCAGGCGCAGACGAAGCCCGCATGCTTGCCCGAGCAGTTGTTGTGGAGCGCGCTCGGCGCTTCGAGTGAGCGGGCCTGGGCGATCAGCGTCTTCTGGTCGGAGGACCAATGGGCGCCGCACTCAAGCGCCTGGACGTCCCGCCCCGCAGCCGCCAGCATTTTGGCGGCGAGCGCCACATGTTCCGGCTCCCCCGAATGCGACGAGCAGGCCAGCGCCAACTCCCGATCGCCGAACCCATAGGCGTCGGCGGCACCGCTTTCGATCAGCGGCAGCGCCTGCATTGCCTTGCAGGCGGAGCGCGGAAAGATATGAGCATCCGTTTGACCAAGGGAAAACAGCATCTTTCCGTCGCCATCGACGGCGACGATCATGCCCCGATGGCGGCTTTCGACCAGATTTCCGCGCGTTACTTCGACCAGAACCGGATTCGACATCGGCTGCCCTCAATTTTCCAAGTTTCGGATATGCATCTATCAGGAATCCCACGGCAGAAAAGTCACCGCAGATGAAATTCCTCCGCAAGCTCTTTCTCGTTTTCGCCGTCGTCTACCTGCTTCCGGCGCTCGCCTCGGCGGGCCTGTGGTACCTCAAGGAGCGGCCGCAGAGCTGGCACGACGCGGACTGGTCGTCGTCAGGTATTCTGGCGGATGCGGCTGCGAGCCCGCAGGCGGCGATATACGTCTTCTCGGCGACCACCGGAGGCATGAAGGGGGCGGTAGCAAGCCACGCCTGGATCGTCACCAAAGACGAAGGGGCGCCTACATACAACCGTTATGAGAAGGTCGGCTGGGGCAAGCCGATCCGCAAGAACGCCTATGCGGCCGACGGACGCTGGTATTCCAACGAGCCGCGCATCGTCGCGGTAGTCAGGGGCGAGGAAGCCAAGCGCCTGATCCCCAAGATCGAAACGGCGATCGAGGCTTATCCCTATTCTTCGCCGGGCGCCTATCGAATCTGGCCCGGTCCCAACTCCAACACTTTCGTCGCCCATGTCTTGCGATCGGTGCCGGAGCTCGACGTCGTGCTGCCGCCGGATGCGGTCGGGCGCGACTATCTGCCGGAGGGGAAACTGTTCCATGTCGATGCCGACGGTCGCGACCTGCATGCGACGCTTTACGGCCTCGCCGGCGTCTCGGCCGGCTGGCGCAGCGGGCTGGAACTGCACTTCATGGGACTGGTGGCGGGCTTCGACCTCGCGCGGCCCGGCATCAAGATTCCGGCACTCGGCCGCTTCGGAATCTGAGGGGATGGCACGCGGGCGGAAAACCGCACGCACTTTTCCCATCCCGTTCCATAGGAAAAGGGCCGCCCTGCGGCGGCCCTTCCATGAGCTTTGGCCTCACAATGGCCGGGTGCTGAGACCCTAAGGAAGGCGGCTATCAAGCCGAGGGCTGCCTCGACTCCTTCACCTCTCCCATGTCCATTACGAGGTCCGAAATCTCATTAGACATTGGATCACCTTCCTTTCTGTTCGTTGACGTTAATCCCAACGTAAGCGATCTTTGGGCCAATACAAGGGCGACCATCGTCTTATTGTTTGTTGTTACCCGATCCGCATCACGATCTTGCCGATATGATCGCCCTGCTCCATCAGGCGATGAGCGCCGGCAATCTCGGCGAAGGGCAGGATCGCCTGGATGACCGGCGCAACTTCGCCCCCTTCCAGCAGCGGCCAGACCTTTTCCGCCAGCCCGTCGCGGATTGCCTGCTTCTCGGCGGCGGTGCGCGGCCGGAGCAACGAACCCATTATCTGCAGGCGCTTCATGAGAATTGGCGCAATGTTGGCGTCCTCCACCCGGGCGCTACCGAGGAAGGCGATGATCGACAGGCGCCCGTCCTTGGCCAGGCTGCCGATGTTGCGATCGAAGTAGCGCCCGCCCACCATATCGAGAATGACGTCGACCCCGCGACCACCGGTTTCTTCCAGCACGACGGCCCTGAAATCCTCCTCACGATAATTGATGGCACGTTTCGCCCCGAGTGCCTCGCAGGCCTCGCACTTTGCAAGGTTGCCGGCGGTCGCGAAGACCTCTGCACCGAATGCCTTGGCAAGCTGGATGGCGGTCGTGCCGATACCGCTGGATCCTCCATGGACAAGGAACGTTTCGCCGGCCTTCAGGCGGGCCATGTCGAAGACGTTGGCCCAGACCGTGAAGAAAGTCTCCGGCAAGGCTGCCGCCTTCGCGGCATCGTAGCCCTTGGGCCAGCGAAGGGCCTGGGTGGCGGGAACGGCGCAATATTCCGCGTAAGCGCCGCCATTGGCGAGAGCGCAGACCTTGTCGCCGGTCGAGAAGCCGGCCGCTCCCTCGCCGAGAGCAACCACTTCGCCTGCAACTTCGAGCCCGAGGATGGGGCTCGCCCCAGCGGGCAGCGGGTAGTCTCCCTTGCGCTGCAGGACGTCCGGCCGATTGATGCCGAAGGCTTCGACGCGGATCAGAATGTCGCCCGGCCGGACCTCAGGCATCGCCCCCCGCGCCAGCACCATATTCTCCGGCCCTCCGGGGCCAGGCAGATCGACATAGGTCATTTCTGTCGGAAGGGTCATGACGGCATCCTCGCAAAACGGTTCCGCCTATACCTATAGCCCTCTTGCCGTTCGGGAAAGTTCGTCGTGCATCCGCTGCTCAGGTCCGGTCGAGGGGTTCCATGACGAGGCCTTCTTCGCTCGCCTTGGCGCGCGCCTTTATCTCCGCAATCCGCTTGCTCACGGTCTGTCCGTCCGAGAGGACAAGGCCTTCCGGAAGCAAAAGCACCGCGATCGAACAGCGCATCAGGGGGAAAGCCTTCGTGGTGCCGTCGCGGCCATATCCGCTGATCCGTCCCGCCGACAGATGCTCGGGCGAATAGAGCTGGCGGACGTCCGAGCGAAAGTCGTCGATCAGACGTGAAAGGACGCCCCGTATGTCCTCCTCGGTGGAACCGTCGATGCCGACGAAGAAATCGTCGCCTCCGACGTGACCCAGGAACTTCCCTTCGCCAATGAAGTGGCGCCGCAGGAGCGCCGCAAAGAGCGTGATCGCGAGATCCCCCTTCTGGAAGCCGTAGGTATCGTTGAAGGGTTTGAAATCGTCGAAGTCGCAGTAGCAGAAGTAGCGGGCCTGGTCGCCGTCCAGGATCGCGTGCTGGACATAATCGCGGATCGCGCGATTGCCGGGGAGGCCCGTCAACGGATTCTGCTCCTGGGCCGTCTTCAACTGCTTCTCGTTGATGATCTTCAGGAGCGACGAAGCGGAGAGAATGCCGGCATAGCGCATGTTCTCCGTGAGGATGACGCAGTCGCTCCCGTTCATGCCGGCGAAGATCTTGAGCATCTCGTCGGCGGGCGTGTCGAGATCGGCGATCGGCGCGGGCGTGACGAAATGCGAGATGCGGCGCTGATAGAGGCGGTTCTTCAGGAGGTCGCGGCCGAAGGGATGATAGATCATCTCCTTGACGTGATACTCGTGCAGGATGCCGCGCGGTTCGCCATTGGCATTCAGGACCGGAAAGAAAGCCTGGCGTGGATTGAGCCGGAAGAGGTCGAACACGGAATCGAGATCGTCGCTCTCCCTCGCTGCCGGAAGCTGCTCGATCTCCTTGCGGATCAGGATGCTGTCAAGGGTCGCAGACGGGCGCCGAGCGCCGGCCGCCGGTTCGAGATGAGCGTAGGCGGCCTGCAGCTCCGTGACGTGCGTCGTCGGTCGGGCGATGAAGTAGCCCTGCATCAGATCGCAACCGAGATCACGGCAGACGAGAAACTCCGCCTCCGTCTCCACGCCCTCGGCGATGACCCGCGACCCGAGCACATGGGCCATGTTGACCGTATGCCGGACGAGGTGCCGCTTGCGGGGGTCCTTGTCTATATCGCAGATGAAGTGCCGGTCGACCTTCACATAGTCGACCGGCTGGTCGCAGAGCAGTTTCAAGCCGTTGAACCCCGCACCGAAATCGTCGATCGCGAGCTTGAATCCCGCAAGCCGCAGCTGCCGCACGAGCGCGGAAAAATCAGGCATCTTGCTGCTGTCGAAACGTTCCGACAGTTCGAAGCAAAGGGAGGGCGGCGCGATATTCGCACGCTTCAAGTGGTTGACGAGGCGATCGACGATATCGCCCTCGGCGCCGACGAGCCGCGCATCGAAATTGAGAAAGAGCGTGCGCGCCGAAAAGTCCGGGAGCGCGGCAAACGCGGCGACGGCGCGGCTGTTGATCAGGTGCTCGAGCGCGAGCAACTGCCCCGCGCTCTCGGCCCTGTCGAGCAATTCGACCGGCGAGGCAAAGCCCAGGCGCTCGAAACCGCGCATCAGGGATTCATAGCCGAACACCGCCCCGGTCGCCGCTTCCACGATCGGCTGGAGGGCATTTTCGATGACGAGTTTGGCAAGGGTCACGATCTGGTCGTCGCCGAAACGGCGAAGTGACAGGATTTCTGCGGGGGCGGCCGACATGCCGGGCTCCAGGGATAGGACACACAAACGCGCGCCAGCATCGGAGCCAGGCGTCAACGAAATCTTTCGCGAATGTGAAAGTTTGATGAAGCTTCGGAAAAGCCTGATCAGCCCCTCGCGAGAACCCCGAAGGCGATCGAGGCCAGCCCCTGCATGACGAGATCGACCGCCAGGAAAAGACCTAGTATCCAGAGGCTGTCGACCGGCCAGCCGGCAGCGATGATGAGGCCGGCTAGCAGGGTCACGAGGCCGCCGATGACCATCCACCCCCAGCCGCCAAGAGGACGAAGCCTGAACCCTACCCAGATGCGGGAGCAACCGGCGGCGATCAGCGCCACCGCCAGCAGAAATGTCAGCACCGAGGAGGCGAGGACAGGATTGATGAAAGCGAACAGGCCTGCCGCAGCATAGAAGGCACCGCTCAAGATCCAGTAAAGGACACTTCCCCAGTTTTTGACCTGAAAGGCGTGGGCGAGGTTGAGCAGGCCGCCGATCAGCATGATGAGACCGACGTAATAGACGGAGGCGACTGTCGCCATCAGCAGGTTTCCGAAGGCGATGCCGCCGCACATGATCAGAAGCACGCCGAGTGCGACGAACCACCCCCATTTTCCGGCAAGGGCCTCTCTGCCGGCGGGATCGAACGCGTGAACCATTTCAACCTCCAGTCATGCCTATGCGCATGGACGCCTCCCGCTGATTGAGCCGGATTTCCAAGCAAAAAGAAAGAGAAAAGCGCAGGATTTTTTTATTGATTGATGGATCAATCAAAAATAAGCTAGAGCCAGAGGAGTTCGAAGATGCCCAAGGTCGGAATGGAGCCGGTGCGCCGCAAGGCGCTGGTCGATGCGGCGCTGCGCGTGATCGGCGACCAGGGGACGCTCGCGGTCACCATGTCGGATATCGCGCGGACGGCCGGCGTTTCGCCCGCGCTCGCGCATCACTATTTCGGCAGCAAGGAACAGTTGCTGATCGCCACCATCCGCAGCCTTCTCGGTAAGCTGCGCGACGACGCCGTGTCTGCGATGAAGGCGGCCTCGACGCCGCGCGCAAAGGTGAGTGCTCTGATCAGCGTGAGTTTTCGCGCCGATCAGTTCGCGCCGGAGACGGTCGCAGCCTGGCTCGCCTTCTATTCGGAGGCGCAACGGTCGGAGGAAGTGCGGCGGCTGCTGGTGATCTATGCGCGGCGGCTGCGCTCAAACCTGCTCGCGGGTCTGAGAGCGCTCTGCCCGGCAGATGACGCGGAACGCATCGCCGAGGGCGCCGCTGCGATGATCGACGGGCTCTACATCCGGCAAAGTTTGAAATCGGCGCCGATCAGCATCGAAGCCTCGGTGGCGCTCACGGAAGATTACGTGAATGCGCATCTGAGGGCGAGCGACGGGAAAGGCTCCCCTCCCCGGGTTTGCTCCGAGGATTAGCCACTCCCTGCCGGCGGGCAGAAGGTGGCGGCAGCCGCAGCTGACAATCGCCGACCGGCCAAGCAAGACGAAGCAAGAATTCGAACCACGAGGAAACGATCAAGTGACCACCGGGAAGCCGAATATTCTGATCATCATGGTGGACCAGTTGAACGGAAAGCTTTTTCCGGACGGGCCTGCAGACTTCCTGCACGCGCCCAACCTGAAGGCGCTGGCCAAGCGATCGGCCCGTTTCCGCAACAACTACACCTCGTCGCCACTATGCGCCCCAGCCCGAGCATCCTTCATGGCCGGGCAATTGCCGAGCCGCACGCGGGTTTATGACAATGCCGCCGAGTACCAGTCGTCGATCCCGACCTATGCACATCACCTGCGCCGGGCCGGCTATTACACCGCGCTTTCCGGCAAGATGCACTTCGTCGGACCGGACCAGCTGCACGGCTTCGAGGAGCGGCTGACGACCGATATCTACCCCGCCGATTTCGGCTGGACGCCGGATTACCGCAAGCCGGGCGAGCGCATCGACTGGTGGTATCACAATCTCGGTTCCGTCACCGGCGCCGGGGTCGCCGAGATCACCAACCAGATGGAATATGACGACGAGGTGGCATTCCTCGCCAACCAGAAGCTCTACCAGCTTTCGCGGGAAAACGACGATGCGAGCCGGCGCCCCTGGTGCCTCACCGTCTCCTTTACCCATCCGCACGACCCCTATGTCGCGCGGCGCAAATTCTGGGAGCTCTACCAGGATTGCGAGCACCTCACGCCCGAGGTCGACGCTATCCCCCTCGACGACCAGGACCCGCATTCGCAGCGCATCATGCTGTCCTGCGACTACCGGAACTTCGAGCTGACGGAGGAGAATGTCCGCCGCTCTCGCCGCGCCTATTTCGCCAACATCTCCTATCTCGACGAGAAGGTCGGCGAACTGGTCGACACCCTCACGCGGACGCGGATGCTCGATGACACCCTCATCCTCTTCTGTTCCGACCACGGCGACATGCTCGGCGAACGCGGCCTCTGGTTCAAGATGAACTTCTTCGAAGGCTCGGCGCGCGTGCCGCTGATGATTGCCGGCCCCGGTATCGCACCCGGCCTGCATCTGACGCCGACCTCCAATCTCGACGTAACGCCGACGCTTGCGGACCTCGCCGGCATTTCGCTCGAGGAAGTGAAGCCCTGGACCGATGGCGTCAGCCTCGTGCCGATGGTCAACGGCGTCGAGCGCACCGAACCGGTGCTGATGGAATATGCGGCCGAGGCCTCCTATGCGCCGCTGGTCGCCATTCGCGAGGGCAAGTGGAAATACGTCCACTGCGCACTCGATCCGGACCAGCTCTTCGACCTCGAGACCGATCCGCTGGAGCTCACGAACCTCGCAGCGAAGCCGCGCGGACCTGCCGACCAGGCAACGCTTACCGCATTCCAGGACATGCGCGCCGCCCATTGGGACATGCAGGCCTTCGATGCTGCCGTACGCGAAAGCCAGGCCCGCCGCTGGGTCGTCTACGAGGCGCTGAGAAACGGCGCCTATTACCCCTGGGATCACCAGCCGCTGCAAAAGGCATCGGAGCGATACATGCGCAATCACATGAACCTCGACAATCTCGAGGAGTCCAAACGCTATCCGCGAGGAGAATGAGATGAGAGCCCAACCGAAAGCCTCGCACTTCATCGACGGCGAATATGTCGAGGACACCGGCGGCACGGTGATCGAGAGCATCTATCCGGCGACCGGCGAAGTCATCGCCCGCCTCCATGCCGCAACACCCGCAATCGTCGAAAAGGCGATCGCAGCGGCGAAGCGCGCACAGCCGGAATGGGCGGCGATGAGCCCGACCGCGCGCGGCCGCATCCTCAAGCGGGCCGCCGAGATCATGCGCCAGCGCAACCGCGAGCTTTCCGAGCTCGAAACGCTCGACACGGGCAAGCCGATCCAGGAAACCATCGTGGCCGACCCGACGTCCGGCGCCGACAGTTTCGAATTTTTCGGCGGCGTCGCGCCCGCCGCACTCAACGGCGATTATATCCCGCTCGGTGGCGACTTTGCCTATACCAAGCGGGTGCCGCTCGGCGTCTGCGTCGGCATCGGCGCCTGGAACTACCCTCAGCAGATCGCCTGCTGGAAGGGTGCGCCCGCACTCGTCGCCGGCAATGCGATGGTGTTCAAGCCTTCGGAAAACACCCCGCTCGGCGCACTTAAGATCGCCGAAATCCTTATCGAAGCGGGTCTGCCGAAGGGCCTCTTCAACGTCATTCAGGGTGACCGCGCGACGGGCCCGCTCCTCGTCAACCATCCGGACGTCGCAAAGGTGTCGCTCACCGGCTCCGTGCCGACCGGAAAGAAGGTGGCCGGCGCCGCCGCCGCGGAACTCAAGCACGTCACCATGGAGCTCGGCGGCAAGTCGCCTCTGATCGTCTTCGAGGATTCCGATCTCGAAAGCGCGATCGGCGGCGCAATGCTCGGCAATTTCTACTCGACCGGCCAGGTCTGCTCCAACGGTACCCGCGTCTTCGTGCAGAAGAAGATCAAGGAGCCCTTCCTCGCCCGTCTCAAGGAACGCACCGAAGCGATCGTCATCGGCGACCCCCTGGACGAGACGACGCAGCTTGGGCCGATGGTCTCGGCGGCGCAACGCGACAAGGTCTTCTCCTATATCGAGAAGGGCAGAGCGGAAGGGGCGCGCCTCGTCACCGGCGGCGGCATTCCCAACAATGTGAGCGGCGAAGGCACCTATATCCAGCCGACCGTCTTCGCCGACGTCACCGACGGTATGACGATCGCGCGGGAAGAAATCTTCGGACCGGTCATGTGCGTGCTCGATTTCGACGACGAGGCGGAAGTCATCCGACGCGCCAACGCCACGGAGTTCGGCCTATCGGCCGGCGTCTTCACCGCTGACCTCACCCGCGCCCACCGGGTCGCCGACCGGCTCGAGGCCGGCACGCTCTGGATCAACACCTATAATCTCTGCCCGGTAGAGATCCCCTTCGGCGGGTCCAAGCAGTCGGGCTTCGGACGCGAGAATTCGGTCGCGGCGCTGAACCACTATACCGAGCTCAAGACCGTCTATGTCGGCATGGGGCCGGTCGAGGCGCCGTATTGAGCTTTGCAGTTATGCCCTCTCGGGTTTGACCCGAGGACTAACCCTCTCCCCGCGCGGGGAGAGGGGACAGGCGCGGCATATCCCTCTTTCCCTCGCGCGCGGGAGAAGGCGGCGGCAGCCGGATTGAGGGGCCATCCCAGAAGCAAGAAAGACCACGCTCATGCAGGCAGATTTCGTCATCATCGGTTCCGGCTCGGCGGGCTCAGCGCTCGCCTATCGCCTGTCGGAAGACGGCAGGAATTCGGTCATCGTGCTCGAGTTCGGCGGCTCCGATGTCGGCCCGTTCATCCAGATGCCGGCGGCGCTTGCCTGGCCGATGAACATGAACCGCTATAATTGGGGCTATCTCTCCGAACCCGAACCGAACCTCAACAACCGGCGCATCACCGCGCCGCGCGGCAAGGTGATCGGCGGCTCCTCCTCGATCAACGGCATGGTCTATGTCCGGGGCCATTCGGAAGACTTCAACCGCTGGGAGGAACTCGGCGCCAAAGGCTGGGCCTATGCGGACGTGCTGCCCTATTACAAGCGGATGGAGCATTCGCATGGCGGCGAAGAGGGCTGGCGCGGCACCGATGGGCCGCTGCACGTCAAGCGCGGCCCGGTCAAGAATCCCCTTTTTCACGCCTTCATCGAAGCGGGAAAAGAGGCCGGCTTCGAAGTCACCGAGGACTATAACGGCTCGAAGCAGGAGGGCTTCGGGCTGATGGAGCAGACGACGTGGCAGGGCCGCCGCTGGTCGGCCGCTTCCGCCTATCTGAGGCCGGCCCTCAAACGTCCGAATGTCGAGCTCATCCGTTGCTTCGCCCGCAAGGTCGTGATCGAGAACGGCCGGGCGACGGGCGTGGAGATCGAGCGGGGCGGACGGATCGAGGTGGTGAAGGCCAACCGCGAAGTGATCGTCTCCGCCTCCTCCTTCAATTCGCCGAAGCTGCTGATGCTTTCCGGCATCGGACCGGCCGCCCACCTCAAGGAGATGGGAATTGACGTGAAGGCCGACCGACCCGGCGTCGGCCGGAACCTGCAGGACCACATGGAATTCTATTTCCAGCAGGTGAGCACGAAGCCGGTTTCACTCTATTCCTGGCTGCCATGGTTCTGGCAGGGCGTCGCCGGTGCGCAATGGCTCTTTTTCAAGAGAGGCCTCGGAATTTCCAACCAGTTCGAGTCCTGCGCCTTCCTGCGTTCGGCACCCGGCGTGAAGCAGCCGGACATCCAATACCACTTCCTGCCGGTGGCGATCAGCTATGACGGCAAGGCGGCGGCGAAGTCGCACGGCTTCCAGGTGCATGTCGGCTATAACCTGTCCAAGTCGCGCGGTGACGTCACCCTTCGCTCGTCCGATCCCAAGGCCGACCCGGTGATCCGCTTCAACTATATGAGCCATCCGGAGGACTGGGAGAAGTTCCGCCATTGCGTTCGGCTGACGCGGGAGATTTTCGGCCAGAAGGCTTTCGACCTCTATCGCGGCCCCGA
Source organism: Sinorhizobium sp. P24N7 (assembly GCF_042436655.1). Classification (NCBI taxonomy): domain Bacteria; kingdom Pseudomonadati; phylum Pseudomonadota; class Alphaproteobacteria; order Hyphomicrobiales; family Rhizobiaceae; genus Sinorhizobium; species Sinorhizobium sp. P24N7. Next base: position 287,914 of record NZ_JBHMIW010000007.1, on the reverse strand, counting down.
AATCCAGCCCGGCGAAAAGGTGCAGACGGACGAGGAGATCGATGGGTTCCTGCGCGAGCATCTCGAAAGCGCCTATCATCCCTGCGGCACCTGCAAGATGGGGGCGAAGGACGATCCGATGGCCGTGGTCGACCCCGAAACCCGGGTTATCGGCGTCGACGGGCTTCGTGTCGCCGACTCCTCGATCTTCCCGCACATCACCTATGGCAACCTCAACGCCCCCTCGATCATGACCGGCGAGAAGGCCGCCGATCATATCCTCGGCAAGCAGCCACTCGCCCGCTCGAACCAGGAGCCGTGGATCAATCCGCGCTGGGCGGTGAGCGACAGGTAAGTTATTCCGAGAGGAAACCAATCCAGCGCCCGGCTAGGACCGCACCGGTCCAGACCGACATGGAAAGCAGCGCTGAAAGGCGGACCCTCGGCGAGAGCGGCCCGCCTTTGATTGCGTCGCGCCATTGCGGGGTCAGGTGCAATATGGCGGCGTTGAGTACGCCGAGCGCGAGCAGCGTCATCTTCGTCAGGAAGGCGGGGTTGCCGGCATACTCAACCGGGCGAACGCTGAAGAGACAGAAACCGGTGACGATGGCCAACGCGATGCCGATCGCAGCCGCGCGTGAAAGATAGGGGCCGACCACACCGATCGGCACGTCGCGGAAGAAGCCGAGCAGCCGCAGGTCGAGCGGCAGGATCGAACCGACGACTATCCCGATCGAGAGTATGTGGGCGGCGTTCACGAAGATGTAGAGCACCGCGGAGCGCCGTATCGCCAAAGCGAAGGGCAACGCCCCGATCCACGTCAGCGCCTCCTCCATCAATTCGTCCGTATGCGCTCCGGATAGATGTCGTAGACCTTGCCGGCGACGGTGATCCGCACGGCCTTCATCCTCTTCTCGTTCCGGTCGAGCGAGCGGTTGCCCAGCACCACGATCGGATCGCCGGCCTTGGCTACCCCCTCCACAAAGCCCGAACGCTGGGTGAGCCGCGGGTTGCCGAGTTCGACCCGCCAGGTGCCGTCATCCGTCGTCTCGACCTGAAGGGTCGGATGCGGCGGCGCCATGGAGATCTCGCGGATCGTCCCTGAAAGCTCGACCTGATCGGCCTCCGCCCAGGACCAGCCGTGATGCGCGTAGGCGCCCGTCACCAGAAGCAGGCTCAGCAAACCGGCCGCGGGGAGGCGTGACGACAAAGACGTAGCCATCGGCATTTCCTTCTCCTGCGTTGATGATGCCTGAACATGGAGCACGCATGGGGCAAGAACAGCGCGCTCACCGATTGTTGAACGGCAGGGTCTCGCGATCCTGCAGGGGCAGACTCCCGATTTGTGTTCGAAGGGCATACTCGCTAAGAGAACATGATGCCTTCGGCCTACACCAAATCGAAACTCCTCCGCCGGTCCAGAGTCCTTTGGGGATCTTACGGCGTCTGGCGGCCAAGACTGGTCTTCTGGGTCGGCGCAATTGCGATCGGCGTGATCAGCGTCGCCTTCGCCGAAGCCGCAGATTGGGCGCAACACGCCTTCCGCCGGCTGACGGATGCCGGGGAGTGGAGCTTTCTGCTTCACCTGCTCCTCACACCTGCGGTTTTCGTCCTCTCTGCCTGGCTCGCCATCCGCTTCTTCCCCAATGCGCAAGGCAGCGGCATCCCGCAGGCCATCGCTGCAAGGCATCTGCATGGCGAGGAAGAGCGCTCGCGCCTGCTGTCGCTGCGGCTTGCCTTCGGGAAGATCCTGCTTACGGTCCTCGGGCTCTTCGGCGGGGCATCGATTGGTCGCGAAGGCCCTACCGTCCAAGTCGGCGCCTCGATCATGCTGCAGGCCGCCCGCTGGGGCGGAATGGCTCACGCGCGCGGGCTCATACTTGCCGGCTCCGCCGCGGGGATCGCGGCCGCATTCAACACACCGCTGGCGGGTATCGTCTTCGCGATCGAGGAAATGAGCCGGACCTACGAGTCTCGCGCAAACGGACTCGTTCTGACCGCAGTCATATTGTCCGGCCTCGCGGCCCTGAGCCTCTCCGGCAACTACACCTATTTCGGCACCAGTTCGACGACGGCGAGCGGCGCCAAAGATTTCCTGCTCATTCTCGCCTGCGGAATAGGCGGCGGGCTTCTTGGCGCCGCCTTTAGCGCGGCCAGCCTTCGGCTGACGCGGCGTATCCGCCGCTGGGCGCAGCCGGCTCCCGTGAAGCGCATGCTCATGCTGGCTGGCGGATGCGGCGTCGCCACCGGCATCGTCGGGGTCCTGTCGGGTGGTGCCACCTTCGGAACCGGCTACGAGCAGGCGCAAGCGGCGGTCGCAGGTGAGCCGCTTCCCTATTTCTTTTTCCTGGGCAAGCTGTTCGCGAGCTTCGCGGCGATGATCTCGGGTATCCCCGGCGGCATCTTCGCCCCCTCTCTTGCGATCGGCGCAGGACTCGGCAGCACGATGAGTTCACTTTTCGGAACCAGCATCGCCTTGGGAGCCGTGCTCGGCATGGCCGGCTATTTCGCCGGCATCGTCCAGGCGCCGATGACCGCCTTCGTCATCATCATGGAGATGACCGGCAACCATCAGGGCGTGATCGCGCTGATGGCCGCATCGATGCTTGGCTATGTCACCGCCCGGCTCGTTTCGCCCGAGCCGCTCTATCACGGTCTTTCCAGAACATTCATCGCCCAGAGCATTCTCCTGCGCAGGAGCAGCGCGAAAAGCGAAGCCGCACCTCAGTGAGGCATCGGCCACGGGCGCCTTTTTCAAGGCCTCTGGGGATCAGAGAGATATTTGCTCCGTTCGCGCGGCATTAGAAACCGCTATTTCTGTCCATTGTCATGAACGGCTGCCATATTCCGTGCAAATCGCAACAGGATGCAGCCATGACGACGCAATCCCGCAAAGCAGAAGTGGCGGTCGACGCGGAAGAGTTTGCCCTCGAGGCAGAGGCCCAGGCCATCAACGACGAGCTCGAAGGGCTGGATCTTTCCGGCCGTCTGGCATTCATCGCTGGGCTGGAAGGCCGCGCGGTCTTTACCACTTCGCTCGGCATCGAGGACCAGGTCATTACCGCCGCGATCGGCAGCAGCCATCTCGATATCGAAGTCGCGACGCTGAAGACCGGCCGTCTTTTCGACGAGACCGTGGCCCTGATCGACAAGACCGAGGAGACCTATGGCATCCTCATCAAGCGCTATTATCCCGAGAAAGCCGATATCGAAGCTTATGTGGCGCAATACGGCATGAACGGGTTCTACGAAAGCGTCGAAGCCCGGCATGCCTGTTGTGGCGTGCGCAAGCTGAAGCCGCTTGCGCGCGCACTCGACGGGGCAAGCTACTGGATTACCGGCCTGCGGCGCGGGCAGTCGGGCAACCGTGCCACGACCCCTTTCGCTGAAGCCGACGTCGAGCGCGGGCTCATCAAGATCAATCCGCTCGCCGACTGGGACATCGAGACGATCCAGGCCCACGTCGCGGCAGAGGCCATCCCCGTCAACCCGCTGCACAGCCGCGGCTATCCGTCGATCGGTTGCGAGCCCTGCACCCGGGCCATCAAGCCCGGTGAGCCGGAGCGCGCCGGGCGCTGGTGGTGGGAGAACGATGAGAAGCGCGAATGCGGCCTGCATGTGCCGGAAGCGGCTTCCTCGATCATCCCCAACGCCAGCAACGCGGCCTGAGCGCCACGCGCGCACCCGAAGACCACGATCTTCCCCCGGAGTTAGCAATGCCCCACACTCTTCCGGAAACGGAACTGCATAATCCGCAGAGCACGAAACCGCCGCTCGATCCGCATCTGAAGGCGCTGGAGAACGAAGCGATACACATCTTCCGCGAGGTCGCGGCCGAATTCGAGCGCCCCGTAATGCTTTACTCGATCGGCAAGGATTCGTCGGTCCTGCTGCATCTTGCGCGCAAGGCCTTCTATCCCGGCCGCATCCCCTTCCCGCTCCTGCATATCGATACGGGCTGGAAGTTCCGCGAGATGATCGCATTCCGTGACGAGATGGCCGCGAGATACGATCTCGACCTCGTCGCCCACACCAATCCGCGCGGCGCAGCCGAGAACGTCACGCCGTTCACGCACGGATCGGCGCTCTATACCGACATCATGAAGACCGAAGCGTTGCGCCAGGCGCTCGACGCGGGTCAGTACGACGCCGCATTCGGCGGCGCGCGCCGCGACGAGGAGGCAAGCCGTGCCAAGGAGCGCATCTACTCCTTCCGCACGCCCGATCATCGCTGGGATCCGCGCAATCAGCGCCCGGAACTCTGGAACGTCTATAACGGCATGATCCGCAAGGGCGAGAGCGTCCGTGCCTTCCCTCTGTCCAACTGGACCGAGGTCGACATCTGGCGCTACATCCAGGCGGAAGAGATCCCGATCGTTCCGCTCTATTTTGCCAAGAAGCGCCCCGTCGTAGAGCGCGACGGCATGCTGATCCTCGCCGAGGATCCTCGCCTCGAGCTGCTTCCCGGCGAGGTCAAGCGCGAGGAAGTCATCCGCTTCCGCACGCTCGGCTGCTTCCCGCTCACCGGCGCGATCCGCTCCGAAGCCGACACGCTCGACGACATCATTGCCGAACTTGAAACCGCGACCGTCTCCGAACGTCAGGGCCGCGCGATCGATCGCGATCAGGCCGGTTCGATGGAAAAGAAGAAACGCGAAGGATATTTCTGATGACCGCACCGGCAGCAGCGAACGCAGTCCTGGATCAAACCGTCGTATCCCTTCCGATGCAGGAGACTGCGCGGGTCGTGCGCGACACGCGGCCCCTTCGCCTCATCACCTGCGGCAGCGTCGACGACGGCAAATCGACGCTGATCGGCCGGCTGCTTTGGGACACCAAGGCGGTCAAGGAAGACCAGGCGGCAAGCCTTCAGCGCGATTCCGGCGGCAAGCAGAACGATCTCGGCCTTCCGGATTTCGCTCTCCTGCTCGACGGCCTTCAGGCCGAGCGTGAACAGGGCATCACCATCGACGTGGCCTATCGCTATTTCGCGACCGACAAGCGCTCCTTCATCGTCGCCGACACGCCCGGCCACGAGCAATATACCCGCAATATGGCGACCGGCGCTTCGACCGCCGACCTCGCCGTGCTGCTCGTGGACGCGCGCGTCGGCCTTTTGGAGCAGACCCGCCGCCACGCGACGATCGCGACGCTGATGGGCATCCGCCAGTTCGTGCTCGCCGTCAACAAGATCGACCTGACGAATTACGATCGCGCCCGCTTCGATCAGATCTCGCACGAGTTCCGGGAGCTGGCCCTTTCGCTCGGAGTGCGCCAGGTCACCGCAATCCCGGTCTCGGCGCTCAAGGGCGAGAACGTCGTCTATGACGGCCGCGCTTCCATGCCCTGGTATGACGGCCCGACGCTCATCGAAATTCTGGAGCTTGCCACGACCCGCTCCGCCCAGACCGTCGGCTTCCGCCTGCCGGTGCAGCGCGTATCGCGCCCGGGAGAGAGCTTCCGCGGCTATCAGGGCACGGTTGCCGGCGGCTCGGTGAAGCCGGGTGACTCCGTCGTCATCCTGCCGTCGGGCATGGTTGCCAATGTGAGCAAGATCGTCACCTTCGATCTCGTGCGCAATGCGGCGGTAGCGGGAGACGCGATCACCCTGGTGCTCGACCGCCAGGTGGACGTTTCCCGCGGCGACGTGATCGCCTCGATCGACAGCCAGCCGATGACCGGGCTCGCCTTCGATGCGCAACTCGTGGCGCTGCAGCCGGAAGGCATCCAGCCGGGCAAGCGCTACTGGCTGAAGTCCGGCAGCCGCCGCCAGCGCGTGCAGGTGCAGCCGGTCAGCCAGCTCGAACTCAAGAGCGGCAAGTGGAACCACGCAGACGAACTGCCGATGAACGCGATCGGCAAGGTGCACCTCGCCTTCGACGAACAGGCGATCTTCGACACCTATGAGCAGAACCGCACGACCGGCGCCTTCATCCTGATCGATCCCGACACCAACAACACGGTGGCGGGCGGCATGATCACTGCCAAGCGCGCCGCGCTCGGGGGCATCCATGCCGAGGAAAGCCGGGTGATCCTGTCGCTGCCGGCAGATCTTGCCGATCAGCTCATGGCAACGGAGCTCTTCGCCGCCCGCCGCGAAGACGTGGAGGTGCGCCGGATAACCGCCGCGAAGGCGGTGGGTATCATCGACTCGATCGACGGCTGACGCTCTTACCGTTTGCCTGTCAGCAAAGGGGCCGCATGGCCCCTTTTTGCTGCTCTGATCGGTAGACGGTCGGAGTGCAAGCACGCGCTTCTAAGGTGGAGGCCGTCAATACGGTCAGGCCCGCCGCTCGACCGTTGCGAGGTCGATCGTCAGCGGCTGTGGATCGGCATGATTCCAAAGCTGGTAGCCGACTACACTGCCCAGAATGGCGGCCCAGACGACAATTTCGCGCAGAGTGAAGATAGGTTCCTTCGACATCGCTGCCTCGCGGGTTTGCGTTTGAAGGATATTCGCTCCGATTGTTCACTCCGATAAGACGGATTTTCAGGAACAGCCCGTTTCTCTGTGAACAATAAAGGTGCGGCAAAGCATCCGTCGCCGCAATGTGAGGGCGACCCGGCAAACCGGCAGAAAGCCGGAAAAAAGATACGGTTGGGGGAGATTTGCAGCTGGTCGGAGTGGAGTGATTCGAACACTCGACCCCCACGTCCCGAACGTGGTGCGCTACCAGACTGCGCTACACTCCGTGACCAGCGGCGCCTCTATAGAACAGCATTTTTGATTTCACAAGCGCCTATCGCAAAAAAGACCGCGCTGAAGGTGAAAATGTTCCGGCCGCCGGCACGCCCCGTCTCATACGCGATAGGGCGTTTCTGCAACGCTCTCCAATTTACTCTGCGGCAATGCTCCGAGCCGATTTTCTTTCACGGCTTTTAGCGCTAGAGCCTCGGCGGACTGCAAGGAAAACCGGGGACTCCGGCCCTTCCGCGCCGCAGGTTTCAGGACATATCTAAGGGACAGACACATGAATTTCCGCATGATGACGGCGGGCGCCCTCGGGCTGCTTCTTGCCGGCTGCACGACAACGACCGGGATCACGAGAAATGCGGTCGAGGCGCGCTGGCTCGGCCAGCCGGCGGGGCCCTTCTTCGCTCAGTTCGGCCCACCCATTTCCGACGTCGAAGCGGGCGGCGACACCGTTTATAGCTGGAAGGGCGGTTACAAGACGCGCAGGATCCCGGCGGAATACGAAAAGACCGCCGACGGCAAACGCGGCAAGCGCATCTCTGCCGCGCGCACGGAATATCTGAGCTGCTCCGTTCAGCTGACCGTCTCCTCCGACTACGTCATCCGCGCGATCCGGATCGCCGGCGACCGCAAGCGTCCGAACGGGCCGAGCTGGTGCGAGGAGTTTTTGGGCGGCGCAAAGGCGGAGTAGTCAGCTCGAACCGTCTCGGCTACCTCGGCTACCCCCGGGCCCGCTGCCGAAAGCCAGCGGGCCTGCTTCGTCATCCGGGACTGCCTTTCATACTCATTCGCTGGCGGCCTCGGCCGCACTCTTCCGACGCTTCGCGCGCGATTGCCCCGGCCGAGACGCTGCGGCCGGCGCGGCTGTGCGGCCATCGAACAGCTCGCGGACCAGCCCCTCGATGCTGGCGAGATCGCGAAGATGGATGTCGCGCTGACCGAAGGGCATTTCGATCTTTTCCTCGCGGAAGCGTTTGGCGATTTCGAAACGCATATCGCTCGCCGCGCCCGCATCGGCGTTGATGTTGCCGACGTGGCAGAACAAGGTGAACTGCAGGGCATCGGCTCCGAAATCGGTGAAGGAAACGAAAGGCTCCGGAATTTTCAAGACGCGCGGATTGTCCATGGCGATTTCCAGCAGAACCCGCCGCACCTGCTCCGGGTCCGATTCATAGGAGACCCCCACCGGAATCTTCAGGCGCGCCGAGAAGTCGCCATGCATCCAGTTGACCACCTGGCCGCTGATCAGGTCGGCATTGGGTACGATCACCGTCACATTGTCGAAGGTCTGGATCTGGGTAGCCCTGACGCTGACGCGCTGGACGATCCCCGTATTCGGGCCGACCTCGATGCGGTCCCCGACCTTGAAGGGCCGTTCGGCAAGCAGGATGATCCCGCTGACGAAGTTGTTGACGATGGACTGCAGGCCGAAACCGATGCCGACGGACAGGGCGCTGGCGACGATTGCGACGTTCTGGAGGTTGAGACCCGCATAGGAAAAGGCCACGAGACCCGCGATTGCAGCGCCGACATAGCCTACCCCCGTATGGATCGACGTCCTGAGGCCGGTGTCGAGGCTGGTTTGCGGCAAAAGGCGGCCGTCGAGCCACCTCTGGAAACCGCGCGTTGCGACGATCACGACGACGAAAACGACGATCGCGCCGAGAATCGCAGAAGGCGAGAACGAAAATCCGGCGATCTCGAATCCGAAGAAGGCGGAAGTGAAGGTGCCGACCACATCTTCCGACTGGATGCCCCAGGGCGCGAGAAGGGCCATAACGGCTGCCATGATCACGATCAGGCGCGCGAACCCGGCAAGGATCACACCGATCTGGCTGATCGTGTTGGGCTTCAGGCCGATCGCCTGCCGCATGAAGCCGCCGATCCGCGTCTGTACCGAAAAGCCGTAGGAAATCGCCTCGTCCGCAAGACGCAGCAACAGCACGAGGCTCATCAGCACCGCCGTCGTGAAGACGATCTGCAGCGCGGCGAAGCGTCCGAAAGCCACGAAGCCGGCGAGCGGCGCAATAACGGTGAGCGCGGCGACCGCCCAGGTAACCGGAATGAGCAGGCGCCACGCCGAGCTCGTTCCCTGCGGATTCTCGTCATCATCTTCGCGCGCGACAAATCTGAGCGCGACCATGGCGAGAATGCCGAGCGCGATGGCACCGAGGCCTTGGGCCGCGACGGCAAAGGAGAGGGGCGCATGAGTCGCCTTCAGGAACGCGTCGAGCGCAAGGCCGCCGACATTCACCACAGCCATGGCCACTATTATCGGAATCAGCCGCTCGGCCGCCGTGTCCGTAACCTCGACGAGCCGCCAGCTCGGCCGTTCCGGTGCGAGAACGGCGATCGAGAGTCCGTAAAAGAAGGATGCGAAGGTCAGCCCGAAAAGGACCGGCCGCAGGACCGTCGCCAGATCCGCCGGGAGAACCTTCAGAATGGACATGGCTTGGTAGAGCACGAAGAAGGCGACAGCCGGGATCAGCAAGTTCGCAAGCGTGATGGCCGCCGCTGCGGTCGCCTTGGCGAGCCCCGACGGGTGGAGAACCGAAGGGTCGCGGCTCGTGCGCCGAGTAAGCCAGCGCCGGCCCGGCGACAGGAGAAAGGCGGCGAAGCCAATCACGACCACGAGAATGCCCGCGGCCGAACGGCCCGTGCGTTCGACCAGGGCGCCGAACCAGTACCCGACCACGCGGGACTGGTCTGCCAGCGTCTCCGGTGTCGCGGCGGCCAGATCGAACCAGAAGGAAGGATCGGCAAGGCTCTGCGAGCGCTGCAGAATGGAGCTCGTAAAGAGGGCCCGCCGCCGCTCTCCGATCGTGTCTATATCCTGCTGGCCGCGAAGCGCGATGAGATCGGCCTGCTGGACGACGCCCTGCAGGCCGGCCGCCTCCGACTGTAGTTGCGCCTGTTCGGATTTGATCGCTTCGGTCTGGTTGCGGGCGGCCTGCTCGTCGGCCGGCTTCAACTGCTCGATGCGCTGATTGACGAGCTGCAATCGCGGCTGCAGGGCTGCCTTGAGCCCGGCGGCTTGCATGGGAATCTTGGCGATCTGGCTGCGCAGCTGTGAAAGAGTGACGTCGTCTACGCGTTCGGCCTGGAGCGCGGCCTCCACACGCTCCAGCGTCGCTTGCCAGGCATCGATGCGTGCCTGCTCCTCCGGAAAGGCTTTCGGCGGCACCTCCGGTAAGGCACTACTCTGGCCCTGCACATCGGCTGCTGCGCCGGCTTTCGGCTGTCCGCCGCCGTCCTGGGCAAGGGCAGCCGGTGCAAATGTCAGCAGGAATGCGACGAGAAGCAATCGAAGCAATGTGCTGACCGAACGGGCCTGATCCAAAGCTCTTTCGAAGGTTGGGCCCGTCGCGGATGTGCGACGAAGAAGGAACCGCATGCTCGTCATTATCAGTCCTATTCCGGTGTTCTGCATCGTGCCTCTGCCGAGCGCGCTGAGCCGAGCCCGGGGTTTGCAAAGGCGCACCATAAGGTTGCCGACCGGATTATCCAACCTCACCCCGCCGATTTGCGCCGGCTATCCGGCCGGGAGCGCCTCGCAGACGCCGGCACGACGGCCGCATTCCGAACGGAGACACCGCTCGGAGATTCGACGCGTCGGCTTTCGCCGGCAGCCATTATCGGCATATTGCAGGAGGTTGTTGCCCGCCTCGATCCGTCCGCGTCCGAGGCAGCCCTTACGAAATTTCCGCCGCGCAAATCTCGGCCGTCAGGAGGCGAGGCGTTGCGCCCTCACAGGGTGCTTGCGAGATTCTGTGCTTTCTCTGCGAGGCACTTGTCACGGTTCTCGAAGTCGTATTCCAGGGCGATGAACGATACGTCCTCGCCGATGCCCTGGACTCTCAGCTCTATATATTTGATCGCGTCCTTGAGCTTCGAACCATGCGCGACTGACCATTCGTATCGGTGCATCCGCTCGTTCTGCGTTATGGACATCACCCAGTCACGCCTTTCATGCCAGCGTGGACCTGCCTTCAAATGCTCGAAGCGCTTTCCCCTGCCGTAAATATCTTCGAGTTCCTGTACAATCTCTTCGAACTTCGATCGAACGTCCGTTCCGAATCGATCCTTCCTGAACATCATCGATCCCGCACTGACACGGCAAACACCAAATCTTTCGCTGATTTTTCTGCTGCGTATACTTCAAAATCGGGGTGACGCCTCGGGACGGAACGAAGATTATATATGCCGCCGTGTGGCGCTACGTTTCTGAGTTCAAGAGAATTTTTACTCTGCCCCTGCTCTATGCCGATTGGACCCGCGCACGCTTCATATGCGATAATCAACGATGCAAGGCAGTGTGCGACATTGACAAGAATAATCGCTTTCATCTTCGCTATCCCCAGCGCGAATACACCTACAAGAAATAGGCGAATACGTTTCTTGTCAATCATAAATACTAAAATGCATTTCAGTTCTCGATGAGACCGCCAAAAATATGCATTATTTTATATAACTTATAAGGGTATAAGATTTCTGCCGAACCCGCATTTTCTCTGGGACCTATTCCCCCAGGGGCGCCAAATACGTCTGAATATGACTGCCGCAGAAGAACGGTGCTTTTCGGTTTTCATGCCGGTAAACCGAATTACAGTCGGCAGCTCTGTCGTCGAGCGCATCGACCACGCCGTCATCTTCGGCAAGGTATAGGTTCGGTGGTGTGAAGTGTGGCTGGGGCGCCTGGATTCGAACCAGGGAATGGCGGTACCAAAAACCGCTGCCTTACCGCTTGGCTACGCCCCAACTAAACTGGCAGGTAATCTCTTCGCCAAATCGAGCGCCTGATTAGCAAAGCTCGTGCGCGCTCACAATGCTTAACTTCGTTTGGCGCGCAGATTTATCGCTCGCGGTCCGGCAGCAATCTCAGGCCCGAACCGATGTTTCCTCCGCCCGGCCTTTGGCCTATGGTCGCGCCGCCCCCTAAAACTCCCGAGGGTGACGTGCAAGCGGGAGGCCGAGTGGATGACAGGCCAGGACATGCAAGCTCCGGAATTCGACCTCGATTTCAAGCCCGCCTATGGCGAACCGGTGAGCGTAGCCGAGAACGTACAGCGCATCACGGTCAACAATCCCAGTCCGTTTACCTTCCACGGCACGAACACCTATATTGTCGGCCGAAGTTCGGTCGCGATAATCGACCCCGGCCCCGAGGACGAGGCACATTTCCATGCGCTGATGGCCGCACTCGGGGGTCGCGAGGTGACGCATATCGCCGTCAGCCATACCCATCGCGACCACTCTCCGCTCGTCGGCAGGCTCGCCCGGGCAACCGGCGCGATGGTCGTGGGCGAAGGACCGCACCGGGCAGCCAGGCCGCTGCATGCCGGCGAGGTCAATCCCTTCGCCGAAAGTTCGGACATGGACTTCGTGCCCGATGTCGCGCTTTGCGACGGGGCACACGTCGAAGGCGACGGCTGGAGCCTGACGGCGGTAGCGACGCCGGGGCACACGGCCAACCACATGGCATTTGCGCTCGATGGAACCGGAATCCTCTTTTCCGCCGATCATGTGATGGCCTGGGCGACGAGCATCGTCGCGCCGCCGGACGGAGCCATGGCCGATTACATGGCCTCGCTCGACAAGCTGCTCCAGCGCGACGATCGGATCTACCTGCCAGGCCATGGCGGTGCGGTCAACGAGCCTGCCTCCTTCGTGCGGGCGTTGAAGGCGCATCGCAGGATGCGCGAGCGCGCGGTGCTCGAACGCCTGCGTGCGGGCGACCGGCAGATCGCCGACATGGTCAAGGTGATCTATGCCTCGACCGATCCGCGGCTGCACGGCGCTGCGGCACTCTCGCTGCTGGCGCATATCGAAGACCTCATCGAGCAGGGGCGCGTCGAAACAGAGGGGCCGCCGTCGCTCGCCAGCGCATACCGGCTGGCGTGACGCGGTTGGATCGCTGAAAGGCGCAATCCGCGGCAGAAAACCGCGCGCATTCTCTAATCGCCCGCGATCCCCAGGAGCTCGGCGTCGAGGTCGCGCAGGAACTCCTCGGCGAACATGGCTCCCATGCCGAGGTCATGGCGGCCGTAGCGCGAAGCCACGCGCAGATCGACGAAGGTCGTTTCCGCCTCTTCTCGCAATCTGATCAGCACGTCGAATCGGAAGCCGACGACAAGGCTCCGCCATTCGCCTTGCAGGACGACGTCGCTGGATCGCCGTCCCGGTATGCCGTCGTCGACCAGTTGCGTGGGTCGAGCGGTTGGAACGGGGATGACGTTCGGCCCGGCATTCGCATCCCCGCCTGCCTCGGGTCGTACGGCGAGGTCTTCGAGGTCCGCCCGCGCGTTGTCGGCGCCGAACTCAGCAGTGATGGTGATCCGCGTCTGCTCGACGACCTTGCGCACGCCCTGGAATACACGGTCCAGCGCCCCTTCGTAGCGCCGGCCCGTAAGCCCTGGATAGGCTTCAACCTGCGCCTCGCGGTCTTCCCGCGTCACCGGACGCTTGCGCCCGAGCCAGCTTTCCCCTGATGCCGGCGTCCTGATCCAGGGCGGGGGCGTCGAGGTATCGGTACTGACCTCGTAGAGCGCCGGTCGCGTCAGGTATTGCACGGCCCCATAACCGAGGAATCCGAGCGGAACCGCCGCGTAGAAGAGCGCCGAAACGGAAGCGGCCCCGCCGATCGCTGCCACCTGCCAAAGACGCGTGAGCCCGACCGTTGCCAGCACGACGCTAAGGAGAGCCAAGCCCCCGGCGATCAACGCCAGCGTCAGAAAGTGCGGCGTCGTCAGAGGACCGAAACGATGCGACAGCAGCGACAGCAGAAAAACGATGAAGGCGATGCGGGCGATGCGGCGCGCCCAATGTGCCGCGTAGGAATAGGGACGCTCGTACCGGACAATCATCTAACGGAATCAATCCCCGAGGCGGAAAAGGACCTCGCCTTTCTTAGACCATGGCTCGGGTAGTGCAAACCCCGTATCTTTCCCCCATCGGCGACGGAGATCACCCCATGGAGGCCAAAGAGAGAATGCGGGCGGCGAATATGGCGGCGCCACTCACACGGGTGCCGCAAATTTGCCATTCTCGTTAACCACCTATTCAGGTTTACTATTTGGCCGGACACACGGCGCTGTAGCATTTGGAGGCATCGGCCGTCGTCGCCGGCAAGAGGCGCGGCAAATCAACGGAGAGACATCATGGCCGCACAGCAATCTACCATGGAGATCGCCATCCCCGCCCCTCCGCCCCCGGTCGGCGAAGCCGCGATGCCCATGGCACTTCTCGAGTTGGAGCTTTCGCTCGATCGCTTTTCCGGCGACAAGGACGATTTCGTCGGCTTCACACATAAGGTGGCTCACGACATCGGCGCCGAGCTGCTCTTCGTTCTGCCGGCTTCCGGTCTCGTCGACGATTGCGTGACGATCGCCGCGATACGCCACGGCCAGGCGGAGGACAAGACACCGATCATCCTGTTCATCTGTCTCGCTCAGGACGGCACCACCATCCGCGTCGAGCAGCCGAGCGAGCACACCGCCGGTCTCAAGAGCTTCGCCAACTCCTTCGTCGGCGTCCTCGAGCGGATCTGAACCGCACTCCGTGGGGCGATTGACCAGCTATGCGCAACGGGCGCATGATGTCGACGAGTTGAATCGCGCCAACGGATTTCGTCTTATGCGTTGCATTATCATGCCTGTCGTCCAGCGGAATGCCATCGGACTCTGTCCCCGCGAATGGGTGCCGGTCAGGAGGCAAGGATGACGACGATGACCATGAGACTGCTTGGCCTTGCGGCCGTGGGGCTGGTGCTTGCCGCGTGCCAGTCGATGTCGCCGCAGGAACGTCGAGCGAGAGACGAAAATACATGCGCCTCCTACGGCTTCAGAAGGGGCACGGATGCGTTCGCAAACTGCCTGCAGCGCATAGATCTCGATCGTCGGGCGGAAGCGCGCGCTTTCCGGTACGACAACGACGTCTTCCTGCGCGGCCCCTATTACTGGCACTGACCGGCGAGACGGCCCACAACTCCGGACGAAGATCGACGACCGTCAGCTCGCCGCCAGAGCTTGAACCTCGGCGACCTCGCGGCCGTTGATCGTCGCCTGTGCGGCCGCAAGTCTCGCGATCGGCACTCGGAACGGCGAGCAGGAGACGTAATCGAGACCCGCTTCCTCGCAGAAGCGAATCGAGACGGGATCGCCGCCATGCTCGCCGCAGATCCCGAGCTTCAAACCGTTCTTGGTCCGCCGGCCCCGCTCCGCCGCGATCTGGATCAGTTCGCCCACGCCCTCGAAATCGAGCGAGACGAAGGGATCCTGCTCGATAATGCCCTTCTGCTGATAGGTGGCCAGGAACAGGGCTGCGTCATCGCGCGAAATGCCGAAGGTGGTCTGCGTCAGGTCGTTGGTGCCGAAAGAGAAAAAATCCGCCGATTCGGCGATCGTGTCCGCCCTGAGGGCCGCCCGCGGCAACTCGATCATCGTGCCGATCAGATAATCGATGTTCACGCCAGCCTCGCCGACGACCTCCTTGGCGACCGCCTCGATCCGCGCCTTGACGTAATCGAGCTCGGCGCGCAGGCCGACGAGCGGCACCATGATCTCGGGAACGACGGCAGCGCCGGTATCGTGGGCAGCCTGGACCGCCGCCTCGAAAATCGCGCGCGCCTGCATCTCGGCGATCTCCGGATAGGAGATCGCCAGTCGGCAACCGCGATGCCCGAGCATCGGATTGAACTCGTGAAGTGCATCGACCCGCTGACGAAGTTCCGCGGGATCGATCGTCAGCACGCGCGCAACCTCTGCGATTTCCTCGTCGGTTTTCGGCAGGAACTCGTGCAGCGGCGGATCGAGAAGACGGATGGTGACCGGCAGGCCGTGCATGATCGAAAAGAGCTCGACGAAATCGGAGCGCTGCATGGGCAGAAGCTTGGAAAGTGCTGCCCGCCGCCCTGCTTCGTCTTCGGCCAGGATCATCTCGCGCATCACATTGATGCGGTCATCCTCGAAGAACATGTGCTCCGTACGGCAGAGTCCAATGCCTTCGGCGCCGAAGGAGCGGGCGGCGCGCGCATCCGCCGGCGTCTCGGCATTGGTGCGCACGGTCATGCGGCGGCTTGCGTCGGCCCATTGCATGATCTTGCCGAAGTCGCCCGAAAGTTCCGGCTGCAGCATGGGGATCTCGCCCTTCAGCACCTGACCGGAAGAGCCGTCGATGGTGATCACGTCGCCCTTCCGCAGCGTGACGCTCGCGGCGATCAGGAGCTCGTTTCGCTGATCGACGCGGATGCTGCCGGCGCCCGATACGCAAGGCGTACCCATACCGCGCGCGACGACCGCCGCGTGGCTGGTCATGCCGCCGCGGGTCGTCAGTATGCCTTCAGCCGCATGCATGCCGTGAATGTCTTCAGGACTCGTCTCGACGCGAACGAGAATGACCTTGCGGCCTTCCTTGACCGCCTGCACCGCCTCGTCGGAGCTGAAGACGATCTCGCCCGTGGCGGCACCCGGCGAGGCCGGCAGGCCGGAACCGATAATATCGCGGCGGGCATGAGGGTCGATCGTCGGATGCAGAAGCTGGTCGAGCGAAGCCGGATCGATGCGCGCCACGGCCTCCTCCTTCGAGATCAGCCCTTCCTCGGCCATGTCGACGGCGATCTTCAGCGCCGACTTGGCCGTTCGCTTGCCGGAACGCGTCTGCAGCATCCAAAGCTTGCCGCGTTCGATCGTGAACTCGATGTCCTGCATGTCGCGGTAGTGGCGCTCGAGCGCGTTGCATATCTTTTCGAACTCGGAAAAAGCCTCCGGCATCAGCTTTTCCAGTGACGGCTTGTCCGAACCGGACGCGATGCGGGCCGCTTCGGTGATGTTCTGCGGCGTGCGGATGCCGGCGACCACGTCCTCGCCCTGAGCATTGACGAGAAACTCGCCATAGAGCTCTTTCTCGCCCGTCGACGGGTTGCGCGTGAAGGCGACGCCCGTCGCCGACGAATTGCCGAGATTGCCGAAGACCATGGCCTGGACGTTGACGGCCGTGCCCCAGCCGGCCGGTATGCCGTGAAGGTGCCGGTAGGTGATGGCCCGCGGGTTCATCCAGCTCGAAAAGACGGCACCGATCGCGCCCCAGAGCTGGATTTCCGGGTCCTGCGGGAAAGGCACGCCGAGCATCTCCTCGATCGCCTCCTTGTAGCGCGAGATCACGTGCTGCCATTCGACGGCGGAAAGCTCCGTGTCCTGCTCGTGACCGAGGCGCGCCTTCTCGTCCTCCAGAACTTCCTCGAAAACCTCGTGGTCCACCCCCATCACCACATCGCCATACATCTGGATGAAGCGGCGGTAACTGTCCCAGGCAAAGCGCGCATCGCCGGCGTCGTGACCGAGCGCGTGCACGGATTGATCGTTGAGGCCGAGGTTCAGGACCGTGTCCATCATTCCCGGCATGGAGGCGCGCGCGCCGGAACGGACCGACAGAAGCAGTGGGCGGTTCGTATCGCCGAAGACGCGCCCGGTGATTTTCTCCATCCGCGCGATGCCCTCGCGGACCTGCTCGCGCAGACCCTCGGGCATGCAGCGGCCCTTCTCGAGATAGCTGTTGCAGGCAGCGGTGACGATTGTGAGCCCCGGCGGCACCGGCAGGCCGAGATTGCACATCTCCGCGAGGTTAGCCCCCTTGCCGCCCAGCCGATCGCGGTCTTCCGCGCCCCCTTCGGCCTCTCCCGCACCGAAGGTATATACCCATTTCGCCATGCCTGTTCTCCACCCGAAACAGTCGCCGACCTAAAATCATGAACGTGATCGAATCTAAGAAGTCAGAGCGGGGTGCGGGCGGAAAAGCGCACGCACTTTTCCTCACCCCGCTCCAGACCATCTACAGTATATGCTCCGGCCTGAAAATGCACTCGGCGAAGATTTTGTTGCAGTGCACCAAATTGGAGGGTCGCCATCAGATGGCTTCGCGCAGCCGCTCTGCCGTCTGCAGGTCTACCGAGACGAGCTGCGAGACCCCCTGCTCCGCCATCGTGACCCCGAACAGGCGGTTCATCCGGGCCATGGTGATCGGATTGTGGGTGATGATGACGAAGCGGGTCTCGGTGGAGGCCGCCATTTCGTCCATCAGGTTGCAGTAGCGCTCGACATTGTGGTCGTCGAGCGGCGCATCCACCTCGTCGAGAACGCAGATCGGGGCCGGATTGGTGAGGAAGACGGCAAAGATCAGCGCCATGGCAGTCAGCGCCTGCTCGCCGCCGGAAAGCAGCGTCATCGTCTGCGGCTTCTTGCCGGGCGGCCGGGCAAGGATTTCGAGCCCCGCTTCCAGCGGGTCGTCGCTTTCGATGAGCTGCAGTTCCGCCGTGCCGCCCCCGAAGAGATGGGTGAAAAGCCGCTGGAACTGCACATTGACCACGTCGAACGCGGCAATCAGCCGCTCTCGGCCCTCGCGGTTGAGGTTCTGGATGGCACTCCTCAACCTGCGGATCGCCTCGATGACGTCGTCGCGTTCCTTGAGCAGCGCCGCGAGCCGTTCCGAAAGCTCCTTCTGCTCCTCGTCTGCGCGCAGGTTGACGGCGCCGAGCCTTTCCCGCTCGATCTTCAGCCGCTCGAGTTCCCGTTCCACGCTGCGCATATCCGGCAGTCCTTCGTCGGGGCCGAGGCCGGTAAGGCGCATCACTTCATGGGGGGCGCAGGACAATGCTTCGAGGATGCGCGCCTCTATCTCGACACGCCGCTCCCGCGCAGAAACGAGCCGCTCTTCGGCGCGGCCGCGCTTTTCGCGTACCTCTGCCAGCTCCGAGAGCGCGATGGCGGCCTGGCGATCCGCTTCGCGCTGGTGGTTTTCCGCCTCGGCGAGTCTGTCGGCCGCCTCTCGGCGCGACGCCTCCGCCTTTTGCAGCTCGTTCATCAGCGCGCGGCGCTTGTCGTCGAACTCGTCAGGCGCATCGAGCAGTTCCTCGACCTCCTCGCGCGCCTCCGCCTCGCGCTCGCGAAGCGTCGCAATGTGATCTTCGGCGCTCGCCGCCCTCGCTGCCCAGGTCTCTCGCTCCCCGGCGATGGCCGCAAGCCGCCTGAGGCGCCCATCGTTTTCGCGTGCGAGACCGTCATGTGCGGCGCGAGCCTCGGCCGCCGCCGCACGGTCGGTCGCGACTTCGGCCGTCCGATTGCTCAGCCGCAGGTCGAGCTCTGCAAGATCCGGCTGACCGGCAGAGGCCTCCCTGGCCGCCTCGATCGCTTCGGCGATCTCCTCGGCCTGCCCCTCGATCTGGAGCTTCGTCTCGGCAAGCACCGCGCGGCGCCGGGCAAGATCGCCGGAGGCCCGCTCGGCGGCTGCCAAGGCATCGCGCGCCTCGGAGAGCTGCCGTGCAAGCATGCGTTGCGCCTCGCGCGAAAGCCTCAGCCGCTCATCCTCGGCTCGGATGTGCGCTCCGGCAGCGGCAAGATGCGCCTCCGCCTTCAGCAATGCCTCGCTCGCCTCCTCGGCTGCACCTTCCAGTTCGGAAAGGCGGTTCTTCTGGGCGAGCCTTAGGGCCGCAGCACTCGGCGCTTCCGAGCCGGTAACGTGGCCGTCCCACCGCCAGACGGCGCCTTGCCTCGTCACCAGCCGCTGGCCGGTGCTGAGGAGCGGCAGCAGTCGCTCCGCCTCCTCGTCGCTCTCGATGATCCCGATCTGCCGGAGCGCTCGTCTCAGCGCCTCCGGTGCCTGGACGAAATCGATCAAAGGGAGGGCGCCAGCCGGCAATGCGGGATCGTTCGCATCGTCGCCAGGCATGCGCCAGTGCGCCGGCGCCGCCTGTTCCAGGGGCGAATCGAGGTCGTCGCCAAGAGCCGCGCCGAGCGCCGCCTCGAAGCCGCGCTCGACTTTCATCTCCTCGACGACGGCCGGATAGGTGCTGCCGCCGGCCGCCTCCAGCATGCGCCGGATCGTTCGCGCTTCCGTCTCGATGCCGTTCAGCCGCGCCCGGGCCTCGTCGACGGGCGGGCGCGCGGCGGCTTCGTCGGCGCGCGCCTCGGCGAGTCTCTCTTCGACGGCGGCGACGGCGGCCTCGGCCTCCTCCAGCGCCGCCTCCGCAAGCTCCACCTGCCCCCTCTTTTCGTCCGGGTCGGGGAGTCGCGCCATCTGACCGTCAAGCTCGTCGACTTCGCGCCCCTGATCCGCAAGCTGGCGTGCAAGGCGCGCCTGCCGCTCGGAGAGATCGCGCAGCGCTCTCTCGATCTGGTTGCGCGCGGCTTGCGCCTCGGCGCGCTCGGCCGTAATGCGGGCGAGACCGGCTTCGCTCGCCGCTAGCTTTTCATTGGCCTCGTCGAGCCTTTCACGCGCCTGAGCGCCGCGATCATCCGCCTCGGCCAGCGCGTCTCGCAGATCTTCCTCCTCCTGATCGAGGCGGGCGAGAATGCCGGCATTGTCGGCGACCAGCCGCTCTTCGCGGGCAATGTCCTCCGCAAGTTGCGCCAGTCGCCGCTGCAATTCCTCACGGCGGCGCAGGATGCGGCCGGCATCCTCCTCGAGCTGCGCGCGAGCGATCTGCAGGCGCTGCAGCCCGGCAGCGAACTTCGCCTCGCTTTCACGCAGTTCCGGCAGCTTGAGGCTCGCGATCGCCTGAGCCTTGGCGGCTTCCATCTGCGCCTGCGCCTTCTCGGCGACGAGCGCAGTGATCTGGTTCAGCTGGCTGGTCGCCTCGGCCTCCGCTTCCTTGGCCTGCACCCAGCGGGTATGGAACAGGATCGCCTCGTGCCGGCGGATTTCCGCCGACAGCATCTTGAACCGGTTGGCCTGGCGCGCCTGGCGCTTGAGGCTCTCGATCTGGCTTTCGAGCTGCGAGGTGACGTCGTCGAGGCGCTCCAGATTGGTTTCGGCCGCCTTCAGCCTGAGTTCCGCCTCATGCCGGCGCGAATGGAGACCGGAAATGCCGGCCGCCTCCTCGAGCAGTTGCCGGCGCGCCTGCGGCTTGGCGGCGATCAGCTCGCCGATGCGGCCCTGGCCCACCATCGAGGGCGAGCGCGCACCGGTGGACGCATCGGCAAACAGCAACTGCACGTCCTTGGCGCGCGCCTCCTTGCCATTGATGCGGTAGACCGAGCCCTGCTCGCGCTCGATACGGCGCGTCACCTGTATCTCGTCGCTGTCGTTGAAGGCTGCGGGCGCGGTGCGGTCGCTATTGTCCAGGTAAAGGCCGACTTCGGCCGTGTTGCGCGCCGGGCGGTTGCCGGATCCGGAAAAGATCACGTCGTCCATGCCGGAGGCACGCATGTTCTTGTAGGAGTTCTCGCCCATCACCCAGCGGAGCGCCTCGACGAGGTTGGACTTGCCGCAGCCGTTCGGTCCGACGACCCCGGTCAGGCCGCGCTCGATGACGAATTCCGTCGGTTCGACAAAGGACTTGAAGCCGAGCAGGCGCAGCCGGGTGAATTTCATGACGGACACGCTGGGGTGGATGGCGGCGCATACCCCCCTCTGCCCTGCCGGGCATCTCCCCCACAAGGGGGGAGATCGGCAAGGAGCAAAGCCCCGCATACGAGACCAGCGGTTGAAGGAGACATTGCCACATGCCAATCTCCCCCCTTGTGGGGGAGATGCCCGGCAGGGCAGAGGGGGGTGAGCCACGACCGCCTCACTCGAACGCCCCCTTCCCGATCACACGGACAATATGCTCGCAGACATTGTCGATGTCGCGCAGCACGTCATCGTTCCAGAAACGCAAAATCGTCCAGCCATCCGCCTCAAGACGCCGAGTACGCTGCCGGTCGTAGTCAGCACTTTGAGGTCTCGCATGCTGCGAACCATCGACCTCGACGATCAATCGATGCGCGGCACAGGCGAAATCCACGATGTAACCGGCGATCGGAACTTGCCGGCGAAAACCAAGCCCCATCAGCCGATGCGCACGCAGTTCATTCCAGAGCTTGGCTTCCGCCTCCGTCATGGCATTGCGCATGCGGCGGGCGTTGCCGCGAACTTCCGGCGATACGTCAGCGTGAGGCATGGCGAAGCCCCACCGACCGGAGACAAAAAACGGGCGCACGGCTGCCGCCGTCGCCCGTCGGAATTGAAAGCGATGGATCAGAGCTTGCTGTCGATGAGGGCCGACATAACGTCAACCGACATGTCCCCCGAATAGTGCTCACCGTTGACGAAGAAGGTCGGCGTCGACTTGACCCCGAATTCCTTGGCGCCCCTCTGCATGACTGCATTCACATCATCCAGAAGTTTCTGGTTCGTCAAGCAGGCCTCGAAGCTCTCCTGTGTAAAACCGGCGAGTTTCGACAGTTGCAGGAGTGCATCGCGGCCGTTCTGCGCAGCCGCCCACTGCTCCTGCTGCTTGAACAGCATGGAAATCATCGGGAAATACTGCCCCTCCGGTGCACAGCGCGCCAGCATGAAGGCGGCCGCCGCGCGCGGATCGAAGGGGAATTCGCGGACGATGAAGCGTACCTTGCCGCTGTCGATGTACTTCGCCTTGATCGCGTCGAATGTTTCGTTGTGGAAATTGGCGCAATGCGGGCAGGTCATCGACATGTATTCGACGATGGTGACCGGCGCATTGGCTTCTCCGAGCGCCATTTCCGGCAGCGCTCCGGGCTCCAGGAGCTTCGCCATGTCGACGCTGCCCTCCGACTTCGGCAACTCGACCTTGGCGGCAGGGGTTGAGGCCTGCGCCACTTCGGTCGCCGGCTTCGCCTCGCTCGCGGCGGCAGGCGCCTGAGACGTCGAGGCGGTGGTCGTCGCATCGGTGCTCGCCGTGGTCTCGGCGGGCGTCGTTGAAGCCGCCTCCTTCTTTTCATCGCTGCAGGCTGCGAGCGCCAGAGCGAGCGCTGCAACGGCGACGCCGCTCAGCAGGCGTTTCGGAAGGCTTGTTTGGGAAGCGGACATGGACAGGACCCGTGTTCTACTCGAGGGAAATTGAAGCGTGATTTCGATAACTTGCCACGTGCGGGGCGACAAGAGGGGGTGTTTCGACAGCGTTCAAACAATCGTGACCGTCATCGCCGCGGCGTCGACAGAACGGCAGTGCCGAGCCGCTTCAGCGCCGCCTTCAACGCGTCGCTTTCGACGCCTTCCACCATGGTTTCGAGCCGCCGGGCAGCCTCGCCGACGAGGGGCAGCGGGCGGCTGTAGCGCTTGGGCGGCGGTGCGACCGGCTTCTGGACGATGCGCAACTGACCGATTGCGTGGAAACCGAAGAAGCCGTTGATGCGCTGGATCAGCTCGCCCTGGGCATGGGTCAGGAAAAGCGCCCGGGCGCCTTCGCACGCGACCGTCAGCACACCCGGCTGGTATCCGCCTTCGCCGGCGATCTCGGAAGCGCGGCGCGGCCAGGCAATTCTTTCCGGCCGGGTGCAATCGGCAAACTCCGCACCGGCGATTTCGTCCCACGAACCGAGCAGCATCGTGTTGATGCCGGCCCGCTTCGCCAGCACCGGATCGATCAGGCCGTTGGCAACTTCGCTGATCTGAACGACGCCCTTGCGGGCCTTTCTCTCACTCACGGAACGACTTTCTGTTTGCAATTTCGATCGAACCTTGCGGCTCAAGCCGGCATCGGCCAAGTATAGGCCGCAAAAGGATCTCCCTGCAAATGATGCGCGATCTTCCACAGGCGGCGAGCGCCGCACTTCTTCTCGAATGGTACGATCGCCACCACCGCGTCCTTCCATGGCGGGTCTCGCCGGCAGCGGCGCGGAAAGGTGCTGTTGCCGACCCCTATCGCGTCTGGCTGTCGGAGGTGATGCTTCAGCAGACGACGGTCCAGGCAGTCAAAGCCTATTTCGAGAAATTCCTGACCCTGTGGCCGACGGTCGGCGACCTTGCCGCTGCGGACACCGAGGATGTGATGAAGGCCTGGGCCGGCCTCGGCTACTACGCCCGCGCGCGAAACCTGAAGAAATGTGCCGAAGCGGTCGCCCGCGATCACGGCAGCCGTTTTCCCGATAGCGAAGAAGGGCTGAAAGCGCTGCCGGGCATCGGCGACTACACCGCCGCAGCCATCGCCGCGATCGCCTTCAACCGGGCAAGTGCCGTTCTCGACGGAAATGTGGAGCGCGTGATCTCGCGCCTCCATGCGGTCGAGACGCCGCTGCCCGCGGCCAAGCCCGAAATGCGGGCCCTCGTCCACGCGCTGACCCCGGCCGACCGGCCGGGCGATTTCGCGCAGGCGATGATGGATCTCGGCGCGACGATCTGCACGCCGAAACGGCCTGCCTGTTCGCTCTGTCCCTTTCGCGCGGATTGCCGGGCCCTGAAAACAGCCGACCCGGAGACATTTCCGCGCAAGGCGGCCAAGAAGGAGAAGCCGCTGCGCCGGGGTGCGGCCTTCGTCGCCGTCGACGGCTTCGAGGCGGTCTATCTTCGCAAGCGCCCCGAAACGGGCCTCCTCGGCGGCATGACAGAAGTGCCAGGCACGGACTGGACGGCGCGCCGCGACGGCGACACCTCGATAGACGCTCATCCCTTCCCCGCAGCGTGGGAGCCGTGCGGGACCGTCAACCACGTCTTCACGCATTTCGAGTTGCACCTTTCCGTCTTTCGGGCCAGGGTCTGGCGCGCCAATGTCGGAGAGGTGCGGACCGGCACGAGCGGATGGTGGGAGCCGCTCGCCTCGCTCAAGGCGCAGGCGCTTCCGACTGTCATGAAAAAGGCAATCGCCAAGGCTATACCGCATGCGTTCGAAGCGGGCTAAATGCAAGGCGGAGCGCTTTGCGGCCGCTCCGGCCCAATTTCCGTCGCAAGCCAAGGATCGGCAGGAATACCAATGAGCAGAATCGACATCCGCCACATCGTTTTCGACATCGGCAAAGTGCTGATCCATTACGATCCGAACCTTCCCTATTCCCGCCTCATACCGGACGAGGCGGAACGCAACTGGTTTTTCGCCAATGTCTGCACGTCAGACTGGAACATAGAGCAGGATCGCGGCCGCTCCTGGGAAGAGGCGGAGGCACTCCTCATCCGCAACCATCCCGAACGGGAAGATCACATCCGCGCCTTTCGCCGGCACTGGCATGAAATGGTGCCGCACGCCTATGTGGGGACGGTCGCCATCATGGAAGGCCTGATCGCCGACGGCTGGGACGTCACGATGCTGACCAATTTCGCCTCCGACACCTTCCGGGAGGCGCAGAAGCTTTATCCCTTCCTGACCCTGCCGCGCGGGGTTACGGTCTCCGGCGACGTGCGGCTCATCAAGCCCGATCTCGCCATCTACCGGACCCACGCGAAGGCCTTCGATCTCGATCCGGGCGCAACGCTTTTCATCGACGACAGCGCCGCCAATGTCGAGGGCGCGCAAGCGGCCGGCTGGCACGCGGTTCAGTTCACCGGCGCAGAAAGGCTGAAGGCCGATCTGGCGGCCTACGGTATCCAGCCTTCCGAGGCGGCACCCGCACTGACAGCGGCCGCCGTGCTGTAATTGGCCGACGCCAGAATTGATACAAACGCCCGGAATCCTCTTCGGATTCCGGGCGTTTAAAGCGCTCATCCGGGACTGAAGGTACAAAAACCGGAGGGGGGCGCTTATCGAAGACCCAGGCGGAACTGGTTGATCAGTTCAGTTTTGCCAGGTCGTTTCGAATGACGGATCTGAGCTCGTCGATCGGTTTCAACGCGCTTCCCTCCTCGAAGTGCCAGAAGGTCCAGCCGTTGCAGGCATCGAGGCCCTGCACTTTCGCACCGAGGCGATGAATGGATCCGGCCTCGCCGCCGGACGCAAGCGTGCCGTCGGCGCGAACGATCGCGCTGTAGCGGCGCTTCGCATCCGTCAGAACCGTGCCGGGCTTGATGAGCCCGCTTTCCACCAGAGTGTTGAAGGCGACGCGCGGCTCCGCCTTCTTGCCGGTCATGACCGAGAGCGTGGCCTTGCCGAGCGGCTCCACGGCCGCGATACGCTCGGCGGCGGCGTCGATATAGTCCTGCTCGCGCTCGATGCCGACGAAGTGCCGGCCGAGGCGCTTGGCGACCGCTCCGGTGGTGCCGGAGCCGAAGAACGGGTCGAGCACGACGTCGCCGGGCTTGGTCGAGGCCATCAGAATGCGGGCAAGCAGCGCTTCCGGCTTTTGTGTCGGGTGTACCTTCTTACCGTCGTCTCCCTTCAGCCGCTCGGAACCGGAGCAGATGGGGAACAGCCAGTCGGAGCGCATCTGAACGTCGTCGTTCGCCGCCTTCATCGCTTCGTAGTTGAAGGTATAGCCCTTGGCTTTGGCGTTCGGCGTCGCCCAGATCAGCGTTTCATGCGCGTTCTGGAAGCGTCGGCCCTTGAAGTTCGGCATCGGATTGGTCTTGCGCCAGATGATATCGTTCAAGACCCAGAAGTGCAGGTCCTGAAGGATCGCGCCGACCCGGAAGATATTGTGGTAGGAGCCGATGACCCAGAGCGTGCCGGTGGGCTTCAGGACACGCCGGCAGGCAAGCAGCCAGGCGCGCGTGAAAGCGTCATAGGCTTCGAAGGAGGCAAACTGGTCCCAATCGTCGTCCACTGCATCGACCAGCGACTGATCGGGCCGGTGCAAGGTGCCGCCGAGCTGAAGATTATAGGGCGGGTCGGCGAAGACGACATCGACCGAATGATCGGGAAGCGCGTTCAGCGCGGCCACGCAATCTCCTTTGATGATGCTGTCCAGCCAGTTCAACGGACGGGCGGCACGGGAGATTTCGGCAAGCGAAACAACTGATGACATTGGCAACTCGCAAATACGCTTACTCGGACTGACGATAGGCTTATGGTTACCGAAGATGGTTACCAAAGCCTGAAGGCGCCGGAAAAATCTGCGTCGCTGCAGGGGCCGTCGTCCAGGCGGCGCCGTCCGGGACTTGCCGGCCCGCGATACTTCGACTACCATCGAAGTATGAAGGAAGGTCCGGACATAGCTCTTATCGGCTCGTTGATCGGCGATCCTGCACGCGCGAACATGCTGACCGCTCTGATGGGCGGCCAGGCGCTGACGCCGACGGAGCTCGCAGCGCAGGCCGGCATCACGCTGCAGACCGCCAGTTCGCACCTGGCCAAGCTGGAGGCGGGCGGTTTGCTGACACAGCGCAAGCAGGGCCGGCACCGCTATTACGCGCTGAGCGAGGACGAAGTTGGCCTCATGCTCGAAAGCCTCATGGGTTTTGCCGCCGGGCGCGGCCTGACGCGCTCGCGGCCCGGACCGAAGGACCCGGCACTGCGCAAGGCACGCGTCTGCTACAACCATCTTGCCGGCGATTACGGCGTGCGCATGCTGGACAGCCTGATCGCCGCCCGGCAGATGGAAATGACGGGCGACGACGATCTGGCCCTGACCGATGCCGGGCGTGTCCGCATCGAGTCGCTCGGGATCGACTACGCCGCGCTCAGGAAATCCAGGCGGCCGATCTGCCGCACCTGCCTCGACTGGAGCGAGCGGCGGTCGCATCTCGCCGGTTCTCTCGGGGAGGCGTTGCTGACGCTCTTCATCGACAAGGGCTGGGCGAAACGGGAGCAGAGCAGCCGTGCAGTTCGCTTTACGGCGCCAGGCGAGAAGGCCTTTCTCGAGCTCTTCCCGCGGTGATCACGACGATTTGTACCGTCGGCTGCAGCGATTGTGAGTTGAATCGGCCACAATCCCCGGTTCTCCATCTCCTGCCCCAGGTTGAGCTTTGATCCGCCATCGTATAAAGCTGCGAACACCGTTTCCCGCGCCGCTTTTCAGCTCCTCCCCTGCCGGCGGCGCCTTTCTCCCAAGGAACCGATTTATGACGGGTATCGACCTCATCATCTTCGACTGCGACGGCGTGCTCGTCGACTCGGAAATCATCGCTTCGGAAGTCGAGGCCGGACTGCTGACGGAAGCGGGCTATCCGATCAGCATCGAGGAAATGTCCGAACGCTTTTCCGGCATGACCTGGCGCGACACGTTGCTGGCGGTCGAGAAGGAAGCAAGCATTCCGCTCTCCGCCTCCCTGATCGACAAGGTCGATGCCATTCTCGACATGCGGCTTGCCCGCGACGTCAAGATCATCGAAGGCGTGCGGCCGGCACTCATGCAACTGACGCTTCCGCATTGCATCTGCTCCAACTCCACTTCCAAACGGCTTGCGATGACGCTCGGCAAAGTCGGAATCAAGGATCATTTCGGCAAGCACATCTATTCCGCGCGCGATCTCGGGCCGGATCGCGTCAAGCCGAAGCCGGACATCTTCCTGCATGGGGCCGCACAGTTCGGCGTCGATCCGGCACGCGTTCTTGTCATCGAAGACTCGGTTCACGGCATTCATGGCGCACGCGCGGCGGGCATGCGCGTCGTCGGTTTTACCGGCGGTTCGCATACGTTCGCAGCCCATGCGGACAAGCTGACGGAAGCCGGTGCCGAAACGGTCATCTCGCGAATGGCGGCGCTTCCCGGAGTAATCGCCGCGCTCGCGGAATGGTCGGAGTCCATGACGGCTTAGGGGGGACGGCTTAGGGGGGAACGGCTTAGGGCGGGCGAGGATTCCATGCCGCATTGAAGCCGCATGGACTTCCTCCGAGAATCGGCCGATTTTCAGACTGCGCGCGGCATATCAAGCAAACCCCCAGAAGGGGGAATTTTCCAAGGAGGAAACACAATGCGTCTTTCACGATTGACCGGAATGGCCCTGGCGGCCAGCGTCGCGTTTGCGCCGCTCGCCCATGCCGACATCACCATCGGAGTCATCACGCCGCTCACCGGTCCCGTTGCGGCCTTCGGCGAGCAGGTCAAGAACGGCGCCGAAGCGGCGATCGAAGCGATCAACAGCGCCGGCGGCGTCAATGGCGAGAAACTCGTCGTCAAGATCGTCGACGACGCGGGCGAACCCAAGCAGGCCGTCTCGGTCGCCAACCAGCTGGCGGGCGAAGGCATAAAATACGTGGTCGGACCGGTGCTTTCCGGCACCTCGATGCCGGCATCCGACGTGCTGGCGGAAAACGGTATCCTGATGGTCACGCCGACGGCAACGACCCCGGACCTGACCACCCGCGGCCTGTGGAACGTTCTGCGCACCTGCGGACGCGATGATCAGCAGGCCGTGGTCGCCGCCGACTACGTCGTCAAGAACTTCAAGGACAAGCGCGTCGCGGTCCTTCACGACAAGGGAGCCTATGGCAAGGGTCTTGCCGACGGCTTCAAGGCTGCGATCAACGCAGGCGGCATCACCGAGGTGGTCTATGAGGGCCTGACGCCCGGCGAGAAGGACTTCGGGGCGATCGTCACCCGCCTCAAGTCCGAGAACGTCGACGTCGTCTATTTCGGCGGCTATCACGCGGAGGGCGGGCTGCTCGCTCGCCAGATGCATGACCAGGGCGTGAAGGCGCAGCTCCTCGGCGGCGACGGTCTTTCCAACACCGAGTTCTGGGCAATCGGCGGCGAAGCCGCATCGGGCACCGTCTACACCAATGCCAGCGACGCCACCCGCAACCCAGCCGCCGCACCGGTGATCGAAGCCCTCAAGGCCAAGAACATCCCCGCGGAAGCCTTCACGCTCAACGCCTATGCCGCCGTGCAGGTTCTCAAGGCGGGCATCGAGAAGGCGGGCTCGCCCGACGACGCGACTGCCGTTGCCACCGCCATCAAATCCGGCGACGCGATCGACACGGTCATCGGCAAGCTGACCTACGGCGAAAGCGGCGACCTCACCTCGCCAAGCTTCTCGCTTTACAAGTGGGAAGGCGGCCAGAGCGTCGCGGTCGAGTAAGCGGCCGCTGAACGGAGTTGAGCTCGCCCCTCATCCGCCTGCCGGCACCTTCTCCCCGTCTTACGGGGAGAAGGGACAAGCGGCATCGTCTCCGCATCTTCAACGTTAAGAGAGAGCTGGGAGCGTGCCGCTCGCGTCCTTCGCCCCGCCTGCGGGGAGAAGGTGGCCGGCAGGCCGGATGAGGGGCGGGTATTACTTGGTCCTGTACGGACCTTCGTCAAATCCTACGAAGACCTTCGCTTCGGCGCCGGCGCCGGCAGGAAGCGTCACATCGGCCTTGGTGAAAACGAATTGGGTGGTGGCGCTGCCCGCCGGCACTTCGACCGGATATTGAGTGAGCTCCGAATAAAGCGTCTTTTCGCCATCCGTGGCGGCGACGCGGATCGGCAGCGTCACCTTGCCCGGCCCGCCGGCGGGACCGGCGACCACGCGACCCTGCACCACGACGGTCATCGTCAGCTTGTCCGGGCTCTGCACGCATTGGCGCGTCGTATCGGCAAGCGAGGCCTGATAGACGATCTTGCTCGGATCGTCCTTGGCACCCTTTGCATAGGTGCGGTAGGAGGAGGTACCGTCCCGGAGGCTGATCGGCGGGCAGGCCGCCTGGATCACCGCAGGCGTCGGCGCCGTCGCGCTTCCGCCGGCGTCGATGGCGCCACCCGATTGCGTCTTGTTACAGCCGGCAGCGGCCAAAAGAAGGGATACTGCGAGAACACGGCGAAATACTTTGCCAGACACGTTGCACAACCTCTACTGAACGGACGAACTCCCAAACCGCGATGATTTCGGCTTATAACAAAGCCAAACTCGCCGCGGCCGGCTTCAACGGGCGAGAGCTCGAGACCGCCTCGGGTCAACTCGAGCTCAGGGCCGAAAACGGCTGGAGGCCTTTCTTGACCTTCGGGCATCGTCTATATCAGCGGCGAAATCAAAAATCGACCGGTCCACGCTCCCCAACCGAAATTTCCGAAACCGACGTGAAATTGCCACGGTGACAAGAATGGCCGCGCGATTTGCCAGGGACTGACGCAAAAGCGCCTGCAGCGCCGCGCGTCTCATTCAGACGCGCAAACGACGAAGGATGACGACGGTGAAGTATATTTCGACACGGGGAGAAGCGGCCTCTCTCGGTTTTTGCGATGCTCTTCTGGCAGGACTTGCTCGCGACGGCGGACTTTACCTGCCGAAGGAATGGCCGGCGCTCTCGAAAAAAGAGATCCGGGCGCTGCGCGGCAAATCCTATCAGGAGATCGCCTTCACCGTTCTCGAACCCTTCACCAATGGCGAAATCCCGGCGGCCAAGTTCCGCGAGATGATCGACGAGGCCTACGCCACTTTCCGTCATCCGGCCGTAGCACCCCTGGTCCAGACCGGACCGAACGCTTTCGTGATGGAGCTCTTTCACGGTTCGACGCTCGCCTTCAAGGACGTCGCCATGCAGTTGCTCGCCCGGCTGATGGACTATGTTCTTGCCGAAAGGGGTGAGCGGGCGACGATCGTGGGAGCGACTTCCGGCGATACCGGCGGCGCCGCGATCGACGCCTTCGCCGGCCGCGATCGCACCGATATCTTCATCCTCTTTCCGCAGGGCAAAGTGTCGCCGGTGCAGCAAAGACAGATGACCACGTCCACGGCATCGAACGTGCACGCGGTCGCCGTCAAGGGCAATTTCGACGATTGCCAGAACCTGGTCAAGGCCATGTTCAACGACCAGGCCTTCCGCGACCGCGTGAAGCTTTCCGGCGTCAATTCGATCAACTGGGCGCGTATCATGGCTCAGATCGTCTACTACTTTACGACGGCGGTCGCTCTCGGCGCGCCTGACCGGAAGATCTCCTTCACCGTGCCGACCGGCAATTTCGGCGATATTTTCGCAGGCTACGTCGCCAAGCGCATGGGTCTGCCGATCGACAAGCTGATCATCGCCACCAACGAAAACGACATTCTGGCGCGCACCCTGAAGAACGGCCGCTACGAGATGCGCGACGTCAAGGCGACGACCTCGCCTTCGATGGACATCCAGATCTCGTCGAACTTCGAAAGGCTCATCTTCGAGGCGAACGAGCGCGATCCGGCGGAAGTCCGCGCAGCCATGGCGAGCCTCAGGCAATCCGGCTCGTTCACGCTCGGCGACGCAGCGCTGAAAAAAATCCGCAAGGAATTTCGCGCGGGCCGCGCCTCGGAGAAAGATGTGGCGAAGACGATCCGCAAGACCTTCGACGAAACCGGCTATCTCCTTGATCCGCATACGGCAATCGGCGTTTTCGTGGCAGCCAAGCACGAGAAGAACTCCGCCCCGATGGTCACCCTTGCGACTGCCCATCCGGCAAAATTCCCCGCCGCAGTAAAATCGGCAAGTGGTATTGACCCCGCGCTTCCGACGTGGCTTGCTGATCTCATGACTAGGGCGGAGCGTTTCGACATCCTGGATCCGGAGCTCAAGAGCGTCGAAACCTTCATCGGCGAGCGTACCCGCGTTCGGGAATAGAGCGAAAGATCACGGATGATGAAAGTTGAGTGCACCCGGCTCCCTTCCGGGCTGACGGTGGTTACCGAGCGAATGCCGCATCTGGAAAGCGTGGCGCTCGGAGTCTGGATCAAGTCCGGTTCGCGCAACGAAACCGTGAATGAACACGGAATTGCGCATCTCCTGGAGCACATGGCTTTCAAGGGCACGAGGCGGCGCAGCGCCCGCCAGATCGCCGAGGAAATCGAGAATGTGGGCGGCGAGGTCAACGCCGCCACCTCGACCGAAACGACTTCCTACTATGCCCGCGTGCTCAAGGACCATCTGCCGCTGGCGGTCGATATCCTCGCCGACATTCTGACGGAATCGACCTTCGAGGCGGACGAGCTCCGTCGCGAGAAGCAGGTCATCCTGCAGGAGATCGGCGCGGCGGACGACACGCCGGACGACGTCGTCTTCGATCGCTTTGCCGAGACCGCCTATCGCGGCCAGACGGTCGGCAGGCCGATCCTCGGCACGCCGGAAACGGTGATGTCCTTCAGCGCGGATCAGATCCGGCAGTATCTCGGCCGCAACTATACGACCGACCGCACCTTCATCGTTGCCGCCGGCGCCGTCGATCACGACACCATAGTGCGCCAGGTGGAGGAGCGTTTCGCCTCCCTGCCCGCCGAACCCGTTTGCGCCCCCGTCATCGAGACCGCGCGCTACACCGGCGGCGACAGCCGCGAGAGCCGCGACCTGATGGACGCGCAGGTTCTGCTCGGCTTCGAAGGCAAGGCCTATCACGCGCGTGATTTCTATTGTTCGCAGATCCTTGCCAACATCCTCGGCGGCGGCATGTCTTCCCGCCTGTTCCAGGAAGTGCGCGAACACAGAGGCCTCTGTTATTCGGTCTACGCCTTCCATTGGGGCTTTTCCGATACCGGCATCTTCGGCGTACATGCGGCAACGGGCGGAGAAAACCTGCCGGAATTGATGCCGGTGATCGTCGATGAATTGCGCAAGTCGTCCTTGAGCATCGATCAGCAGGAGATCGAGCGTGCCCGCGCACAGATCCGGGCGCAATTGCTGATGGGTCAGGAAAGCCCGGCCGCGCGTGCGGGACAAATCGCACGGCAGATGATGCTGTACGGCCGGCCCATTCCTAATGAGGAACTGATGGAACGGCTGTCGGGCATCACCATCGAGCGCCTCACCGACCTGGCCGGCCGCCTGTTCTTCGACACGGTTCCGACGTTGTCGGCCATCGGGCCGCTCGGGCAGCTCGCTCCCCTGAACGACATATTGGCCTCGCTGACCGCGAAGGCGGACGCGATCCATGCTGCGGCGAGCTGACCGGCCGTTGCCAGTCGCATGCCTTCCTTCAACGTCCTCGTTTTCCTTGTACAATTCTTAAAATCGGATTCGATTTGGGCGTAAACTTGTGCAACGTTTCGCATTGAGACAGTGCC
Source organism: Sinorhizobium sp. P24N7 (assembly GCF_042436655.1). Classification (NCBI taxonomy): domain Bacteria; kingdom Pseudomonadati; phylum Pseudomonadota; class Alphaproteobacteria; order Hyphomicrobiales; family Rhizobiaceae; genus Sinorhizobium; species Sinorhizobium sp. P24N7. Next base: position 254,709 of record NZ_JBHMIW010000007.1, on the reverse strand, counting down.
CTGAAGCGCGTCGCGTTCGATCGGACTCAACCGACGCGCATTAGGGAATTGTTCTCGTGCAGGTCGTCCCAACCGCCGCATATTGTCTGGGCGACATGCATTCGGTTCGACCGAACTGCGGCGGCGCCGACGCGGTATTGGCCTGGAGGCATAGATGACAAGATCGGTTTTTCGGTTCCTTTCGCGGCAGCCGGATACGGTCGAGATCGCCAGCCAGCATTACCTGCTCCGCCTCCCCCGCTACGCCGACTACCGGCAATGGTATCGGTTGCGCAGCGAAAGCCGCGCCTTCCTGGAGCCGTGGGAGCCTACCTGGCGCGCCGACGAAATGACCGAAGGCGCCTTTCGCAGCCGCGTCAATCGCAACGAGCAGGAATTTGCGTCCGGTCAGGCCGTACCGCTCTTCCTCTTCCACAGGCCGGACGAAACGCTGCTTGGCGGTCTCACCATCGGTCATATCCGCCGCGGTGCTGCCCAGAACTGCATGATCGGCTACTGGATGGGCCAGAAACATGCCGGACAGGGCCATATGTACGAGGCCTTGAAGCTGACGATCCCCTACATCTTCACGGGGCTCGAGTTGCACCGTATCGAAGCAGCCTGTATTCCAGAAAACGCACGGAGCATCCGGCTCCTTGAAAAGGCCGGCTTTAAGCGTGAAGGCTATTTGAGACAGTATTTGAAGATAAACGGGCAGTGGCGGGACCATTTGATGTTTTCGCTCCTCTCCGTCGATGCCGTACCCAACAGGAATTTGCCCCTTTGATGCCCCTGACCCGTAAGCCGCTCGCATGGCCAGCCGCAAGGCTGGCGGCGTTTCTGGTCGCACTCGTCGTTTTCGTCCTTGGTCTTGGCGGCGGCGTTGCGCATGCGCTCGAGCCGGTGAAGATCTCGCGCGAGGACACGGCGCTCGACCTTACCGCCACGACGGAGATCTACAGCGGCAGAGGCGATGCCTTTCAGGTTTCGACCGCTCCCGGCACGGACGGCATCGTCAGACGCATCGAAGTGCGTTCCAGCACGGAAAACCACCAGGGCGACTGGGCCGTGTTCGCGCTCGCGAATGTATCGGAAGAGCAGCTCGAACGCGTTATCGTCGCACCGCATTTCCGGCTCGTGAATTCGAAGCTCTTCTGGCCCGACCTCGGCTCGCAGCGAATACTCTCGATCACGCCGAGCGAGGGTTTTGCGCTGGACCGGCAACCGAGCGAAGAAGCGGATGTCTTCCGGATCACGCTCAATCCGGGTGCGGTCATCACTTTCGTTGCCGAACTCACCACGCCGGAGCTGCCACAGATCTATCTTTGGCAGCCGGACGCCTACAAGGATACCGTCAACGCCTTCACCCTGTACCGCGGTATCGTGCTCGGCATCGCCGGGCTGCTCGCGGTGTTCCTGACGATCCTTTTTGTCGTCAAGGGCACGTCGATGCTGCCGGCCACCGCCGCGCTCGCCTGGGCCGTGCTTGCCTATATCTGCGTCGATTTCGGCTTCCTTTCGAAGCTCATCACCGTGACTGCCGACGACGAGCGCATATGGCGAGCGGGCACGGAGGTGTTCCTCGCAGCCGGTCTCGTGGTCTTCCTGTTCACCTATCTCAATCTCAATCGCTGGCATCAGCATCTCGGCTACGCGACGCTCGCATGGATTCTCGGCCTCGGGCTGCTCTTCGGCGTCGCCGTCTACGATCCGGCGATCGCCTCCGGCATCGCCCGCCTGTCCTTCGCGCTGACGGCAACCGTCGGCATCGTGCTGATCGCCTATCTGGGCTTCAACCGTTATGACCGCGCGATCCTTCTCGTTCCCGCCTGGCTGTTGATCCTTGTGTGGCTGTTCGGCGCCTGGCTCGCGGTGACCGGTCAACTCGCCAACGACATCGTGCAGCCGGCACTCGGCGGCGGCCTCGTACTCATCGTGCTTCTGATCGGCTTCACCGTCATGCAGCACGCCTTTTCCGGCGGGGCCTATCAGCTCGGCCTGTTCTCCGATCTCGAGCGCCAGGCGCTGGCACTCACGGGATCAGGCGATACCGTCTGGGACTGGGACGTGGCGCGCGACCGGGTCGTTACCATTCCCGATATCTCGCACCAACTCGGGCTTTCGCTCGGAACGATGAACGGGCCGGTGCGCAATTGGGTGCCGCGGCTGCACCCCGACGACCGCGACCGTTTCCGCGCAACGCTCGACGTCCTGCTCGAGCATCGCCGCGGGCGGCTCAACCATGAATTCCGCGTGCGCGCCGAGGATGGCCATTATCATTGGCTCTCGATCCGGGCGCGCCCGGTGCTCGGCGCCAATGGCGAAATCATCCGATGCGTCGGAACCATCAACGACATCACCGAACAGCGCAATTCGGTCGAACGGCTCCTGCACAACGCGCTTCTGGACAATCTGACCGGCCTGCCGAACAGACAAGTCTTTCTCGATCGCCTGCAGGCGATCCTCCTGATGGGCGACGGCAGCAACTCGATACGCCCGACCGTGCTTGCCATCGATATCGACCGCTACAAGCAGGTCAACGACATGCTGGGGATCGCCGCCGGCGACAACGTCCTCATCGCGCTGACGCGCCGCCTGCGCAGGCTTCTGCGCCCGCAGGACACGCTCGCGCGTCTCGGTGGCGACCAGTTCGGCTTGATCCTCATGTCCGAACGCGATCCGCCCAAGATCGCCGACTTCGCCGATGCGGTCAGCAAGGCGATCATGGTCCCGCTCAACTACGGAAATCGGGAGATCAACCTGACCGCTTCGATCGGCCTCGTCTCATGGCTCGATCAGGAGCAGAGCGCTGCTGGACTGCTCGACGATGCCGAGCTTGCGATGTTCCGCGCCAAGAAGGCGGGCGGCAACCGGGTCGAACCGTTCCGTCCGGCTTTCCGGACCTCCGGCTCGGACCGCCTACAGCTCGAAGCCGACCTGAAACGCGCCATGGAACGCAAGGAGCTTTCCCTCGTATACCAGCCCATCGTCCGCCTCAGCGATGCCGAAATCGCCGGCTTCGAAGCGCTCATGCGCTGGGAGCATCCGAAGCGCGGAAATATTTCACCGACTGAATTCATCCCCATTGCGGAGAATTCCGACCTGATAAACCAGCTGGGTCTGTTCGCCTTCGACAAGGCCACGAGCGATCTTGCCGAGTGGCAGGCGCAGACCGGCGACCTGCCGATCTTCATCTCGATCAACCTGTCGAGCGCGCAGCTTCTGAACAACGAACTCTATGACGACATGCGCGCGATTCTCAGCAAGAGCCGCTGCGATCCGGCGCAGATCAAAATGGAACTGACGGAATCGCTTGTCATGGAGAACCCCGAGCAGGCCAGGCTCGTGCTTGAAAAGCTCCGCGAAGCCGGGCTGCGGCTGGCGCTCGACGATTTCGGCACCGGCCACTCGTCGCTCTCCTATCTCACCCGCTTCCCTTTCGACACGATCAAGATCGACAAGGCGCTGGTCCGCGATCCAAGCGACAAGCGCGCGGTCATCCTGCGCTCGGTGATCACGATGGCGCGCGAGCTCGACATGCGGGTGGTCGCGGAGGGAATCGAATCCGAGGAGGATGCGATCCAGCTCGCGCAGATGGGCTGCGACTACGGTCAGAGCTTCCTGTTCGGTCCGCCGGTGGGATCGGAATCGATCCTGAGGCTCCTGAAGGAGCGATTTCCGCTGATGAAGCGGGCGTGAGGCATCTGCCCCCTGATGGCCCATTGGGCGAAGGGACAAGCGGCACGCTCCTCCTGCTGCTGGCTTGAGAGATGATCGAGCGACTGCCGCTTGCCGCTTCCCCCCGCCTGCGGGGAGAAGGTGCCGACAGGCGAATGAGGGGCAATCAAGCGTGGCCTGAGTCCGTCGAGAGCATCGCCGGGCTGACACCCATCAGGGCCAGCGCTCTGTCGTACTTCTCGTCGAGGTCCCGGCTGAAGATCAGCTCCTCCTGCGCAGGGCAGGTCAGCCAGCCGTTCTGGGTGATTTCGGCCTCCAGCTGGCCTGGGCCCCATCCCGCATAGCCGAGCAGCATGGTCGCCTTGAGAGGTCCCTCGCCGCGCGAGATCGCCCTGACGATGTCGAGCGTCGCCGTCAGGCAGATGTCGTCACTGACCGGAATGCTGGAGTCGCTCAGATAATCGTCCGAATGCAACACGAAGCCGCGCCCGGTCTCGACGGGGCCTCCGGCCTGGATCTGGAACTCGCGCGTAGCCGACGGCAGGCGGATGGCCTCATCCGGGTCCAGAAGCTGCAGGTGCAGCAGAACATCCGGGAAGGTCAGGCGCTGCGGACGATTCAGAATGAAACCCATCGCCCCGTCTTCCGAATGGGCGCAGACGAAGATGACCGTCCGGGCGAAATTGGTGTCGAACATGCCGGGCATGGCGATCAGGAATTGACCGTCAAGGAAGCCACGTTCGCGTATCGTATTCAGCACGTTTTTCGCCATGATGATGATAGCCTATCAATTCGCGACGAAATGAAAAGCGCTTCTACGTGGCGTTCGCCGATATTTGCGCCCACGCAAGCGACACCCTGTCCATGCTCTCGCCTTGCCCGATCAAGCAATTATGATCGCAGCGGCATATCGGGACCGCTGGAGGCCAAGGGCGAAACGCGATACAGCTTGGCCATGACCCGACGCTCGACCCCAATGAAGATGGCCCAGCGCATCGCGACGGCAAGCCTTCTCTTCGCTTTTTTTCTGCCTGCCCAGTCCTATGGAGCCGCCAGCGAATGGGTGACCTCGCCCGGCGGCGCTTTCCGCATTGTCGCTTCGCACCCGAACCCGGATGGTATCATTCCCGCCATTCTCGAAGTTCGACTGAACCCCGGCTGGAAGACCTATTGGCGCGATCCCGGCGCAAGCGGCATACCACCACAAGTGACCATCGATCCCTCCGGCGGCGTCTCGCTGCGGTCGATCCGCTTTCCAGTGCCGAAGACGTTCGGCGAAGGGCCCGGGCGCTACACCGGATATGACGCGCCGGTGGCTTTCCCGCTGATGCTCAGGAAGACCGGCAACGGCGGCGACGTCACCATCCGCGCCTCCGTCTTCCTCGGCATCTGCGAAGATATCTGCATCCCCGTGCAGGGCGATGTGACCCTTGCGCTCAAAAGCGGCGAGTTCGACAATCCGCTCGACGGTGCGCGCATCGAGAAGGCGCTCTCCGCGCTGCCGGAACAGCCATCCGAGAACTTCAGGGTGGTCACCTCGAAATTCGATGCGTCCGCCGGCAAGCTACGGATTGAGTTCGTGTTGCCGCCGGATGCGGCTGCCGGGTCAGCCGATCTCTTTCTCGCCGGACCGTCGGGCGTCTTTTTCGGCGTGCCGGTTTTTCACGATGCGCAGGGCGCCGAGCGCCGGGCCGACGTTCCGGTGAAGCTCTCCGGCAAGGACAAGAACGTCGCTGGAAAGCCGATCACGCTCACCCTGCGCGCGGGCAGGCGCAGCATGGAAACGACGCTTGCGTTTGATTGAGCCGACCCTATAGTCCTGCGAAACACCGCTGCTGCATAGAAACGAGGAGATACCAGTGACCATTGCCGTCGGAGACAAGCTGCCCAACGCCACCTTCAAGGAGAAGACCGCAGACGGCCCGGTCGAGGTAACGACAGAGCAGCTCTTCAAGGGCAAACGCGTGGTTCTTTTCGCGGTGCCGGGTGCTTTTACCCCGACCTGCTCGCTCAACCACCTGCCCGGCTATCTGGAAAATCGCGACGCCATTCTTGCGCGCGGCGTCGACGATATCGCCGTGGTCGCGGTCAACGACCTGCATGTGATGGGCGCCTGGGCGACCCACTCCGGCGGCATGGGCAAGATCCATTTCCTCTCGGACTGGAATGCCGCCTTTACCAAGGCGATCGGGATGGAGATCGATCTTTCGGCCGGCACGCTCGGCATCCGCTCGAAACGCTATTCGATGCTGGTCGAAGACGGCGTCGTCAAGGCGCTGAACGTCGAGGAAAGCCCGGGACAGGCGACCGCTTCCGGTGCGGCCGCGATGCTTGAGCTGCTCTGATTCTGAAGGCGCACTGCGTGCATCTGCCCCTCATCCGGCCTGCCGGCCACCTTCTCCCCGCACGCGGGGCGAAGGGACAAGCGGCATGCCCCGAAGGTCCCGCTTCCCCGCCTGCGGGGAAGAGAGGGCTGGACTAGTCCGGGTCGAACCCTAGGAAGAGGGGCAGCCGCAAGTGAAATCGCAGCCTCGCATTATATCCCATCCGAATTCACTTCACCGCGTCGGCGCGACGCGCTCTCTTGAACGGTTCCATGCCCTTGCGGGCGAGTTCGTCGGCGCGTTCGTTCTCCGGGTGACCGGCGTGGCCCTTCACCCAGTGCCAAGTCACGTTGTGACGGTTCCTCGCCTCATCGAGCGCCTGCCATAATTCGCCGTTCTTTACCGGCTTCCGGTCGCCGGTTTTCCAGCCATTGCGCTTCCAGCCGTGTATCCATTTGGAGATCCCGTCCATGACATATTTGCTGTCGGTATGGAGATCGACCTCACAGGGCTGCCTGAGCGCGTTGAGGGCAGAGATCGCCGCAAGAAGCTCCATGCGGTTGTTCGTCGTCTCCGCCTCTCCGCCGGACAATTCCTTCTCCACGTCGCCGTAGCGCAGGACCGCGCCCCAACCGCCCGGCCCCGGATTTCCCGAGCACGCACCGTCGGTAAAGATGTCGACGTGCTTCATGCCGAGGCCTCTTCGCGTCTGAGGCCGTATTCGGCGCTCGAGACGATGGCGCGGTGGAATCGGATCTTCGTCAGATATTCGAGCGGATCTTTCTTGACCACAAGCGCGCCCGGCGGCGTCGTCAGCCAGTCATAGAGGCGCGTCAGGAAAAAGCGGAGTGCGGATCCGCGCGCAAGCAGCGGCAGCGCCTCTACTTCTTCCGCCGTCAATCTCCGCACGCTCTCATAGCCGGAAAGCAGCGCCATGCCCTTGGTGATGTTGTAGGAGCCATCCTTCTCGAAGCACCAGGAGTTCAGGCAGATGGCGACGTCGTAGGCGAGGAAGTCGTTGCATGCGAAGTAGAAATCGATAAGGCCGGAAAGGCGATCGCCGAGGAAAAACACGTTGTCCGGGAAGAGATCAGCGTGGATCACGCCTTCCGGCAGATCCTTCGGCCAATGCTCCTCGAGAAAGGCGAGCTCCGTCGCGATCTCGTCCTTGAGGCCGGCTTGGACCTCGTCGGCACGCGCCTCGGAGTTCCGCCATAGCGGTCGCCAGCCTTCGACGGAGAGCGCGTTGGGGCGCTGCAGGGCAAAGCCCTCGCCCGCCTGGTGCATCGATGCGAGCGCCCGGCCGACTTCGCGGCAGTGCTGCGCCTCCGGCTTCCTCAGCCACATGCCTTCCAGAAACGAGATCACCGCCGCAGGTCTTCCGGAGAGCGTTCCGAGAAGCTTGCCGTCGGCGCGTGGAAGGGGCAGGGGGCAGGAAAGCCCCCGCTGGGCGAGGTGATGCATGAGGCCCAGGAAAAACGGCAGATCGTCGGCGTTTACCCGCTTCTCGTAAAGCGTGAGGATATAGGCCCCCTCGGTCGTGTGGAGAAGGAAGTTCGAATTCTCCACGCCTTCGGCGATCCCCTTGTAGGAGGTCAGCGATCCAACCTCGTAGGCGGCGAGGAAACGGATCAGCTCGTCTTCCGTGATATCGGTATAAACTGCCAAGGCGCGTTACTTTCCAGAGATGCGAATTGCGAGATATTAAGCGGCTAGAGCACTTCCAGAAAAGCGTGTGACGGTTTTCCGTCCGGAAGCGCGTTGGTTCAAATGGGGAGCATTTCAGTGTTTCCTTGAAACATCGACATGCTCTGGCCAAGCTACTCGCCGTTGACGAAGGCCATGTCGGCCGCCGTGAGTTCGACGTGCCGGAGCTCGCGGTTGACGAGAAAGTGCTCGTTTTCCTCCACCGTGTCGGCAAGCTCGACCGTGGCATCGTAGCGCTCGCGGAACGCTTCGATGATCTCGTTGACGATCACCTCCGGTGCGGAAGCACCCGCCGACAACCCGACCATCGAGATATCCCCCACCCTCGCCCAGTCGATTTCGGAGGCGCGCTGGACGAGAACGGCTTTCTTCGCCCCTGCCCTCAACGCAACTTCGACGAGGCGCTTCGAGTTCGATGAGTTGGGTGCGCCGACGACCAGGAAAAGGTCGCAGCCGGGCGCCGCCTGCTTCACCGCTTCCTGCCGGTTCGTGGTGGCATAGCAGATCGAATCGGCTGCAGGCGCCGTCAGGTTCGGAAAGCGCTCATGCAGCCGCTTGATGACGCCGGCGGTGTCGTCGACCGAGAGCGTCGTCTGCGTGACGAAACCGAGATTGTCAGGGTCCGGCGGCATATAGACCTCCGCATCCTCGACGGTCTCGACGAGGGAGACCGCCCCCTCCGGCAATTGTCCCATGGTGCCGATAACCTCCGGGTGTCCGGCATGGCCGATCAGCACGACGTGGCGTCCCATGCGATGATGGCGCATCGCCTGCTTGTGCACCTTCGAGACGAGCGGACAGGTGGCGTCGAGATAGAAGAGATTGCGCGCGTCCGCATCGGCCGGAACGGATTTGGGCACTCCATGGGCGGAGAAGACCACGGGCTGCTCGCGGTGCTCGGGCGGGATCTCGTCGAGTTCCTCGACGAAAATCGCCCCCTTGGCTTCGAGCCCCTCCACGACGTAACGGTTATGCACGATCTCATGGCGGACATAGACCGGCGCGCCGAACTCCTTGAGCGCGAGCACCACGATCTGGATCGCCCGGTCGACGCCCGCGCAGAAGCCACGCGGCCCGCAGAGGCGGATGGTGATCGGGGATTTTGCTGCTGCGGATGGGGCCATCATGAAAACGCCAGTGGAACGAACAAACCAGATGTCGGCATGCGCCATATATAGCGGCAACGACCGGGCACACAAGGAAGAACCGGCGCGCCCTACCGCCTGCGCCGATAGACGTAGATGCCGCTGACGGCGACGAGGGCGGCTGCAAGGCCGTACCAGGTCAGCGCATATTGCAGGTGATTGTTCGGCAGATCGAACTGGGTCACGCCGCCGATCGGAAGGCCGCCGGGATTTTCCGCTGCATCGGCATCGATAAAGAAGGAAACGACGCGATCGGATGCGATGCCGGCAGAGTCCGCCATCGCATCGAGGTCCTTCCAGTAGAAGATGTTCTTGGCGGCGTCGTTGTCCGGTACCAGCGACGACGGCTTTCCGGAAAGCTTCGGCCGCGCCAGGCCGTCGATCGCCACGCTTCCGGCGATCTGCCCTTCGGCCCGCGTGGAGGCGTCCTTCTTTTCGAAGGGGACGAAGCCGCGGTTCACGAAAATCGCCCGGCCATCGGCCAGCATGAGAGGCGTGAAGACGTAGAAGCCGGTACGGCCTTCATGGGTGGCGAAGAAATGGCGCTCCTTGCTGTGGTCGTACACGCCGGACACATGCACCGTCCGGTAGTCGATGTCTTCGCCGGCCGCGGCCATGGCCTCGATCTTGTCGAGCGAGACGGCCGGCGCCGAACGCCGCTCGGCAATTGCACCGATCAGCGCCTCCTTCCAATGCAGCCGTTGCATCTGCCAGGTACCGAGCGACACGAGCACGGCGAAAGCGGCGAGCACCAGGACAATGCCCGCCAGACGGCCGGCGCGGCTATGCGGGGCCGGCATGCGCTCGTCAACCACGGTCGATTTCACCCGGGCGTGCATTGTTTCAGTATTGCAGATTGATGAGCACGCCCTTCAGCAGGCGCGTCAGCGCCAGGCTCAAGATGGTTGCAAGCGGAATCCACAGGAGGAAATGCAGCCAGAGCGGCGGGTTGACGTTGATCTCCATCCAGAGCGCCGCGCCGACGACGACGAAGCCGACGATCAGGATGACGAAGACGACCGGGCCATCGCCGGAGTCCGCGAAACCATAATCGAGCTCGCAACTGCTGCAAGCCGGCCGAACCTTCAGCAGGCCGTCGAAGAGCTTTCCCTGGCCGCAGCGGGGGCAAAGACCCTTGATTCCCGTCATCACGGGATCGACGGGCGGGTAGAGCGCCTTGTCTTCGTTCATGGCGTGGTCACGATCGCGGTATTGTCGGGAACCATGTCCCGGATTTCGTCCATCTCGGCATTGGTAACGGCAATGCAGCCATTCGTCCAATCGAACATCTGCGTCAAAAACGCCGGCCAACCGAAATACCATATGTTCAAACGAAACGGGGCGACCTCTCGGCCGCCCCCGTCATCAACAAAGCAAAAACAGCATCAGCCGTGGGCGATCGGCGCGCCCCAGCCACCCCAGATGTAGATGGAGAAGAAGAGGAACAGCCAGACGACGTCGACGAAATGCCAGTACCAGGCCGCCGCTTCGAAGCCGAAGTGGTGCTTCGGCGTGAAGTCGCCCCGCAGGGCGCGCAGCAGGCAGACGAGCAGGAAGATCGTGCCGACCAGCACGTGGAAACCGTGGAAGCCGGTCGCCATGAAGAAGGTCGCACCGTAGATCGAATCCTTGAACGCGAACGGCGCGTGCGCATATTCGTAGCCCTGCACGTAGGAGAAGAGAACGCCGAGCAGGACCGTGAGCGTCAGGCCGTAGACGAGGCCCTTGCGGTCGTTGTGCAGCAGCGCGTGGTGCGCCCAGGTCGCAGTCGTGCCGGAGAGCAGCAGGATGACGGTGTTGTAGAGCGGCAGGTGCCAGGGATCGAGGACCTCGATGCCCTTGGGCGGCCAGACGCCGCCGGTAAACTCGGCGCGCGCGGCCTGGATCGCTTCGCCGGGAAAGAGGCTGGCGTCGAAGAATGCCCAGAACCAGGCAGCGAAGAACATCACCTCGGAAGCGATGAACATGATCATGCCGTAGCGCAGGTGCAGCGACACGACGCGGGTATGGTGGCCCTCATGCGCTTCCTTGATGGTGTCCGACCACCAGCCGAACATGGTATAAAGGATCAGCGCCAGACCGATGAAGAAGACCCACGGGTTGGCGAACTCAAGCCCGAACAACTTGAACGAGCCGCCGGAGAGATAGCGCATGTAGCCGACGCCGCCGAAGGCCATGACGAAGGCTCCGATGGAGGCAAGCAGCGGCCACGGGCTCGGGTCGATGATGTGATAGTCGTGTTGCTTCTGATGCGCTCCGGCCATGTCGATAACCCCCGATAGTCCTCTCTTGTCGCCGCCCGGCATAGCCGAAACGGCGCGCATGTCAAAGTTTGTTTTCTGCCTTCGCCTTCACTTGCGCGACCGGCTTGGAGGGTTCGCGCGGATAGAAGGTGTAGGACAGCGTCAAAGTCTTGATGCCCTTCGTCTCGACCGGCTTGACGATCTCCGGATCGACGAAGAAGACGACCGGCATCTCCATTTCCTCGCCCGGCTGAAGCGTCGTCTCGGTGAAGCAGAAGCATTGCACCTTGTTGAAATAGGCACCGGCCGCCATCGGCGTCACGTTGAACGTCGCCTGGCCCGTCGTCGGCGTCGAAGCCAGGTTCTTCGCACGGTACATGATCTGTACCGTCTCGCCGATCCTGATGTCGATATCCCGTTGAACCGGGACGAACTCCCAAGGCAGTCCGGCAGCGACATTGGCGTCGAACGTAACCTTGACCTTCTCGTCGAGGATGAGGTCGGATGCCTGCTCGACCCGCTGCGTCGTACCGTTGTAGCCCGTAACGCGGCAGAACATGTCGTAGAGCGGAACGGCGGCATAGGCCATGCCGATCATGCCGGCCACAAATGCAAGGCACGTGCCGACGATCACGCCGTTCGAGCGTTCCTTCCGATCTGCCTGTCCATTCTCCGCCATGCGCAACGCCTTCAATTCACCATGCCGCCGCCGACCTTGACCAGCGTGACGACGTAGAAAATCGCGACCAGGGCCGCCAGCACGATACCGAGCGCGATGTTGCGGCCGCGGCGAGACTTCTTCTGAGCCTCGTTGAGTTCGACGGTTTCCATCAGACGATACCTCCAAGCCAGATCCGGGCGATCGCGTAATCGACCAGAAGCGCCGAGAATATCGCGAAAAGATAGGCGATCGAGAATGCGAAGAGCTTCTTCGCCGGTACCATGCGCTTGTCGCCTTCGGGCATGCGCAGCACACCCAGCGAATACCAGACGAAACCGAGCCCCATGGCCGTGGCAAAGGCTCCATAGCCCAGGCTCGCGAAGCCGAGCAAGGTGGGACAGACGCCGCTGATCGCGGTGAGCACGGCATAGATGACGATCTGCCGCTTGGTCGTCGCCTCGCCGCAGACATTCGGCATCATCGGCACGCCGACCGCGCCGTAATCGCCCATCTTGAAGAGAGCCAGGGCCCAGAAATGCGCCGGCGTCCAGAGAAAGATGATGAGGAAGAGCACGATGCTCTCGACCGACACGCCGCCGGTCACGCAGGCCCAGCCTATCATTGGGGGGAAGGCCCCGGCGGCTCCACCGATGACGATGTTCTGCGGCGTCGAGCGCTTCAGCCACATCGTGTAGATGGCCACGTAGAAGAAGATCGTGAAGGCGAGCAACCCGGCTGCGAGCCAGTGAACGGCGAGCCCGAGGATGATCACCGAGAATGCCGACAGGGTCAGCCCGAAGGCAAGCGCCTCCTGGGGCAAAATCTTGCCGGCCGGAATCGGACGCTTGGCCGTGCGGCTCATCACCGCGTCGATATCCGCGTCGTACCACATGTTCAGCGCACCGGAAGCGCCGGCTCCGATGGCGATGCAGAGAATGGCGGTGAAGCCGATGAACGGATTGATATGGCCGGGGGCAAGGATGAGCCCGGCGAATGCGGTGAAGACGACGAGAGACATGACGCGCGGCTTCAGGAGCTCGAAATAATCGCGCGCAGAGGCCTCGGAAAGTCGCGGTGCGCCTTCCATGCCAACTACCTCGTGATTGTCGATGACCGTCATGTCCGTACCTTGAACTTGCTGCGGCAAAAACAGCCGCGTCACGCCGGTATCCCGGCGGGGAGAAGCCGCCGAAACCGGCGGCTTCTGTTCGTTACCCGTCACTTGATCCGCGGGAGCTGCTCCCACTGGTGGAACGGCGGCGGCGAAGACAGCTGCCATTCCAGGGTGTTGGCGCCCTCGCCCCAGGGGTTATCCCCCGCAACGCGCTTCTTGGCGAAAGCTTCGGCGACACAGAAGAGGAAGATCAGCACGCCGACCGCCGCGATGTAGGAGCCGTAGGACGAAACCATGTTCCAGCCGGCAAAGGCGTCCGGATAGTCGATGTAACGGCGCGGCATGCCTGCGAGCCCGAGGAAGTGCTGCGGGAAGAAGATCAGGTTCACGCCGACGAACATCACCCAGAAATGCAGCTTGCCCAGAAACTCCGAGTACATGTAGCCGGTCATCTTCGGGAACCAGTAGTACCAGGCCGCGAAGATGGCGAAGACGGCGCCGAGCGACAGCACGTAGTGGAAGTGCGCCACCACGTAATAGGTGTCGTGCAGCGCACGGTCGAGGCCGGCATTGGCGAGCTGGACGCCCGTCACGCCGCCGACGGTGAACAGGAAGATGAAGCCGATCGCCCAGACCATCGGCGTCGCGAAGCGGATCGAGCCACCCCACATCGTCGCGATCCAGGAGAAGATCTTCACACCCGTCGGCACAGCGATGACCATCGTCGCGAAGACGAAGTAGCGCTGCGTCTGGAGCGACATGCCGACCGTGTACATGTGGTGCGCCCACACGATGAAGCCGACGGCGCCGATCGCGACCATGGCGTAGGCCATGCCGAGATAACCGAAGATCGGCTTGCGCGAGAAGGTCGAGATGATGTGGCTGACGATGCCGAAGCCCGGCAGAATCAGAATGTACACTTCCGGATGACCGAAGAACCAGAACAGGTGCTGGAACAGGATCGGGTCACCGCCGCCTTCCGGCGCGAAGAAGGTCGTGCCGAAGTTGCGGTCCGTCAGCAGCATGGTGATCGCGCCCGCGAGAACCGGCAGCGAGAGTAGGAGCAGGAAGGCGGTGATCAGAACCGACCAGGCAAAGAGCGGCATCTTGTGCAGCGTCATGCCCGGAGCGCGCATGTTGAGGATGGTGGTGATGAAGTTGATCGCGCCGAGGATCGACGAGGCGCCGGCAATGTGCAGTCCGAGGATCGCGAGATCCATCGCGGGCCCTGGCATGCCGGATGTCGAGAATGGCGGATAGATCGTCCAGCCGCCGCCCGCGCCATAGGCGCCTGCAGGGCCTTCGACGAACATCGAAAGGAGCACCAGCAGGAAGGCCGGCACGATCAGCCAGAACGAAATGTTGTTCATGCGCGGGAACGCCATGTCCGGCGCACCGATCATGATCGGCACCATCCAGTTGGCGAAGCCGCCGATCAGCGCCGGCATGACCATGAAGAAGATCATGATCAGCGCGTGAGCGGTCGTGAAGACGTTGAACATGTGCTTGCCGCCGTCGATGGCAGCATCACCCTCGAAGCCATAGACCATTTGGGCCAGACCGTGGAAGATCTGGATGCCCGGCTCCTGCAGTTCGGCGCGCATGAAGACCGACAGCGTACCGCCGATAATGCCGGCGATGATCGCGAAGATCAGGTAGAGCGTACCGATGTCCTTGTGGTTGGTCGACAGGAACCAGCGCTGAAAGAAAGTCAGCGGCTTGTGCGCGTGGTCCGCGTGGCCATGATCGGAATGATCATGGCGTTGATCGTGATGAACGGCTGTTCCAGCCATGGTCAAGCTCCACTTCCGATTACTGTGCGGCGTTGTCGGCGACGTCAACGGCCTTGGCCGCGCCGTCTACGGACGCCATGAGCGCCTTGTTCGCTTCGCCGACATTGGTTGCGGCGGCGGCGAGCCAGGCGTCGTATTTATCCTGCGCAACAACGCGGACGGCGATCGGCATATAGGCGTGATCCTTGCCGCAGAGCTCGGAACACTGGCCGTAATAGAGACCTTCGCGATCGGCCTTGAACCAGGTTTCATTGAGGCGGCCGGGAACCGCGTCGATCTTGACGCCGAAAGCCGGCATGGCGAAGGCATGAATCACGTCGGCAGCCGTGACGAGCAGGCGAACGGTCTTGCCGACCGGCACGACGACTTCGTTGTCGACGGCGAGAAGACGCGGATACTGCGCCTTATCTTCCTTGCCGAGGCCCGCACGATCCTCGTCCTTCAGGAGCAGGCTATCGAAGGAGAGCGGGTTTTCGCCGACTTCATATTCATAGGACCAGTACCACTGGTTGCCGGTCGCCTTGACCGTCAGGTCCGGATTTTCCGGAGGCGTGAGCTGCGCGGTCAAAAGCTGGAATGAGGGAATCGCGAGGAAAAGCAGCACGATAACCGGGCCGACCGTCCAGATGACTTCGATCAGCGTATTGTGGCTGGTCCTCGACGGAACAGGATTGGCACTCTCGCGGAACTTGACGACCACGATGACCAGCAGCAGGAGAACGAAAAGTGTGATCGGAATGATGAACCACAGGGTATAGTGTTCAAACCACGTGATTTCTTCCATGATGCCCGTAGCAGCCGCCTGAAAGTTCGTCTGCCAGTCGACAGGCTTGTCAGCAAAGGCGCTCGAAGCAAAAAGCAGACAGGCAAGCGCTGCCAGAACTGCATAGGCCTTGTTTTTCACAATTACGTCTCCCCAATGCGCTTGATCAGGATCAAACCCGGAACGCAGAATCCCTGCGATACTGAAGCGCTTCAAACCACAGTTTGACCAGCGCCGCAACATCTGTCCAAGCAACCTCGTGCGGCATTTTTGCACAAAGCGGAAGTTTTCGCACAGGAGACCTCGCAACCGGTCGAAAGCCCTCCCACGCACCGGCGCCCGCGCGCGGGCCGGTATTCGCCGCCCCATTTGCGGGCAGCCACGTTCATCGGCGGAGAGAAGGCGGCCCTCGCCAGGCCTATTTCGTGCCGGGAGGGCCCAATTTCGGCCATATGACACTGGAATGTAACGACCAGGGCTTTTCATTTATCCTCGCGCGCTTCAAGAATAGCCCTAATGATTCGAGGTTTTTGAGGTTTACATGGGCCTGTCCCTCTTCTCCCGGCTGCCCGCCCTGGCCGCGCTCGCAATTGCCGCCTTCGCACTCCCCGCAGCAGGCTTGGCCCAGCAATCCAACGCAACGCCGGGCACGGTGAAGTCAAACCACGGCGCGTGGTCGATCGTCTGCGACCAGCCGGCGGGCGCCTCGGCCGAACAGTGCGCGCTGATGCAGAACGTCATCGCCGAAGACAGGCCGGAAGTCGGCCTCTCGGTCGTCGTGCTCAAGACCGCCGACCGCAAGGCGAAGATCCTTCGGGTGCTTGCGCCGCTCGGCGTGCTCCTGCCGAACGGCCTCGGCCTCAATGTCGACGGCAAGGACATCGGCCGCGCCTATTTCGTGCGCTGCTTCTCCGACGGCTGCTACGCCGAGGTCGTGCTCGAAGACGAGCTCCTCAAGACCTTCCGCGCCGGCGCGACGGCGACCTTCATCGTTTTCCAGTCGCCCGAGGAAGGCATCGGCATCCCCGTCGACCTCAAGGGCTTCGACGAAGGCTACGACGCCCTGCCGTAACGGCAGCTTTCTTCAAAGGCGAGGAAGCCGCGTCCGGTGACGCGGCTTTTATTTCGGGCTCTTCCGGATTTACAGAATCTCGGTCGCGGCGATCTTGATGCCGAAGCCCTCCAGGCCGACGTAATGCCGCTCGCGCGATGAAAGAAGGCGAATGGAGGTGATGCCGAGGTCTTTCAGGATCTGCGCGCCGAGGCCAATCTCCAGCCACTCGCTTTCACGCTCCTGTGCCTCCGAGTGGGCTTCCCTCTCGTGCTTGCCCTTTCGCGCGGTCTGCGAAATTCCGACCCCCACCGAGCCCTCTCGCAGATAGACGATGACCCCCCTCCCCTCAGCGGCGATGCGCTTCATGATCTCGTCGATCTGGCGGCCGCGGCCGAAGACGTCGGCTCCGACGTTCTCGAGGTGGAGGCGCACGGGAATGTCGACGCCGTCGCGAATGTCTCCGAAGACCACGGCCAGGTGCTGCATCGTATCCCAGGGCAGCGAATAGGTGTGGCCCTTGGCCTTGCCGTAGGGCGTGTCCATCTCGAAGGAATGGCCCTGCTCGATCAAGGTCTCCTTGCGCTGGCGATAGGCAATGAGATCGGCCACGGAGACCTGCTTCAGGCCATGCGTTTCGGCAAAGGTTTCGACCTGCGGTCCACGCATGACCGTGCCGTCATCGTTGACGAGTTCGCAGATGACGCCGATCGGCGGCAGGCTCGCGAGCCTGCAGAGATCGACGGCGGCCTCGGTATGGCCGGAGCGCATCAACACGCCGCCTTCGCGCGCCACGAGAGGGAATATGTGGCCGGGCCGGACGAAATCCGTCGGCCCGACATTCGGATTGGCGAGGTTTCTGACCGTCAGCGTACGATCGTCGGCGGAAATGCCGGTCGTGGTCCCGTGCTTGAAGTCGACCGACACCGTGAAGGCGGTGGTGTGGGCGGAGTCGTTCTCGGCAACCATCGCATTGAGGTTGAGGCGTTTTGCCTCCTCGCGCGGCATCGGCGCGCAGACGATGCCGGACGTATGGCGCACGATGAACGCCATCTTCTCAGGCGTGCAGTGCACCGCCGCGACGATCAGGTCGCCCTCATTCTCGCGGCCGCCGTCGTCGGTGACGACGACGATCTCGCCTGCTTCGAAGGCGCGAATGGCTTCGACGACGCGCTTCTGGTCGTAGGACATGTCTTGTCTCCGCGAATATCCTGTTTGGTGCATTCCCCGACGGAAAACGGCTGCACACCTTTTCCTGCAGCGCCGCGCGTCTTTCAGAAACGCGAAGGCCGCTGCAGCAGTCGAGTTACTTCAGCCGGCCGGTCTGGCCGCGGTCACGCAGATAGTGATCGGCGATGGCGCAGGCCAGCATGGCCTCTCCGATCGGCACCGCCCGAATGCCGACGCAGGGGTCGTGACGGCCCTTGGTGCGCACGTCGACCTCCTTGCCGTCGCTGTCGATCGAACGGCGCTCCGTGAGAATGGACGAGGTCGGCTTGATGGCGAAGCGCGCAACGACCGGCTGCCCGGTCGCGATCCCGCCCAGAATGCCGCCGGCATTGTTGGACAGGAAAACCGGTTCGCCCTGCGCTCCGATGCGCATCTCGTCGGCGTTCTCCTCGCCGCTGATCTCGGCTGCGGCGAAGCCGTTGCCGATCTCGACGCCTTTGACCGCGTTGATGGACATAAGATTGGCGGCGATATCCTGATCGAGCTTCGCATAGATCGGCGCGCCGATGCCGGCCGGAACGCCTTCGGCAACCACCTCGACCACGGCGCCGATCGACGATCCCGCTTTACGGATGCCGTCGAGATAGTCTTCCCAGACGGGCACAATCGCCGGGTCGGGTGCGAAGAACGGATTGTTGTTCACTTCCGCCCAGTCCCAATTGGAACGGTGGATCCGGTGCTTGCCGATCTGGACGAGTGCACCGCGGACCACCAGGCCCGGCACGACCTTGCGGGCGATAGCGCCCGCCGCCACGCGCGCAGCGGTTTCGCGCGCCGAGGAGCGGCCGCCGCCGCGGTAGTCGCGGATGCCGTATTTCGCATCGTAGGTATAGTCGGCATGGCCGGGACGGTAGCGCTTGGCGATCTCGGAATAATCCTTGGAACGCTGGTCGGTATTCTCGATCATCATCGAGATCGGCGTACCGGTCGAAATCATCGTCTCGCCGTCGTCATCGAGCATCACGCCGGAAAGGACCTTCACAAGATCGTCCTCACGACGCTGGGTGACGAAGCGCGACTGGCCGGGCTTGCGCTTGTCGAGCCAAGCCTGGACTTCGGCGAGCGTAAAGCGAATTCCGGGCGGACACCCGTCGACGACACAGCCAAGTGCGGGACCGTGGCTTTCGCCCCAGGTCGTGACGCGGAAAAGATGACCGAATGTATTGTGCGACATGGCGGCTACCGAACTCCGGATCGCGAAGGGCCGGTGAGCCGCCTCGCGTCTATTCCAATTACCCCGGAGCCGCAGCTGGCCCGCTCCGAGGGCCACGCGAAAGAAGCGCGTGCCCTCTCTTAGTGGAAAGCGGGCACGCGGGAAAGTCCTTCTGCGGCGGCGGCTGGCACCCGTGCCGTCTCCCCTGCCCCCAGGCTTGGCGCCTTAAGGAAGATGCCGCTAAATTCCCGTGGAAAACCGGGAGAGTTCGGCTGCCGCCGAGCCGCTCCGCCGCTTTCACGGAAACATCGGGTTGCAATTCGCCGAACCGGCCTTCACCCTCCCATGCGGCGGGCAACTGCATCGAAAAAGCAACGACATAGGGCTACTTTTGCCACAATCGGGGATCAAAGCGTGAGAACAACAAAATTCGCAAAATCATTGATGAGGGCAACAAGGATGCGATTTGTCATTGCCACGCTCATGGCCACCGCAAGCCTGCTTTCGCCGCTCTCCGCGCTTGCCGAGAGTGCCGATGTCGAAGCCGTGATCACCAGCGTCGATACCGACCGGCTGAGCCTCTCCCTCGATGACGGCAAGAGCTATCAGGCGCCCGAGGAGTTCAACTTCGAAGGGCTGGAGGCCGGCGTCAAGGTGCTTGTCTTCTATACCGAGGTCGACGGCAAGCGCGTCATCAACGACCTGGAGATCCTTCAGTAGGTTTGTGGCGTCAGAGCCAGCCTATCGAGCCATCCAGGATTTTCAGCAGGCGGTCCTGCGGGATCGCTGCGGCCGCCGCCTCATCGGCATCCATCTCCCCAAGCAGCTTGAACAATGCCCTGATAACGCCGCCATGGCTGACGCAGACGGTAGGCCGCGTCACGCTCCTGAGCCAGGCACCGACACGCCAGGACAGGATTTCGTAGCTTTCGGCGTCGGGACCGGGCGGGATGAAATCCCATTTCGCGACTCGCCTCTCTGCGATCCGCTCGGGCACGAGCCGCTTCAGTTCGGGAAGCGTGTAGCCTTCCCAGTCGCCGAAGGACACCTCCTTCAGACGCTCGTCGGTGCGGTAGGCCGAGGGATCGAGATCCATGGCCCGCCGAAGACGCTCCATGGTTTCGCGCGTACGGCCGAGCGGGCTGCTGACGAAATCGAAGTCGGCGGCGCCACTCCCGAGGAACCTCCTCAGCGCGACGCCGTTCCCGGTCGCCTGCTGCCGTCCGGTCTCGTTGAGGGGGATGTCCTTCTGGCCCTGAAGGCGGCTCTCCGCATTCCAGTCCGTTTGTCCATGGCGAACCATGTAGATGAGCACAATGTCCACTCCGGGCGGGCCGCCGCGATCCCTGCCGCACATTCCGCAAACCGCAGCCGGTTTGAGGATAGAACATGCAGCAGTTCAAAGTGCGACAGCCGCCATGCGGCCGAAGGACGCATGGCGGCTGTCGAGCAAAGGCTGTCAATCCTTCACAACGCTGATGTCCGGCGCGTCAACGGCCTTCATGCCGACCGTGTGGTAGCCGGAATCAACATGATGGACTTCGCCGGTAACGCCGCTCGACAGGTCGGAAAGCAGGTAGAGGGCAGAATTGCCGACCTCCTCGATCGAGACGGTGCGCTTCAGCGGGGCGTTGTATTCGTTCCACTTCAGGATATAGCGGAAATCACCAATGCCGGACGCAGCAAGCGTCTTGATGGGCCCGGCGGAGATCGCGTTGACGCGGATGCCGCGGTTGCCGAGGTCCACCGCCAGATAGCGAACGCTTGCCTCGAGGGCCGCCTTGGCGACACCCATGACGTTATAGTGCGGCATGACCTTCTCGGCGCCGTAATAGGTGAGCGTCAGTATCGAGCCGCCGTCGTTCATGACGCGATCCGCACGTGCGGCGACCGCCGTGAAGGAATAGACCGAAATGTCCATGGTACGCGCGAAGTTGTCGCGGCTCGTATCCAGATAGCGCCCGGTCAATTCGTCCTTGTCGGAAAAGGCGATCGCGTGCACGACGAAATCGATCTTGCCCCACTTCTCTTCGAGGGCCGAGAATACGGCATCGATCGTGGTGAGGTCGGTCACATCGCAATGGCCGGCCATGAAGGCACCAAGCTCCTGCGCCAGCGGCTCGACGCGCTTCTTCAAAGCGTCGCCCTGCCATGTCAGCGCGATCTCGGCCCCCGCCTCGGCCAAGGCCTTCGCGATGCCCCATGCAATCGAGCGATTGTTTGCGACGCCCATAATGACGCCGCGCTTGCCATTCATCAGACCCGATGCCTGAGCCATGGAATGTCCCCAATACTGTCTGCCTCCACCAGCTGCTGCCGGTGGCAAAATTTCACGAATGCCAGGATGCCGCGCCTCCTGCAGCGGGTGCGGCAATTGTCGAGCATTGCCTATGGCATAGGCGCCACAGCGGTTCAAGCAGGAGGCAGATCAGGAACTGTTAGTCCCCGTAATATTGGTTCAGCTTGTCAGAAAAGCTTCATAAAAAGAGGCCGTCACGCTGGGATCGCATGAGGTCCGTCACCTTGTCGTCCGGTTTTTCGTGCAGCACCACCCGCAATTCGACGACCAGGTCGCCGCTATCCCCGTCCGCCCCGCGCAAGCCTTTTCCGGCGATGCGGATCTCCTTGTCGGAGCCCGACCACGCCGGCACCGTCACCGTGAGCGGTCCGTTCGGCGCATCGATCGTCGTTTCGCAGCCGAGAACCGCGCTCTGAAGATCGATCGGCAATGTGGTGACGAGGTCGAGACCGCGGGTCCGGAACGGGCCGTCCTGGCGGAGGCGCAGGGTTGCCACCACATCGCCGCGCGCCATCCCGGCAACGCGGTAGCCCTGCTCCTTCAGGCGGATCGCCTGGCCGTCCGTAGCGCCGGCCGGGATGGGGACCTTCAGCAGTTCTCCGTCCGGAAGCTCCACCGGCACCCGCGCGAGATTGATCACGTCGTCGACGCTGGCGTGAACGTCGACGGCAAGATCCGGCACCTTCTCGGCCGTCTTCGCGATGCGTCCGCGAATACGCTGAACGATCGCCGCGACCAGATCCGCCGCCGGCATGATCGAGCGACGGGCAAACGCGTCGGCTTTCGGCTGCTCTTGTTTTGCTTCGGCGGCGAGCTCGGTTTTGGCTTCCACCGGCGCACGTTCCCGTTCGGCGGCACGCACGGAGGATTTCGGCCTGGCGGCAGCGGGCTGCGGCTCGACGCCGAATATGCGCGAAATCGCTTCCTCGGCCGTTTCGGTGCCGACAGGGTCCTCCGGCACCTCCGCGCCTCGCATCTTCTCCTTCATCGCTTCCATGCGACGAAGCTCCGCCTCGCGCCGCGCCCAATCGTAACGGCTTCTGCGCACCGGATCGCGAAGCAGCTCATAGGCCCTGCCCGCTTCCGCGAAGCGTTCGTTGGCGGAGGGATCGTCCTGATTGTGATCGGGGTGGACCGCTCTGGCGACGGAGCGCCAGGCCGCCTTGATTTCCTCTTGCCCGGCGGTGCGACGCACACCAAGAATTGCATAGGGATCGCGCATGGCTGCTATCGTTTTCTCTACTCGGCGGTCCTTCCCCGGATGCCCGCCTGACACCTCACGACGAGCGAAGAGGGTCTGCGAGACCTTCTCCGTCACCGGGCGATGATCGGGCGAAGTTGCTAACTATCGGTTAGTCGGAAGCGGGGACGCGGTGCCGAAAACATCGTCCGGGACGCTTCGCCGGCCGCTTTGCGGCAATATGGTTAACCTGCGATTTCAGCTCCGCGGGCCGAAGCTCGTCAGGTACCATTCCCCGTTGCCGAGCTGGCAGGTGTTGCCATCGAACTTGGCAATGCCCTCGAAGGAGTGCCGGGTCGTCGTGAAGCGGCGGCAACGCATGCCCGAGGCATGGTCTTCCTGGATGCTGCTGATGACGCCGGCGCTGCCGGAATTTGCATTTGCCCAGGGGATGGTGCTGTCCTTGCCCTGACTGATGTCGGCAGCGGTAACGAGGTCGCGCACGGCTATGGCATCGGAAAGGCCGTCGGATGTCTTCGCCACCGGCACGGTTCCGGTCGAGACCGAACGATCGACGCCCGATCCCCCGAAGACGTCGAGGCCCGCGCCCATGCACCCCGGCAGGGCGAGAATCGTCACGCAAATTGCCGCGCTGCGCAGCAATGCGAAGGAAAGACCCTTCTTGCCATCGTTCCGCTTTGCTATGTCTTGCACGGCATTCCTGTCAGACTCGCCAGAGCGCACCACGTCCCGAGGAAGTCCGCAGGCAGGCTCTGACACTATTACGATGCGGAAACGCCACTCGGCTCATCCCGAAGCGTTCCCGCGCCAGACACACGGCATTGGAAGACAATATGACCGCGAACGAGTTAACAACCAGTGACTTCACGGAAGCAAGCGAGCCCTTTTCCCTTTTTGGCACATGGCTGAAGGAAGCCGAAAAGAGCGAGGTGAACGATCCGAACGCCGTCGCCCTTGCGACCGTCGACCCGGATGGCATGCCCAATGTACGCATGGTCCTGCTCAAGGGGTTCGACGAACGCGGCTTCGTCTTGTACACGAATTTCGAAAGTCAGAAAGGCCGGGAAATGCTTGCGACCCCAAAGGCGGCCCTGTGTTTCCACTGGAAATCGCTGCGCCGCCAGGTGCGTCTGCGCGGTCCGGTCGAAGTCGTCTCCGACCAGGAAGCCGACGAATATTTCATGAGCCGGCCCCGCGGCAGCCGCATCGGCGCCTGGGCATCGAAGCAGTCCCGGCCGCTCGAAAGCCGCTTTGCGCTGGAGAAGGCCGTCGCCGAATACACGGCGCGGCATGCGATCGGCGAGATTCCACGTCCGGACTACTGGTCCGGATTCCGCATCCGTCCACTGTCGATCGAATTCTGGCACGACCGTCCCTTCCGGCTGCACGACCGTGTCGAGTTCCGCCGCGAAACGCCGGATGGCGGTTGGACGAAAGTGCGGATGTACCCCTGACGGAAAGACGCTGCCACCGCGCCTCAAGCTGCCTGGCGGGCAAAGAGCCGGAACGGGATGCCGGAACCGAGCGCGGTCACATAGCGCGCGGCCTGGAAATGGCCGTTGAGCGAAATGCGCGGCAGCGCATGAGGATTGGCAGCCTCGGACAGCATGCCGGGCTGCGTCGTCACCGCCACGGCAAAACCGAGTTCCGCCGCCAGCCGATGATCGCGGGGCGAAACCGCGAGCCTGTCCCCATAGGGATAGGCGAAGCTCGTGGGCCGGCGACCGGTGATCGTCCCGACGCGTTCGGCGGAGGCTGAGATTTCGCGGCTGGCCTCGTCGTCTCCAAGCCGCGCAAGTGCGCGATGACTGATCGTGTGTCCGCCGAGGCTCGCAAGCGGGCTTCGGATCAGGCTCCGAAGACCCACTTCATCCAGCGTCAAACGCTCGGTGATGGCCAGCGGATCGATGCCGTGCTCCTGCGCGGCCCTGTTTAGTGTCGCGAGCGCATGGGCCTCATCGCTGCCATGGACGTAAGCGGCGATCCGATCGAAGGCGGCCTGCTTCTGCGCAAGGTTTTCGCTCGCCACCGCTTCCTCACCTGCGCCGAAATCGAAGCGAAACCTGCTGCAGACGGACAGAAGATCGGCGAGCGTTTCCCACCAGAGCGTATGGCTGCGGTCGATGTAACCGGCGGTGACGAAAACGGTGAAGGGCACGCCGTGGCGCTCGAAGACCGGCAGGGCGTGATCGAGATTATTGCGGTAGCCGTCATCGAGAGTGAAGCAGGCGAAGGGCCGGGTATCGGCGGAAGCAAGGCAGGCGGGCAGGTCGTCCAGCGGGATGAAGCGATAGCCGTCCCGCTTCAAAGTCACGATCGCCTCTTCGAGGAATTCCGGCGAGATTTCCAGATGGGCGTTGGGATCGAAAGCCCGCGCAACCCTCGGGCGAACATGATGCAGGGTGAAGATCGCCCCGCGCCCGCGGGCCGCCCCCATCAGCCGTGCCCGCGCAAGCAGATGCGCAGCTTCGAGCCCGCCGGTGATAGCGGCGCGCTTGGCATGGTAGCGGACCAAACCCGCAAAGCCGTGTTTCATCTTCTTCCGTCTTCTCAAATCGTCCTGTCGAGCGTGGACGGGCGTTGCGGCCCGGACGGTAACTTCTGCGGGGTTAAGCCTTGCTGAATCGGCCGGGCGGTGCGAAAGAGCGGGCCGCCTTTTGTGCGGCGAGGTTGCAACGACGCCTCGAGCCTGTCAAAACAGCGTACCGCGTCGATATCGGCCGCACATCTCTATGAGGGGGAGTTCGATGACGAGCTTTCGATTGGCTCTGGCGACGATCGCCGTGCTTTTCTTCGGTGCCGTTCAGGCAATGGCAGGCAACGCCTCTCTTGTCGTCGACGCTCGGACGGGCCGGGTTCTCTCTGCCGAAAACCCCGACACGCTCCACCATCCCGCGTCTCTCACCAAGATGATGACGCTCTACATGACCTTCGAAGCGCTTCACCGCGGCCAGATCGCCTGGAAAACGCCTGTGCCCATGTCCGCGACCGCTGCACGCAAGCCGCCGACGAAGCTCGGCGTCAAGGCCGGAGGAACGATCACCGTCGAAGAGGCTGTCTACGGCATGATCATTCGTTCGGCCAACGACGCGGCGGCAGCGATGGCCGAACGGCTTGGCGGTTCCGAGGAAGGCTTTGCGAGAATGATGAACGCAAAAGCGCGCCAGCTCGGCATGAACCGCACATTCTTCGTCA
This sequence comes from Sinorhizobium sp. P24N7, assembly GCF_042436655.1. NCBI lineage: Bacteria > Pseudomonadati > Pseudomonadota > Alphaproteobacteria > Hyphomicrobiales > Rhizobiaceae > Sinorhizobium > Sinorhizobium sp. P24N7. The sequence continues at coordinate 229,173 of NZ_JBHMIW010000007.1, read as the reverse complement.
ACGCTTCGGGTCTGCCGGCAAGCGAACAGGTGACCACGGCTCGCGATATGGCGCGGCTCGCCGTTGCCCTCATGCGACACTATCCGCGCGAGTACCGCCTGTTCTCGGTCCAGAGTTTCGCCTTCCGCGGCCGTGTGATCCGAGGCCACAACAATCTGATGTATCGATACCAGGGGATGGACGGCATCAAGACCGGCTACACGCGGGCCTCCGGCTACAATCTCGTAAGCGCGGTGAGCGACGGCAACCGCCGCATCATCGGCGTGGTGCTCGGTGGGCGAAGCGCGCGAAGCCGTGATGAGAAGATGGCGGCGCTCCTCGACCAGCACCTGGGCAGGGTCTCCTCGCCCGGCCGCCCGATGATCGCAGCGGCAAGCGCACCCCGCCTGGCCGACGTGGCGAGCTTGCCTGGCGTTTCCTTGTCCTATGTGGGTACCCAGCCCCCGGTCGAAGCTGTCGCCGCAGCGCCGACGGAAGCTATCGTCCCGGCGGACCGGCCAACCGCAGTGGCGGCCGCGGGCACGAAACCACCGGCGAGCGGCTGGAGAATTCAGATTTCCTCCGCACCGACCGCGGAAGGCGCGCGCAAGATGCTCGTCGAGGCACAATCGGCTGGCGGCGCGGCCCTTCTCGGCGCCGCCCCCCACACCGAGGCCGCAGGCTCGGGCGGAGCCTATCGCGTAGGTTTCGTAGGCTTCGCCAGTCGTGAAGCGGCGACGACCGCCTGCAGCATCCTGAAGAAGCGGTCCTATGACTGCGTCCTGCTTCCTGATGGGGGGTGAGTCCGCAACAGCTGAAAGAACGCTTCCCCCGCCGCAGTGGCGGCTGCCCTCACATCCGTAACAAGCACAAAGATGAGGGCACGTTGTCAGGCCTGCGTGCCGCCGACGGTGATCTGATCCATGCGCAGGTGTGGCTGGCCGACGCCGACCGGCACCCATTGGCCGGCCTTGCCGCAATTGCCGATGCCGGTATCGAGCTTCGTATCGTTTCCGACCATCGTCACCCGCTTCATCGCATCCGGACCGTTGCCGATCAGCATCGCACCCTTGACGGGCGCTCCGACCTTGCCGTTCTCGATCAGATAGGCCTCGGTGCAGCCGAAGACGAATTTGCCTGAGGTAATATCGACCTGGCCGCCGCCGAAGGAGACGGCATAGATGCCCCTCTTCACCGACGAGATGATTTCATCGGGCGTGCGGTCGCCGGCAAGCATGTAGGTGTTGGTCATGCGCGGCATGGGCACGTGGGCGTAGCCCTGGCGGCGGCCGTTTCCGGTCGGTTCCATGCCCATCAGACGGGCGTTCTGCCGGTCCTGCATATAGCCGACGAGCTTGCCGTCCTCGATCAGGACATTGTAGCCGGACGGCGTTCCCTCGTCGTCGATCGAGATGGAGCCCCGCCGCGCTTCGATCGTGCCGTCGTCGACGACCGTCACGCCCTTCGCAGCGACCTGCTCGCCGAGCAGCCCGGCGAAAGCGGAGGTCTTCTTGCGGTTGAAATCGCCCTCCAGGCCGTGGCCGACGGCTTCGTGCAGCATGACGCCCGGCCAGCCGGAGGCAAGCACGACATCCATGGTGCCGGCCGGCGCATCGATCGCCTCGAGGTTCACGAGCGCTTGCCGCAAAGCCTCTTCCGTCCCGCTTTTCCAGTTTTCCTCGGTTATGAAATCGCCGAAGCCACGCCGTCCGCCGATACCGAAGGAGCCGCTTTCCTGGCGGTCGCCCTCGCCGACCACGACGGAGATGTTGATCCGCGTCATCGGCCGGACATCGTGGACGCGGTGCCCGTCGGCTCTCAGAATATCCACGACCTGCCAGCTCGCCGCGAGCGTCGCGGTCACCTGGCGGACCTTCGGCTCCTTGGCGCGCAGATAGGCGTCGATCTCCTGAAGCAGCTTGACCTTCGTCTCGAAACTCGGCTCGCCGATGGGGTTCTCGTCGCCGTAGAGCTTTTTGTTGGTGCGCTGCGGGGCTGCCGCGTAGGAGCCGGAATAGCCTCGGGTCACCTGCTCCACGGCGTCCGCCGCCCTCTTCAGGGCCGCAAGCGACAGTTCGCCGGCATGGGCATAGCCGACGGCTTCGCCGGCGACGGCCCGCAGACCGAAGCCCTGGTCGGTGTTGAAACTCCCGCCCTTCAGGCGGCCATTGTCGAAGGAAAGCACCTCCGCCTGCGCATGCTCAAGGAAGAGTTCGCCGTCATCGGCGCCGGCAAGCGTCTCGGAGAGAACCTTGCGGACCGTCGCCTCGTCCGCATCGAAGAGGCTCATCAGGTTGGTGTCCATGGTTCTGCTCCCTGCCGTGAAGGATTGGGTCGTGAAACTTACTGGCTCCATTTAGGGAGCGCCGGCCCGCAAGCCAAGAAAAAACAAAGCACGGAAAATCGGTCAGGAAAGGGCAGCGTTCCAGCCATCGAGCAATTTGACCTGCTCGACGCCGGCAAAGCGGGCGATGCGGTCGAGTTCGGCCATAAGCTTTTCCATCCGGCCCGAAGAGGGTTTGACGCCGCGCTCCAGCCAGAGGCGCCGAACGTCGAGGCTTCCGCGCTTGCGATCGGCCTTCATGTCGATGCGGCCGATCAGCCGGTCGCCTTCGAGCAAGGGGAAGACATAATAGCCATATTCCCGCTTCGGCTCCGGTACGAAAACCTCGATACGGTAGAAGAAATCGAAGAGCCGTTCGGCCCGGTTCCGGTCGCGCAGCAGCGGATCGAAGGGGCTCAGCACCCGGACGCGGGCGGGCGGGTCGGGAATGTCGCCGAGCCCGTCGGGAAAGCCGGCGAACGCAAAGGACGGGCGCGGCTTGCCACCATTGGCAGATTCGATGACGATCTCGCACAGTTCGTCCCGATGGGCAGCGACCCAGTCCTTCGCCTCGTCCGGCGATACGAGATCCCAGAAGGCGGCGATCTCGCCGTGGGTGGCGAAGCCCAGCCGCTCGAGCGCGCTGCGGCAGGCCCAGTCGATGAACTCCTCATGCGCGACCTCGCCGTCGTAGTGGCGAGCCGGAATGACGCGTTCCGTCAAATCATAGACCTTCTGGAAATTTTCGCGCCGGGCGATCGCAAGCTTGCCCTGGCGCCAGAGCACCTCGAGAGCCGTCTTCGACGGGTGCCAGTTCCACCAGCCGCCGGATTCGTGGCCGTCCTCCTTAAGGTGGCGCGCCATGACGGCGCCATTGTTCGCTATCCTCGCATAGGTCTCCTCGCAGCCCGCGTCGAAGTCTTCTCCGCGCCATTTGCGCCAGCGCTCGCGGAGCGTTTCGCTCTCCCATTTGAATCGATGCTTCCAGTAGACGAAGAAGGTGCTCGGTATGATCGAAGCGTCGTGGGTCCAATGTTCGAAGAGCTCGCCGTCCTTTTCGAGAAGCTCGGCCAGATGCTCGCGGCGATAGGTCTGATTGCGGGAAAAGAGAATCTGATGATGGGCCCGCTCGACGGTCGCTATGCTGTCGACCTGCACGAAACCCATGTCGTGGATCAATTGCAGCAAGCCGTCCTTGCCGAGCGCGCGATGCGGCGCGGCCGAGAGCCCCTGCTTGGCGAGAAAGATGCGCCGGGCATCGCGATTGGAAAGGCGAATCGTCATGAACAGAGAGTAGGCTTTTATTCCCAAGTTTCAAACGTGAGTCGGCAACAGACCTGTTGTGCACACTACATTGCCCTTTACGATCGACTTGTCCTATAGAGCGATCACGCAAAACATCGCGAGGACCGACGCTTGGAAATCCGCTTTACCGATTGCTCGGTCAGCTTCGGCGAACGGGTCGCGCTTCAACCTCTGAGCCTTGCCCTCGATGAGCGGCGGGTCGGCGTCATCGGTCTCAACGGCTCCGGAAAGACCACATTCGCACGGCTGATCAACGGGCTCGTCAAGCCGACGACCGGACGGGTCAAGGTCAACGGCCTCGACACGGTCGAGGACGACAGGGCAGTGCTCGCCGAAGCCGGTTTCATCTTTCAAAATCCGCAGCACCAGCTGATCATGCCGATCGTCACCGACGATATCGCCTTCGGGCTCAAGAACCGGGGGCTGCCTGCGCATGAGATCGCGTCGCGGACCGAGGCAGTCCTTGTACGCTTCGGCGTCAGCCACCTCGCACGGAGGCGGGTGCACGAGCTTTCCGGAGGCGAAACGCAACTCGTCGCCATGGCGAGCGTCATCGTCACCGGGCCGAAAATTCTGATCCTCGACGAGCCGACCAATCAGCTCGACCTCAGAAATCGCCGGATGGTCGCCGAGACGATCGACACGCTCGACGAAGACACGATCGTCATCACCCATGATCTGGCGCTGGCCGAGAGCGCCGAACGGGTCCTGCTCTTTCACGAGGGCCGCCTTGTTGCCGACGGTGGGCCGACCGAAACCATCCGGCGCTATCACGAGGTCGCCGGATGCTGACGAGCCTCTATGTCGAGGGAGGTAGCTGGTTTCACCGCGTGCCGGTGCGCGCCAAGCTTGTCGCGCTCGCCGTCTTGAGCATCGCGCTCTTCGCGACGGACTCACCCTTCCTGCTGCTGCCTGCCTTTCTCCTCAGCGGCTGGCTTTACCTCTCGCTCGGGCTGAAACCGCGCGAAGCGCTGTCGCGCGTCGGTTTCGTTTTCTTCACCATTCTGATCCTTGCCGCGGTCAATCTGTTCCTCGTTCCCGTGCCGCAGGTCGCGGCGCTCGTCTTGCGGCTGATGGCGCTCGTCCTCTTTGCAGCCGCGGTCACGGCGACCACGACGATCGGCGCTTTCATGGACGAGGTAACGATCCTCCTGAAGCCGCTGGAGCGCCTCGGTCTCTTGAGGGCGGCAGATGTCGGTCTGGCGCTTGGCCTCGTGCTGCGGTTCGTGCCCGACATCTTCGCCCGGTATCAGGCACTCGCCGAAGCGCATCGGGCACGCGGACTGCCGATCCGGCCGTTGACCATCATCGGCCCGCTGATCATCCTGACGCTGAAAGATGCGGACACGATCGCGGCCGCCATTGACGCGAGGGGATTTCGCCGTCAATAAATTCGCGTTTTCTAATAAAAGGTAGGGCTATATGAACACCAGAGACCTCGTCCTCGTTGCGCTTTTCACTGCCATCATCGTTGTGCTCGGCCTCGTACCGCCGATCACGCTCGGCTTCATTCCCGTTCCGATCACGGCGCAGTCGATGGGCGTGATGCTCGCCGGCTGCATCATCGGCGCGAAGCGCGGCGCCCTCGCCTTCCTCCTGCTCATCCTGCTCGTCACGATCGGACTGCCGGTACTTTCCGGCGGCCGCGGCGGACTCGCCGTCCTGGCCGGCCCCTCGGGCGGGTTCATCTTCGGCTGGGCAGTTGCCGCCTTCGTTACCGGCCTGATCGCCGAGCGCTTCGTCCAGTCCACGAATTCGGAAGCGCGCCAGTTTGTCGGCTTCTTCCTCGCCTCGGTCCTTGGCGGCATCGTCGTGCTCTATGGGATCGGGGTTCCGTGGCTCTCTGCCGTCACCGGCACGCCTCTGATGGCCGCCGCAACCGGTTCGCTCGTCTTCATTCCGGGCGACCTGTTGAAGGCCGTGATCGCGACGCTCGCCGCCCGGGCCGTCTACGCCGGCTATCCGCTGCTGCCGGCGCGCGTCTGACGCAGTGCCGCTCTCCGAGGCAGTCGCGATCCATGCGAGCGAACGCCCGTATTCCCCGGCCTTCCGCATGGAAGGCCGGGTTTTCACCTTTGGCGACCTTGCCGCGGAGGCCGGACGCATCCTCTCGGCCATCCACCGCTCGGGTGCACAGGCGACAGAAGAAAGCATACTTTCCGGCCGCGTTCGGCTGGTCGCGCTCGAAACGGGAAATCACCCGCTTTTTCCCGCCGCTTTCATTGCCGCGACCGCGGCCGGCCATTGCGCCGCCCTGATCGACCCGCATCTGCCCGAGATCGCGCGCCAACGGATGAAAGAGCGCCTGCGGCCGGAGATCGTCATCCGCGCCGAACGCGATCTCTTGCGCATCGACGTGCCGTCGGCAGGACAAAGCCGTCTGCTGCAAGGCGCCTCCGATGCTCCGCCCGCAATCCCCGCCGGCTGCGGCGGTGATCCGTTTCTCGTGGTCTTCACCTCGGGCACGACAGGCGATCCGAAGGCGATCATCCGCGACCGCCGGTCCTGGCGGGTGAGCCTTGAGACCGGGCAGAGCTTTTTCGGGCTCGGGCCGGAGACAACGACTTACGCTCCGGGACCGTTGGCGCACGGCCTGACGCTTTACGCGCTCGCGGAGACCCTGACGGCCGGAGCCGAATTCGTGGGCGCTCGGCACTTCGAGGCGGATCAGGCTTTGGCCACGATCGCGGCCACCGGGGCGAAACGGCTGGTGCTGGTGCCCACGATGCTGCGGCGGCTCTGCGAGCGCGCGGCCGGTTCGCCGTTGACATCGGTCAGACAGATTACCGTCGCCGGAGCCAAGCTCACGCCGACGGATCGGGAAGCGGCGACACGCGCTTTTCCGGAGGCTCAGGTCACGGAATATTACGGCGCCTCGGAACTCGGCTTCATCAGCGTTTCCCGGCCGACGGACAGGCACACGCCGACCGCAGTCGGAAAGGCCTTTCCCGGCGTTCGCCTGGAGATCCGGGACGAGAAAGGCGAGCGCCTTCCCGCAGGAGAAACGGGCACGATCTTCGTCGAAAGCGAGCTCATATCCGACGGTTACATCGCGGGCGGCGACGGAGCGGGATTCCGCCGGCAAGGAAAGCTCGCGACGGTCGGCGACCTCGGTTTCCTTGACGAGGGCGGCACCCTGCACCTCATCGGCCGGGCGGGCGGGATGGTGGTCTCGGGCGGGAACAACATCTATCCATCGGAGGTGGAGATCGTGATCCAGGGAGCCGGCGGCGTGAACACGGCCCTTGTCTTCGGTCTCGATCATCCGGATCTCGGCAGCGAGCTTGCGGCGGTGATCGAGCCCGGCGCCGGATTCGACCATGCGGCACTCGAACGTCATCTTGCCGCCGCCCTGCCGCGCTACAAGCGCCCGCGCAGGATATGGCTCTGCCGGAAGATGCCGATGACCGCCTCCGGCAAGGTCGCGGCGGGAGAGCTTCGGCAATGGATCGCGGAGGAGAACAGTGCCCTTGAACGCCTCCTCTGACCCCGATCGCACCCCGGTCGTCATCGCCGCACTGCGAACGCCGGTCGGCCGCGTCAACGGCAGCCTTGCCGCGATCGAGCCTGCAAGCCTTGCCGCCTTGCTGATCGAAAGGATCATTGCGGATACTGGCATCGACCGGGCAGAGATCGACGACGTGATCGTCGGCAATGCCGCCAACAGTGCCGGCAATCTCGCACGCCTCGCCGCGCTCGAGGCAGGATTGCCCGTGGCAATTCCGGGCGTCACCGTCGACCGTCAATGCGGCTCCGGGCTGGAGGCGATCGTCCTTGCGGCTCGGCAGATCCAGGCCGGCGCGGGTCGTTTCTACCTTGCCGGAGGCACCGAGAGCGCCAGTCGCGCGCATATCCGCCTTCGGCCCCCGCTCACGCGCGGCGAAGAGCCACAGCCGGTCCAACGCGCGCGGATGGCGCCCGATTCGATCGGCGATCCGGATATGGGCGTTGCAGCGGAGAACGTCGCCACGGCCTGCGGCATCTCGCGTGAGCGGCAGGACCGGTTTGCGCTCGAAAGCCACCGACGCGCCGTCGCGGCCGAAGCGGCAGGCCGGTTCTCGCGCGAGATCGTGCCCGTGTCGACATCATCAGGGCCTGTCGCAAGGGATGAGTGCCCTCGCGCAAACGCATCTGGCGAGACGCTCTCGCGATTGAGGCCGGTTTTCGTTGCTGGCGGCACCGTCACCGCCGGCAATGCATGCCCGGTCAATGACGGCGCGGCGATGGTACTGATGACGAACCTCGCGGAGGCGCGCAGGCGCGGTGTCGCCTTCGGTCTCGTCTTCACCGATGCGGCGACGGCCGGCGTCGAACCGAAGCTACTCGGCCTTGGCCCCGTCCCCGCCATGGCGAAGCTTCGCGCGCGCAATCCCGCGCTCGATGTGGCCCGCGTCGATTTCATCGAATTCAACGAGGCCTTCGCCTCGCAGGTTCTCGGGAGCCTCGACCAGCTCGATATCGCACCCGAACGCGTCAACAGCGACGGCGGCGCGATCGCGCTCGGCCACCCTTATGGCGCTTCCGGCGCCATTCTCGTCGTCCGGCTGTTCTCGCAGATGTTCGCGGCCTCTTCCCCGGCGGAAGGGCTGGCCATGATGGGCATCGGCGGCGGCATGGGGATCGCCGCCCACTTCAGCAGCTGCAGACCGGATCAGGCGGCATAGCCGGCGAGCCATTCCCGGATGGGAGCGGGCAGCTGTACCGGTTGATGGCGGGCACGGTCGACGGCCACCCAGACGATCTCGACCTCGGCGGCAAGTTTGTCGCCGGTCTCGACGCGCACGGCAAAACCTATCGAGCTGCCGCCGATCTTCGCGACGGTCACCGTAAAGCGCGCGGGATCGTCGAAGCGCAGACCACGATGGAAGATGCAGGCGGAGCGGCGGACGAGATAGGCCGGTTCTTCCGCGATTGCCGGCCGGTGACGCCAGAGATTGGCAAGTGCGGCCTCCGCATGCGCATAATAGGCCGCATTGTGCATATGGCCGTGCATGTCTATATCGCGGAACGGAATGCGGACTTCCGTGACATTTTCCCGCTCTGTGCCGTCCATGCGAGGCTCCCCGATGCGCTCCACACTCGTTAGACAGTTTGGCGACCCCGGACAAGTCATCGAGCTCGTGGACGCACCCCGCCCTGCCGCAGGCGCGGGCGAAGTCGAGGTCGAGATATCGCTCGCGGCAATCAATCCTTCGGACCTGATCCCCGTTACGGGCGCCTACAGCGCGCGCACCGTCCTGCCTTTCGTCCCCGGCTTCGAGGGCGTCGGCATCGTCAGGCGCGTCGGGCCGGACGTGCAAGGCTTCAAGGCCGGAGATCGGGTCGTCCCGATCGGCGCGAGCGGACTTTGGCAGCAATTCCTCCTCCGACCTGCCGAATGGTGCTTTCGCGTGCCGGACGGGATCGAAAACGCACAGGCGGCGATGAGCTATGTCAATCCGCTAACGGCGTTGAGGCTTGTCGAAGCGCTGCGGGAGCATTTCGGATCGCTCGAGGGCATGGATGTCGGCGTGACCTCTGCGGGCTCTGCCATCGGCGGCATGCTGATGAAGCTGCTTGCGCTCGAAGGCGCGGTGCCGACGGCCATGCTTCGCAGCGAGAGGAGACGCGGCCGTCTCGGCGAGGCACACCGGATCCTGGTGGCCGAGAGCGGCGATCTCCTCATGGACAGCCAATTCGATGCGGTGCTGGATGCCGTCGGCGGCGCGCTGGCGGGCGAGCTGATCGGGCGGTCCATTCGCCCCGGCGGGACCTTCATCCAGTATGGAGCGCTCAGTGGCGCACCCGTGCCTCAGACGGCGATCAGCGGCCGGCCCGACATACGTTTCGCCTTTCTTTGGCTGAGAACCTGGGTGCATTCCGCCGGCCGGGAGACACTCGAAGCCGCTTTCCTGCGCAGCTTCGCCGGGCTGCAGAGCGGCCTCTTTGCCAGCCCCATTGCCGCCACCTACCCCTTGAGCAGGCTCGCCGACGCCCTTGCGCATCAGGCCGACCCGGATCGCGACGGCAAGATCCTGCTCGATCCGCGCTGTTGAAAATCGGCAGTTTCGCGTCGCGCGCCATGGATTTTGACAGGCATGCGCACTAATTTCGCCGGATGACCACGCATCTCTACGAAAATCCGGTCTTCCTGAAGCACGAGGTCCCGGAAGGGCACCCCGAACGGCCGGATCGGCTGAAGGCCTTGAATCTTGCGTTGGAGCATCCGAATTTCGCGGATCTGGAGCGGGTCGAGGCATCGAAGGGTGACGAAAATCTGGTGTTGCTCGCCCACACGGAAGAGCACCTGCTGCGAATCAAGCGGGACATCCCGGACGAGGACATCAACCAGCTCGAGGCCGATACCTATGCTGGCCCGCAAAGCCTCGAGGCCGCGTTGACCGGCATCGGCGGTGCTGTGGCGGCTGTCGACGCGGTCTTCGCCGGGGAAGCGGACAATGCCTTCGTCGCAGCCCGCCCGCCCGGCCACCATGCCGAGAAGAACAGGGCCATGGGCTTCTGCTTTTTCAACAATGTAGCGATCGCCGCGCGCCACGCGCAGACGGCGCATGGTGCCGAACGCGTTGCCATCGTCGATTGGGACGTCCACCACGGCAACGGCACACAGGACATTTTCTGGGACGACCCGTCGGTGCTCTTCTGCTCCACGCATCAGATACCGCTCTATCCCGGTACCGGTGCCAAGGACGAGACGGGCGTCAGGAACAATGTCGTCAATGCGCCGATTTCGCCCAATAGCGGCAGCGAGCATTTCCGCGATGCCTTCCGTTCGCGCGTGCTGCCCGCGCTTGAGAATTTCCGGCCCGACTTTCTTCTGATTTCCGCCGGCTTCGACGCCCACCACCGCGATCCATTGGCCCAGATCAATCTGGTCGGCGAAGATTTCGACTGGGCGACGGGTCGTCTCATTGACGTTGCCGGCAGGAGCGCCGGCAACCGCATCGTCAGCCTGCTCGAAGGCGGCTATGACTTGCAAGGCCTGGCCGAGTCGGCCGGCCTGCATATTCTGAGATTGATGAGAGGGTAATTCATGAACAACAATGCGCAACCGGACGTTTCCGCCCTCTCCTTCGAGCAGGCCGTCGAGGAATTGGAACGTATCGTTTCGGCGCTTGAACGCGGCGACGTCGCACTCGACAAATCGATCGAGATCTACGAGCGGGGCGAGGCCCTGAAAAAGCACTGCGAGGCCTTGTTGAAGGCGGCAGAGGACCGTATCGAAAAGATCCGCCTCGACCGCGCCGGCCGGCCGCAGGGAGTCGAGCCGCTCGACGCGGAGTAGTCTTCATTCCAGGCGAGATTCGCCCCTCATCCGGCCTGCCGGCCCTCCCCCGCAGGCGGGGCGAAGGGACAAGCGGCACGCATCGGTGCAAACCCGCTTGCGGGACTCCAAACAGAAACACTCCGTCTCCCGATTGCCGCTACCGAACCGGAAGCACTGACGGTAATCTTCAGTGAATGCCACAACCGGAGCGCCTGCCATGTCCTTCTTTCCCGGTCCCGATCCGCTCGCCGGCGACAAGCCCGCCTGCGACGCAATCGAGCATCTGATCATCCCGCGTACCAGCGATATCGGCGGCCTGCAGGTCAGGCGGGCGCTGCCGACTGCAAAGCGCCGGCTCGTCGGTCCTTTCATCTTCTTCGACCGGATGGGCCCGGCGCTGCTGCGTGCCGGCCAGGCGATCGACGTCCGCCCGCATCCGCATATCGGACTTTCGACCGTCACCTACCTGTTCGACGGCGAGATCAAGCACCGCGACAGCCTCGGCACCGAAATGGTCATTCGCCCGGGCGACGTGAACCTGATGACCGCCGGGCGCGGCATCGTGCATTCGGAGCGCTCGCCGGAAAACCAGCGCGGGCACGAACGCTCTCTTTCAGGACTGCAGACCTGGCTGGCGCTGCCCGACGCCATGGAGGAGATCGATCCGGTCTTCGCGCATACCGAGGAGCGTATGCTGCCGCATCTTGCCGATGGCGGGGTTCGCGCGCGCGTCGTCATCGGTCAGTTCGAAGGGGCGGCTTCGCCCGTCTCCACCTTTACCGATACGATCTATGTCGACCTCATGATCGAGCCCGGCAAGAGCGCGCCGTTCGCGGCCAACTGGGAAGAGCGCGCGCTCTACATCCTTGCCGGCGAAGCGATCATCGCCGGCGACCATTTCGACGACAATCAACTCCTCGTCTTTCGTCCCGGCGACGAAATCACCATCACCGCAGGGCCTGCAGGCTGTCACGTGATGCTCTTCGGCGGGGCAGCGCTCGGCTCGCCGCGCCATATCTGGTGGAACTTCGTTTCCTCCTCCAAGGAGCGGATCGACATGGCAAAGGAAGAATGGCGCACGGGACGCTTCGATATCGTGCCGGGAGACGAAGAAGAGTTCATACCCTTGCCCGCAAGCTGATCTCCGTTAAGGTCGTTTTCAGGGGTTCGATCGCGATGCGACGGAAAACCGCGCAGGTTTTCCTTATCCCGCTCTTGGTTGAAGCCGCAGGAAAGCCTAATTTTGCATTCAACGGCGATTACCTCTAAGAAAGAGCCGTTCCGACGACCCAACAACAATGCGCGCGCCTATCTCCGGCGCGCATGAGGCATGCAGCGTGACACAACTGCCAACCAATCCGATGCCGGCAACTCCCCTGCTCGATAAGGTCGAATATCCCGACGATCTGAAGAAGATCGACGACAGGGACCTGCCGCAGCTGGCGGCCGAATTGCGTGCCGAGATGGTCGATGCCGTGTCGCGCACCGGGGGGCATCTGGGCGCGGGCCTCGGCGTCGTCGAACTGACGATCGCCATCCACAAGATCTTCGACACGCCGCATGACCGCTTGATCTTCGATGTCGGACACCAGTGCTATCCGCACAAGATCCTGACCGGCCGGCGCGATCGCATCCGCACCTTGCGCCAGGAAGACGGGCTCTCGGGCTTCACCCGGCGGGCGGAAAGCGAATACGACCCCTTCGGCGCAGCGCACTCCTCCACCTCGATCTCGGCCGGTCTCGGCATGGCTGTCGCCGCCGAACTCGACGGCAAGAGCCGCAATGTGATCGCGGTGATCGGCGACGGCGCGATGTCGGCCGGGATGGCCTTCGAAGCGCTTAATAATGCCGGCGCGCTCGATGCGCGCCTCATCGTCATTCTCAACGACAACGACATGTCGATCGCACCACCGACGGGCGCGATGAGCGCCTATCTGGCGCGGCTCGCCTCCGGGCGGACCTATATGGGCATTCGCGAGGTCGGCAAGAAACTCACTGCCTATCTCGGCAAGACCGTCGACCGGGCGATCACCCGCGCGGTGGAGCATGCCCGGGGCTACGTCACCGGCGGCACGCTCTTCGAGGAGATGGGCTTCTACCATATCGGTCCGATCGACGGACACTCCTTCGACCACCTGCTTCCGGTCCTGCGCAACGTTCGCGACAATGCGAAAGGCCCGGTCCTGATCCATGTCGTCACGCAGAAGGGCAAGGGCTATCCGCCAGCGGAAGCCGCGGCCGACAAGTATCACGGCGTCAACAAATTCGACGTGATTACCGGGGCTCAGGCGAAAGCGAAGCCCAACGCACCCGCCTACACCTCCGTCTTCGCGGACGCGCTCACGCAGGAGGCGACCCTCGACGACAAGATCGTTGCGATCACTGCCGCCATGCCGTCCGGGACGGGCCTCGATAAGTTCGCCTCGGTGCATCCCTCGCGCTGCTTCGATGTCGGCATAGCCGAGCAGCATGCCGTGACTTTCGCCGCCGGCCTTGCGGCGGAGGGGTACAAACCCTTTGCGGCGCTTTATTCCACCTTCCTGCAACGCGCCTATGATCAGGTTGTCCACGACGTGGCCATCCAGGGTCTGCCGGTCCGCTTTCCGATCGACCGCGCCGGCTTCGTCGGCGCCGACGGGCCGACCCATGCAGGCTCCTTCGACACGACTTATCTGGCGACACTGCCGGGCTTCGTCGTCATGGCGGCGGCCGACGAGGCGGAGCTGAAGCATATGGTGCGCACCGCCGCGGCCTTCGACGAGGGTCCGATTTCGTTCCGCTATCCGCGCGGCGAAGGCGTGGGCGTCGAGTTGCCGGAGCGCGGCGAAATTCTTGCGATCGGCAAGGGCCGGATCGTCAAGCAGGGGAGCAAGGTGGCGCTGCTTTCCTTCGGCACACGGCTCGCCGATTGTCTGCTGGCGGCGGAAGACCTGGATGCCGCCGGCCTCTCGACGACCGTCGCCGACGCCCGCTTCGCCAAGCCGCTCGATCATGATCTGATCCGTCAGCTTGCCCGCCATCACGAGGTTCTGATCACCATCGAGGAAGGGGCGGTCGGCGGCTTCGCAAGCCACGTGCTGCAGTTCCTTGCGGAAGAAGGCCTCCTCGACGGCGGCCTCAAAGTGCGCCCCATGGTCATGCCCGACATTTGGATGGAGCAGGCAAAACCGGAAGCGATGTACGCCCGTGCCGGCCTCGACCGCGCCGGCATCGTATCGACCGTCTTCAAGGCGCTCGGCCAGAAGCACGGCGTCGGCCTCGGCGCCGCCGGCTGAGCCGTCCAAGAGTTCACTTGCATTGCGCGGCGGGACGCGCGATGACGACCCATGTCCCAAGATACACAGATGACGATCCGCCTCGATCAATTGCTCCTGAACAGGGGCTTGGTGGCCAGCCGCGCACGCGCACGCGACGCGATCCAGCGGGGAACCGTGAAGGTCGACGGCCGCACCGTGACCAAGCCGGCCTCGACCTTCGCGCAAAGCGTTACGCTCACCATTGACGATCCGGCGCAGGATTATGTTTCGCGTGCGGCACTGAAACTCGTGGCGGCGCTCGATCACTTCGGCCTCGATCCATCGGAGCAGACCTGTCTCGACGTCGGGGCCTCGACCGGCGGCTTTACCGAGGTGCTGCTGAAGCGCGGCGCCGCGCATGTGGTCGCCGTCGATGTCGGCCACGGTCAGATACATCCGCGCGTCGCCGAAGACCCGCGCGTGACGAACATCGAAGGCCTGAATGCCCGGTCCATGACCCGCGGCGACGTCGGTGAGCGCGCCATCACTTTCATCGTCTCGGATGTCTCCTTCATCTCGCTGAAGCTGGCGCTGCCGCCGGCCCTCGGCCTGGCGGAACCGGGCGCCTGCTGCATCCTGCTCGTCAAGCCGCAGTTCGAGGCCGGCCGCGATGCGATCAGCAAGGCCGGGCTGCTGAAGGATCCGGAGAGCGCTCCGGCGGTGGCAGCCGAACTCGAGCGGTGGCTCGTCGAAGACATGGGCTGGCGAAGCCTCGGCCTGATCCCCTCGCCCATTGCCGGCGGTGACGGCAACAGCGAATTTCTTCTGGCGGGGCGCAAGCCATGAGCACCAGGATCGTGACCATCGATCGTCTCGGCGCCCAAGGCGACGGCGTCGCTCGGACAGAAGCCGGTCTCGTCTTTGCACCGTTCACGCTCCCCGGCGAGACCGTCTCGCTCGCGGTCAACAAGGCGAGCGGCACGCTGATATCGCTGAAGGAGGCCTCCCCGGAGCGGGTCGAGCCGCCATGCCGGCATTTCGGGCCGGACGGTGTCAACGGGACGTGCGGCGGCTGCACGCTGCAGCACGCATCCGACGCGCTCTACCACGCCTTCAAGCGCAATCTCGTCATCGACGCCTTGAGGTCGAAGGGACTGACGCCGGAGGTCGCCCCGCTGATCATCGCGCGGCCCGGCGATCGCCGCCGTGCCGTTTTCACCGCTCGGCGGACGGAAAAGGAACTGCTGCTCGGCTATAACCAGATGCAGAGCCATCATATCGTTTCGATCGGCGAATGTCCGATCACCAGCCCCGGCATCGTCTCGCGGCTGGCGACCATCCGCAAAATCGCCGCGGCCATGGCGTCGAGCGCCGAACCATTCCGTATTACCGTGCTCGAAACCGATACGGGCCTCGATCTCGCCTTCGAGGGGGTGAAACTCAGCGATCCGCAGCGGCGCTCTACCGTCGATGCCGTTCTTGGCGAGCGAGGCATCGCGCGCGTCAGCTTGAATGGCGAGATCGTCGTCGAGCCGATCAAGCCCGCGATCGATTTCGGCGGTGTGACGGTTTTGCCGCCGCCCGGCGCCTTCACTCAGGCGACACGGCCTGCCGAAGACGCGATGGCGAAGCTGGTGCTGGCTCACGTCGGCAAGGCGAAGCGCGTTGCCGATCTCTTCGCCGGCATCGGCACTTTTGCGCTGAGGATTGCACGAACGGCACGCGTTCACGCGGTCGAAGGCGACGACAGGGCCGTGAAGGCGCTGGATTTCGCCGCACGCAACACCCAGGGGCTGAAGCCGGTGACCGCCGAGAAGCGCGATCTTTTCCGCCGGCCGATGATGGCGCAGGAATTGAAAGCCTTCGACGCCGTGGTCTTCGACCCGCCCCGCGCCGGCGCCGAAACGCAATGTCACGAGCTTGCCCGATCCGGCGTGAAGAAGGTCGCCGCCGTCTCCTGTAATCCGGTGAGCCTGGCGAGGGACCTTTCGATACTGACCGCAGCCGGTTATCGCATTACCGGGGTGACGCCGATCGACCAGTTCCTCTGGTCGGCGCATGTGGAAACGGTAGCGACGCTCGAAAAATGAAAAAGGCCCGGCGACGAACCGGGCCTTGTTTGTTCAAGCTATTCCAGACGGAAACCGCTGCACAGTCCCCGGGATTGCCGTCAGGCCGCGCGGCGGCGGCTCGCGGCCTGGTAAGAGGCCGCTTGCGTCTCGCCCAGTATGAACTGGGAGAGCAGCGCGTTGAGCGCCGCTGCCTCGGATGCGAGACCGTGACTGGCGGCCGTCTGCTGCTCGACCATCGCGGCGTTCTGCTGCGTGCCCTGGTCCATCGTGTTGACGGCCGTGTTGATCTCCTGGAGACCGGTCGACTGCTCGCGCGTCGCGGTCACGATTGCGCTTACATGCTTGTTGATCTCCTGCACCTCGGCGACGATCGCCTGCAGCGCCCGTCCGGTATCGCCGACCAGCGTCACGCCCGAATGCACCTGCTCGCCGGAGGTCGTGATCAGCGCCTTGATTTCCTTGGCGGCATTGGCCGAGCGTTGAGCGAGCTCGCGCACCTCCTGGGCGACGACCGCGAAACCCTTGCCCGCCTCGCCGGCCCGTGCCGCTTCGACGCCGGCATTCAGCGCCAGGAGATTGGTCTGGAAGGCGATGTCGTCGATGACGCCGATAATGTTCGAGATTTCTCCTGATGATTTCTCGATGGCATGCATGGCCTCGACCGCATTCTGCACCACTTCTCCGGACTTTTCCGCACCGGCACGGGTACGGGCGACCAGCGCACCGACTTCCTCGGCCCGGTGGGCGGAATCGCGGACGGTCGTGGTGATCTCCTCGAGCGCAGCGGCCGTTTCTTCGACGGATGCCGCCTGCTGTTCGGTGCGGCGTGCGAGGTCGTCGGCGGCCGAACGGATTTCGCTCGCACCCGCGTCGATCGCGCGGGCATTCGCCCCGACGGCGCAAAGCGCGTCGTGCAGCTTGGCGACCGAATTGTTGAAGTCTTCCCGGAGGCGATCCAGGCGATCGGCAAAGGGACTGCCGATCCGATAGGCGAGATCGCCGTCGGCCAGCCGTCCGAGACCCGTTGCCAACGCATCGACCGCATGCTGAACCTCGGCGGCATCGCGGGTCTTCTGCGCTTCGCGCTCGAGGCGCTCGCGCTCCGAAAGCGACCGGTTGGAATCGGCCTCGTCTTCCAGGCGCTTCCGTTCGACCGCATTGGCGCGGAAAACGGCGACGGCCGCCGCCATCGACCCGATCTGGTCGCGCCGCTCCTCACCCGGAATCGTAACGTCGAGACTGCCGGCTGCGAGCTTCTCCATGGCGCCGGTCATGTCGGTTACCGGACGGATGACGAGGCGGCTCAGAAGTGTGGCGAGGAAGGCGATCATGGCGCCGACCGCCAGGATCGTGGCGATCGTCGCGGCGACGCGGAACTGGCTGATCGCCGAATAGGCGACATCCGCATCGAGCGCGAAGCCGACATACCATTCGACCGACGGGAGCCCCTTCACCGGCACGAAGCTCACGAGCATCGGCTTGCCGTCGAGCTCGGTGTGCATGATCCCGGTGCCGATCGCCGGCGTATCCGCCGGGAAGGCGTCGGCGAGCGTCTTCGTCACGAGCTTGGCATTCGGATGAACCAGTATCTGGCCATCCTTGTTGGCAAGGAACGCAAAGCCTTCGCCGCCGACATCGATGCCGTTGACCATGGAAACGAGGGCCTTCAGCGAGAAATCGCTGCCGGTCACACCGTAAAGCTTGCCTTCGTGCTTCACCGGCACAGCGGCGCTGATGA
Organism: Sinorhizobium sp. P24N7; assembly: GCF_042436655.1. Taxonomy (NCBI): domain Bacteria; kingdom Pseudomonadati; phylum Pseudomonadota; class Alphaproteobacteria; order Hyphomicrobiales; family Rhizobiaceae; genus Sinorhizobium; species Sinorhizobium sp. P24N7. The sequence goes on along the minus strand of NZ_JBHMIW010000007.1, from coordinate 211,256 downwards.
TCAGGTCGCCGCTCGACGCGTCGACATAGGGTTCGGTAAGGACGCGTGCATCGGCTTTCACCGCCTGCTGATACCAGGGGCGCTGGCGCGGATCGTAGCCGTCGGGCATTTTCGAATCCGGCCAGATCATGAACCGGCCGCTCTCGTCGCCGACATAGGTGGAGATGAATTCGCCGGTCAGCACGTCGTTCTTCAGGACGCCCTGAATGGCCGCTTCGTCAGCCACCCGGCCGGCAGCGTCCGCCGCCATCGCGGTCAGCGTCACACGGCCGTTCAGCCAGTTGGCGACGCTCTGCGCCGCCTGATTTCCGGAGGAAGCGATATCCTCCTCCACTGCTTTCGTGGTCGTGGCGCGCTGGAGACTGTCGATATAGACGGAAAAGCCTGCAAAGGCGCCGACGACGACGCAGGACGCGGCAACGAGAATGCGCGTCATGAGATTCGATCGTTTGGACAAGGTGGGGGCTCCCTGAAAGAGGCGGCAACGCCGCCGGGATGAGCTCGCGATGATCTTCCCGGCCGCGACGGATCGGCCGCTGAGCGACTTGAAGGACGGCGGGAAAACGATGGGACATGCCGCAAAGGCGGAGCCGGCAATGCTTCATGCGGCCGGGGGTCTCGCGTGCCGCACAATTCCTGCGGCGCCGAGGGAGACCTACTGCGGCTGGACGCTAGCGGGAGCTATTTAAGAAGCGATTAAAATTGATCCATGCAAAGTCGCGATGGCTGGAAGCGACCTGGCGAATTGCCGCCTACCGGCGCATGAAGGCCTCGAACGCGGCGCGCGCCTCGGCGCTTTTCAATTGCGCGGCAAAATGCTTCGCCTCCTCCTCGATCCGGGCAAGCACATCGCTGCGATCGCCGCGAATGAGGTCGCGGGCGATGCGCAGCGCTTCCGGCGGTTTTTTTGCCAGGCGCGCTGCAGCTGATAGCGTTTCCTCCTCGACGGCGGTCTCTTCCACGATCTTCCAGATAAGCCCCGCCTCGCGCGCACCGGCCGCGTCGAGCGGCTCGCCGGCAGCAAGCAGGGCAAAGGCGCGCTGATGGCCCATGATGCGCGGAGCGCTCAGGCTCGAGGCCGCTTCCGGAACGAGCGCCAGATCGACGAACGGGGTCTTGAACACCGAGCGGGCCGAGGCGACCGTCAGGTCGCAATGGAGGTGGATCGTCGTGCCGATGCCGATGGCCAGTCCGTCTACGCCGGAAACGATCGGTTTCGTCGCGCCGGCAAGCGCCCGCAGGAAGTCCAAAACCTCGTCCCCCATGCTGCCCCCCATGGCGAAGGCGAGGAAGTCGGCCATGTCGTTGCCGGCCGAGAAGCACCCTTCCGTTCCGAGGAATGCCATCGCGCGGATGGCGGGATCCGTTCCGGCAGCGGTCATCGCCTCCGTCATCCTGGCGTACATCTGGCGCGTGATGGCGTTCTTCTTCTCCGGCCGATTGAACCGGATAAGCTGAACGCCGGGATAGGCTTCCGGCCGTTCGACGAGCACGTGGTCGGTCATGGGTTTCCCTCAGTCGAGTATGGAACGGGCTGCGGCGAGACTTTCCGCCCCGTTGACGACACGGTCCTTGAGCGCGCTCGTCTCCGAGAGCAGATTTTCCGCTGCGAAGCGGCAAAGCGCAACGCGCCGGTTCTGCCGCCCGTCACCGGCTTCGGCAAGACCGCCTTTGGCGAGATAGACTCCGGTCAGCACGAGGCCGAACAGGCGCTGATAGGCGGTCGCGCCGGCGAGCGCCTCGGCAAGCTTTCCGTCGCGAAGCCTCGAAAGCAGCCAGTCGGTCGCCCCTTCGAGATCCGCAATTGCCGCATCGAGCCGTGCGGCCGTCTCGCCGAAACCTTCCCTGTTCGACGCGGCAGCGGCAGCGGCGACCTCTCGGAGTTCGGCGATGAAGCCGCGCACCTGTGCGCCATCGGAGAGCGTCAGCTTGCGGGTGACGAGGTCGATCGCCTGAATGCCGTTGGTGCCTTCGTAGATCGGCGCGATTCGGGCGTCGCGGAGATAGCGCGCGGCCCCGGTCTCCTCGATGAAGCCCATGCCGCCATGGACCTGAATGCCCATCGAGGCGACGTCGACGCCGGCGTCGGTGGCGAAGGACTTGGCGATCGGCGTCAGCAGGCTCGAACGCTCCTGCCAGTGGCGGGCTCCCTCCCCTTGCGCGGCATGCGCCATGTCGACGGCGTGGGCGCAGGCATAGGCGATGGCGCGCGATCCCTGCGTCAGCGCTTTCATCGTCAGCAGCGTGCGGGCGATATCCGGATGCTCGATGATCGGACTCATGCCGTCGCCGCTCCACCCCGGCGCGCGGCCCTGCGTGCGCTCCTTGGCGTAGGCGATCGCTTGCTGGGTGGCGGCCTCCGCGATGGCGACGCCCTGCATCCCGACCGCGAGCCGCGCATTGTTCATCATCGTGAACATGCAGGCGAGACCGCGGTTTTCATCACCAATCAGATAGCCGATCGCCCCCTTCTCGCGGCCGAATTTCCCGTCGCCGTAGATCATGGTGCAGGTCGGCGATCCGTGGATGCCGAGCTTGTGCTCCAGCGAGTGGCAGAAAACGTCGTTGCGCTCGCCAAGCGTACCGTCCTCGTTGACGAGGAACTTCGGCACGAGAAACAGCGAAATGCCCTTCGTTCCGGATGGCGCATCGGGCAGCCGCGCGAGTACCAGATGGACGATATTGTCGGTGAAATCGTGCTCGCCCCAGGTGATGAAGATCTTCTGCCCCAGGATGCGATAGGTACCGTCGTCGCGGCGCTCCGCGCGGGTCTTCAGCACGCCGAGGTCCGAGCCGGCATGCGGCTCGGTCAGGTTCATGGTCCCCATCCATTCGCCCGAGACCATCTTCGGCAGGAAGGTCGCCTTCAGAGCGTCGGTGCCGTGCTTCTCGAGCGCTTCGATGGCGCCCATGGTAAGCGTCGGCGCAAGGGCGAAGGCCATCGAGCCGCTGTTCCACATTTCCATGGCGGCGACGTGCAACATGTGCGGCAGGTTCTGCCCGCCGAAAGCTTCCGGAGCCGTCAGGCCGTTCCAGCCGCCGGCGATCCAGTTGCGGTAAAGCTCCCGCCAGCCCTCCGGCGTCTTGACGGCGCCATCGACGAGCCGCGATCCCTGCCGGTCGCCCGCCTCGCCGAGCGGCGCCACCTCTTCCGAGGCGAAGCGCCCGGCCTCGCCGAGGATCGCGTCCACAAGGTCGTCGCCGAGTTCGCCGAACGTCCCGGCGTCGAGCACCTCGGACAGGCCGGCGACGTGTTTCAGGGTGAATGCGATCTCGTCGACCGGTGCCTTGTACATGGTGCTCCTCCCTGCATCCGCCGCCGTCCGCAGCCGGCGCCTATTAGATGCGCAGCAGACTAGTCATTTTTACGTGAACGTCAACGTCAACTCGCCACGGGCGGCTGGCGGTTACGGCCAGGGAAACTGTAACAAAACTGTCATGGGCCGCGAATAGAAGCCGACTTAACCGATCCGGCCGAGGCACTCCGATGAACCTGATTTCACCCGAAATACCGGGCCTCGTCTGGGCCTACCGGTTCGCACCGGGCGAAAGCCGGTGTCAGCGCATAGCTGCCGATTCGCCCGTTGAAAGCCTTAAAGCAGGTGAAGACTGGGTCTGGTTGCACCTCGCGCTCAGCGACGCGCGCACACCGGCGCTGATCGAGCGCATCGGCAATCTTCCGCAGGAGGCAATCGCGACCCTTACGAGCCACGACACGCAGGCGGCGATCACGGTCGCGGATGACGTCGTGCACGGCACGCTGGTCGATTTCGAGCGGACATTCGACGCGGTGACGCAGACGATCGGCTGGCTTCATTTCGCCGTCAGCGACCGGATGATCATCACCACGCGCCTGCATCCGCTAAGGAGCATCGACCGGGTGAAGGCGGCCGTGGAAAAGAGCTCCAAATGCAGCCGCCCGATCGATCTCTTCGAAATGCTCGTCGTCGAGTTCCAGCGCACCCTGATCACGCTGGTGCTCGAATTGACGGAGGAATTGAACATCATCGAGGACCATGTCTATGGCGAGGCGGGACACAGGAAACAGCCGGGGCTGGCGCCCTTGCGACGGACCGTCGTGCGGCTGCACCGGCACTTAAGGACCGTGCTCGCCCTGCTGCGCCGGGCCGGGGCACTGGAAGAGGACGAGGTGCCGCCGGGCTTCATCGACGTGACCGAGAGGCTCTCCGATCGGCTGGAATCCGTCGACCGCGATGTGTTCGCTCTTCAGGAACGCGCACGGCTGCTGCACGAGGAAATCGACAGCAAGATTTCCTCGGAAACGAACCGCCATCTCTATATCCTCTCGCTGATGACAGCCTTCCTTCTGCCGCCGACGCTGGTGACCGGCTTTTTCGGCATGAACACGGGGGCGCTACCCTTCTCCGAGGGCAGCGGCACCGTTTTTGCGGGAATGTTCATTGCCTCGTCGATGGGCGTTGCCTGGCTCGTGCTCAAGCGCATCGGCATTATTTGAGCGAAGCGGACCGATCAGCTATAGGGAGAATAGCACTGCCGGCGGGGCCCGTTATAGGGCTGATAGCTGTTGTCGTAAGCCCTGTAAGAGCGGTAGCGATCATAGCACCATTGGATATGCCGGCTGCCGTAGCGCACCGGCGGGCGAACGGCGGGACGGCGCTCGATCACGATGCCGGGTCGGAAGGCAGCCCCCGGGTACCACCAACCGCGGTAATAGCGATAGCCGGGTCGCTGATAGCGGTACCCACGATAGCCGTTATAGTAATAGAAGTCGCCATACCGATAATAACCGCGCCGCGGCGCGTACTGAACGTCCGTGACGGCGCTCTCGACGGCAACCCGCGGGGGTAGAGGCGTGAAAGCCTGAGACGGCACCGCCGATGCCGCCAGCGTCATCGCTGCAAGCGCGCCCGAAAGCCATTTCAGTGACATCATTTCCTCCTGCCTTCGATTTCATGTACAACCGGCCCTTGCAAGGGCGATATACCGAGACTAGGGCAGAAGTCGCCGGAAGCAACCATCGCGCGCGGATGCAGCAAAGGAAAAATCTCGCCGTCGATACAATCCTGGGCGGAATCGGGCCGTCGACTTTGCCTCTTGAGGTCGGTGTACAGAAGCGTCCGCCTCGCGCAGATTGAGGCCGGGGCTGAGATTTACGACCTCTTAACTCTAAGTCGGCAATCTCAGAGAATGGAAAAGCGGGGAATCTCGATCATAGGGATGATCTTGCGCCTGGCGGTCCTCATGGGCCTGACCTTCGCGGCGGCGAACGCACGCGCGAGCGAAGTGGAGCCGTGGAAAGAGCGGCGGAACGCCCTCATCGTCGACGCTTACGAGCTGAACAGCATCGACTGGGAAGCCATGCTGAAGGACAAGCGGATAGCGGGCTTCATCGCGAAGGCTTCCGACGGCCTGCCGGAAAGCTACACCTGTACCGGTGACCACGGCGGCGATACGGTTGCACACTGCAAGACGATGTGGCGCAAATATGCGGTCAGCCGGGAACTCTATCAGACGCGCCGGATGATCGCGCGCTCGCATGGCCTGCTCTGGGGCGCCTATCATCTGGCGAGGCCCGGCAACCCCGTCGATCAGGCGAACCACTTCATCGACTATGCCGATCCGCGCGACGACGAGCTGATGGTGCTCGATATCGAAGGGATCGATCCGGAAAAATACATGTCGCTCGAAGACGCAGCAATCTTCGCCGGCCATGTGAAGGCCCGGACGGGGCGCTATCCCGTCCTCTATACCAACCACGCAACCGCGAAACACATTGCCGCCAACCGCTTCAAGCATCGGCTTCTAGCGCGTCTTCCGCTCTGGTATGCGCGCTATAAGCCCGATATCCGCAAAGTCTTTCCGATGGGAAACTGGGACCGCTACGCGCTCTGGCAATTCTCGTCGGCGCATAATTGCGGAAAGAAGCGTTGCCCCTATCGGGTGCCCGGCACCCTCGACGATATAGACGTGAATGTCGCAGCGATGAGTGCATCGGCACTGAAGAGAGTCTGGCCCCATGGCGCGCTTCTTCCGGAGAAGCCGCCAGTGCTCACCGTTATCGCCTCGGCCACCGTCGGCACGATCCCGGCGTTGAATGCAAGTGCAACGGCCGCTCTTTCGCGGCCGCTCGTGATAAGCCGCGCCGAGGCGGAGAGCGGATCAGGGGCGGGCGCCGACGAGACGGTTACCGGCTCCATCGCCGTCAGGGCCGCCGAGGCACGCCTGCCCTACCAATCCGAGCGGCGGTAACTCAGGCCTCGATCTGGACGTCGCTTGTCGGCCGCGAACAGCAGGCGAGGATGTAGCCCTCCTCGATCTCATCGTCGAGAATGCCGCCATTGTGGTTCATCTCGACATCGCCGGCGATCTTCATCACCCGGCACGTTCCGCAGATGCCGCCCTCGCAGGCGGCCCCGATCCTGACGCCGTTGGCCCGGGCCGTCTGCAGAATCGTTTGGCCGGGAACGGCGGTCGCCTCCTTGCCGCTCATGGTAAAGGTCACCCGCGCCGCACCGGCCCCGGCATCGGCCGCCGGCCCCGCCCGAATTGCAAGCTCCTCGGCCGCCGGCGCCGCGGCGGGCTGGAAGCTCTCCTGGTGATAGCCGGCCATGTCGAAGCCCGCCGATTCCAGCATCGTCCTAACATTGCCCATGAACGGCTCGGGCCCGCAGCAGAAAACGGTTCTTTCCATGAAATCCGGTGCGAGCATCGGCAGCTTCGCCGCGTCGATGCGCCCGCGCAGACCATGCCAGCCATGCCGCGCCTCATGCCCCTCCACGAGGAAGCCGAGATTGAGCCGCGGCATTTGACGCGCGAGAACTTCGAGCTCCGTTCTGAAGAGGAGATCGTCCGGGCGGCGGGCGCAGGAAATGAAGGTGACATCCGTTTCCGGTGCGCAGTCGGCCATCCAGCGCGTCATCGACATCATCGGCGTGACGCCCGACCCCGCCGAAATGAAGAGATACTTTTCACCGGGATGACGGACGAAGCTGAAATCGCCGAGCGGCCCGAACGCCTTGAGCATCATGCCCGGTTTCAGATTGTCGAACATCCAGCGTGTGCCGATGCTTCCCGGCTGCGCCTTGACCGTGACCGCGACCGAAAGCGGGCGCGAGGGCGAGGATGACAGCGTATAGGTGCGCATCACCGACTCGGCCGAGACGGGCAGTTCGAGGGTCACGAACTGCCCGGGCAGGTAGCGGAACCAGGCCGGCTTGTCGGAGCGGAAGGTGAAAGTCATCACGTCGGCGGCCTCGGCTACGGCCGACGTGCACTCCAGCATGTGCTGACGGTCTCTCCAGGGATCGAGCTCGTCGAAATGGTGAAAGGAGCGAGGCATTTCCATGGTCATGCCACCCGCGAGAGGTGCGCGGCCCCGCCCTGAAGGCGGTCCAGCATGAAGCTCGAATACCACTCGACGAACTGCATGACGCCTCCCTCGTGTTCGGCCGAATATGGACCCGGCTCATAGGCCGGCGAGCGGATCCCGAACGCGTTTTCCTCGACGATCTGCCGGTCCTGGTCGTTGGTCTCCGTCCAGACGTGCGTCAGCTCGTCTATCGTATAGTCGACGCCCTCCACCGCATCCTTGTTGACCAGCCATTTGGTCGTAACCTGCGTCAGTTCCGGCCCGAGCGGCAGAACGCGGAAGGTGATCGCATGATCGCCCAGAATGTGGTTCCACGTCGTCGGATAATGGAAGAGGAGCAGCGTGCCGATGCCATCGGCGTCGAGCCCGGCGGAGAGCTGCCTGCGTACGGCCTTCTGTCCGGACATCGTATAGCTCTCGGCGCCGTTGATCAGGGGCATTCTCGTCATGCGGAACTGGCCGGTGGGCGCGATCCTGAAAGCGCTCGGAAGGCCCGCCGCCTCGCATTTCTGCCAATGGGCGCCGATTTCCGGGTCGTTCATCGCCCCCTGGACACCGGTGACGGTCGGCGCTTCGGGATAGGTACGGCAGAGTTCCGGATGATTGGCGGCGCAGTGGTAGCACTCGCGATTGTTCTCCCAGACCAGCTTCCAATTGCCCTTCTCGACGATCGTGCTCTCGAAGGCGACCTTCGTTTCCCCGAGGCGGTGCGGCGCGAGATAGCCCGCGACCGTCTCGCGGAACGGCCGGAAGTCCATTGGTTGTTCGGCAAGGCTGATGAAGATGTAACCGCCGACGGTTTCGCAGTGGATCGGCTTAAGACTGTGCTCGGCCGGGTCGAACCCCTCGGGCATCTGCCGCGCGAAGAGCAGGCGGCCGTCGAGCTCGTAGGTCCACTGGTGGTAGGGACAGACGAGTTTGGCGGATGAGCCTTTTTGCTGCGTGCAGACGCGCGAGCCGCGATGGCGGCACGAATTGTGCAGTGCCCGGACCGCGCCCTGTCTGTCTCGAACGATAACGACCGGGTAATCGCCGACCTGCACCGTGAAATAGTTCCCCGGCCGCGGGACTTCACAATCATGGCCGATGAACAGCCAATCCTTGTACCAGATCTGCTCCAGGTCCTGGCGATAATAATCAGGATCGACGTAGAAGGCGCGGTCGAGGCTGTAGCCTTCGCGACGGGTCTTCAGCTTGCGCAGCATTTCGGTCTGAATTTCCATGCCCTTATCCTCGTTTTCCGCCGTTTCGGAGAGGCAGGACTGGAACCCGCGCCGGCCGCATGGACCCGCAACGCAATTGGCTCCGATCCGGCTGCCCGCCGCAACCAGCTACGGTCTGTTTCTGCTTCAAGGCTGGTTTCCGGGCTCTGGAGCTGTCCGCAAGGGACCTGCCCGGCGCCTTCCCGGACGCTGTGTCCAGTGGCCTTCTGCCGTGGCTGTTCGCTCCACCACCGTTGCGGGGGCAGCGCCGGGATTTGACCGGCTTCCCAATTCTCCGCCTTCCCTTCGAGGCAGCACCTTGAGTGTCCTCATCTAAGCCTGAGGGCCGGTCCGGCAACTGCCAATAGACGACATCCGATTCCAGAAAGACGACAGCCATTCGCGGCGCAATCGGCTCGATTGGCAGACGGATATTATCCATAACAAACAAGGAAGTAGGTGAATCTCCGCGCAGCCGGCGGATTTTTCGGCAGCGCCGTTCATGGCGCGAAGGCGACTGGCCATTTTACGACACGGCCCACCGACACCAGGTCTGATCGATGCCCGCACGGCCGCAAACGAACCAATTCGTTAACTGTGATGATTTACGTTCGCTACCATCAACCCGCTTTCGGACAGGATGGCGCGACGACGCCCATGGCAAAACTCCGATATTACGACGCTGCCGACAAGGCGGCCGCACCGGCGAAAGCCAAGGCTCACACCGAGTTCCTGCGGACCGGCCGGATCGACAGACGCCGGTGGATGGCGAACGAGCGTCAGTATCTCAGTTATGCCGAGGTTGCGCAGCGAACGGCGCGGAAGCTGACGACGGCGGGCGAGACGACCCACAGCCGAATCAACGGGTTTCATGCCTCGATGCAGTTCCCGAAGATGGTCTTCCATCGCACGCTCGCCAACAGTCCGCATCTCGGCTACTGCCACGTGACCGCCGCGAAAACCTGCCTCGCCAAGGGACATGAGATCACCTGGTCCTTTTATCTCGCGAACTTCTTCTGCGACCTCGGGAACGAGACCCATTTCTTCGACCGGATCCAGCCGGGCTATTCGCGCATGTATTTCGCCGTCGCGATCGAGCCCGATGCCGGCGAAGAGCGGATCGTCGTCAACCGCAACGTGCGCGGCAACGGCCTGATTTTCCGGACGCAGGATCCGAAGGTGGCGCTGAAGAACGTGCTGATGCTCGGCGCACGCGACGAAGCCTTGCGGCGGATCATTCGCAGCCTTTGACCAAGAAAATCGTTCTGTTTTTGCAATCGCTCCGTTAAGGAAGCGACGGAAAGGATCAGAACGCCATGGCCGAGATCATCGACACGCGCATCGAACCGGAGCGGGCAATCGAGACGGCTTGCGCAGTTCTTTCGGACAGGGAACCCGTGGCGATCCCCACGGAGACCGTATACGGCCTTGCCGCCGATGCCACGACCCCCGATGCGATCAGCCGCATTTACGAGATGAAGGGGCGGCCGCGGTTCAATCCGCTGATCTGTCACGTCTCCGATCTGGCGATGGCGGAGGCGCATGTGACCTTCGATCCGGTTTCGAGACGTTTGGCCGAGGCTTTTTGGCCTGGCCCCCTCACGCTGATCCTGCCGCAGCGGCGGGAAAGCACCGTACACACGCTCGCATCCGCCGGTCTCGATACGCTCGGAATTCGGATGCCCGACGGGTTCTCGCGTCGGGTGATCGCCCGATTCGGGCGGCCTTTGGCGGCGCCGAGCGCCAACACCTCGGGCAAGATCAGTCCCACCAGTGCGGCCCATGTGCAGGCGGATCTCGGCTCCAGGCTGAAGCTCATCCTCGACGCAGGCCCGGCCGCGATCGGCGTTGAATCGACCATCGTCAAGGTCGAGAACGGAAAGCTGCGGCTGCTGAGGCCCGGGGGGCTCGACGCGGCAGAGATCGAAGCTTTGACCGGTCTTGCCATCGAGCGCCCGGAGACCGCCGGCGCTGTCATCGAGGCGCCCGGCATGCTCGCCTCGCATTATGCTCCCGGTGCCGCTGTGCGCCTCGATGCCGATGAGGTCCGGAAAGGAGAGGCCCTCATCCGCTTCGGCGGAAAGGCACTTCCCGGTGAAGGCGATGCCGCAATCGTCCTGGATCTCAGTCCGGGCGGCAGCCTGCGGGAAGCCGCGGCCAATCTTTTCGATTATATGAAAAAGGCGGATGCCAGCGGCGCCGCGACCATCGCTTTCGGCCCGATCCCGAGCGTGGGGCTCGGCGAAGCGATCATCGACCGGCTGCAGCGCGCGGCCGCGCCGCGGGGCTGATGGCCACCGGCACGCTTGAAGCAACCACGTGATCCGAGGCAGGGCCATGACCACCATACTTCCATCTCCCGAACTCATCGCCTCCTTCGTCGACATCGTCGGGCCCGGCAATGCCCTCACCGCACCCGCCGACACGGCCCCCTACCTGGTCGAGTCCCGCGGGCTCTATCACGGCACGACGCCGCTCGTGCTCAGGCCCGGCTCCGTCGAGGAAGTTTCGCTGGTCATGCGGCTTGCGAGCCAGACCCGAACGGCAGTCGTGCCGCAGGGCGGCAATACCGGACATGTGGCCGGCCAGATTCCGCGCGAGGGCAGAGCCGACGTGGTCCTTTCCCTCGAGCGGCTGAACCGCATCCGCGACATCGACCCGGTCGGCAACGTGATCGTGGCCGATGCCGGTTGTATTCTGGCGGATATCCAGAAGGCCGCCGATGACGTCGACCGGCTTTTTCCCCTGTCACTCGGCTCGGAAGGCTCTGCCAGGATCGGCGGCAATCTTTCGACCAATGCCGGCGGCACTGCCGTGCTTGTCTATGGCAATATGCGCCAGCTTTGCCTGGGGCTGGAGGTCGTGCTTCCGACCGGGGAGATCTGGAACGGGCTCAGACGCCTCAAGAAGGACAATACGGGCTACGATCTGCGCGATCTTTTCATCGGTGCCGAGGGAACGCTCGGCGTCATAACCGGCGCCGTTTTGAAGCTCTTCCCGAAACCGCGGGGCCACCAGGTGGCTTTTGCCGGCCTCAGAAGCGTCGAGGACGCACTGGCGCTTTTCGATCGGGCATCGAGCCTCTGCGGGCCGGCCCTGACGGGCTTCGAACTGATGCCGCGGCTCGGCATCGAGTTCACCACCCGGCACATCGCCGGCGTTCGAGATCCGATGGAAACGACGCATCCGTGGTACGCGTTGATCGATATCTCCACCTCGGATACCGCCGAAAGCGCGGAGCGGATGGTGCAAGACCTTCTCGAAGCGGTCATCTCCGACGGTCTCGTCGAGAACGCCGTCATTGCCCAGAACGAAGCGCAGCGCAGAGCCCTCTGGCACATGCGCGAAAGCATGTCGCCGGCACAAATGCCCGAAGGCGGCTCGATCAAGCATGACGTTTCGGTCCCGGTATCGAGCATTCCGGCCTTCATGACGGAAGCGGATGCGCTGGTCTCCAAGGCCATTCCCGGCGCACGCATCTGCGCCTTCGGCCATATGGGCGACGGCAATATCCACTACAACATCTCCCAGCCCGTCGGCGCGGACAAGCAGGGCTTTCTCGACCGGTGGCGCGAGATCAATGCGATCGTTCACGCCGTCGTGCTCAAGCATGAGGGCTCGATATCTGCCGAGCATGGCATCGGCCAGTTGAAACGCGACGAACTCGCGGCGATCCGCTCGCCGATTGAGATCGAGCTCATGCGGCGGATCAAGCACGCTTTCGACCCGGCGGGGATCATGAACCCCGATAAGGTGCTGCGCGAGGATTGAGGCGAGTAACGACGCGTGCCGGTCCGGCCGCCGTTAAGCCCTACCCACCCTTCCTGAGCTGCGACAGTTGGAAGAGCGTATCGGCGCTGATGCCTATATTGCTGCCGCTGCCCGAGAGCACCACCACGGCCGGATCGACTTCCATGTTGTTCTCCAGATCGTAGAGCACGGTGAAGCGCGCGAGGAGCTTCTTCAGCTCGGCCGGATCGCTCAGCTTCTCGAGCTCGAGGTTCTTCTCGACGATCTTTGCCTGCTGGTCGATGTCCATGGAACTGAATTCGTCGGGCAGGCTGAAGATCGTGCGGAACACTTCGGCGAGCGCATCATCGGCCAGGAGATCGTAAGCGTCGACGAGCGAGCCTGCCTGGCGCTCGAAATAGAGTGCCAGGCGGACACCTGCATTGTCCTCGCCGGCCTGTTCTTCCAGCGTCTGGTGCAGATACCGGTCGAGGGTCTCGTAAAGCCCCTGCCGCGTGACGATGACGCTCTTGTCCTCGCGCAGCACGTTGCCGCCGCGGTCGAAATTGAACGAGGTGACCAGGGCGATATAGGCCCCGGAGTTCTGCTGCTGATTGATGAAGCTCTTGGGATCGTCCAGATCGGAGGTGAAGATGTCGCGAAGGAAATCGACGGTGACATTCTCGGGATCGATGCCGTTTGCCGCGAGAGCGAAATCGACCAGGCGGGAATCGGCCAGAAATTCGTCGAGAGACGAGAGTTTGGCGACCTCGGCCGTGTAATATTCGGCATCCGCTTTGGCCTTGGTCTTGTCCTCCTCCGAGCCAAAACGGGACTTGTTGACGATGTAGGTCTTGGCGGTCTCCTGAATCAGCGTCTCCGACTGCGCCAATGCCGGAACGCCGATGTCGCCCGATGTCGTAAAGTTGAACAGCTGGGCGAGCTTCAGGTAACGCTCGTCCTTCAGCGTGTAGACGAAGCTTTCCGGATCGGTGAGATCGCTGGTCAGCACCCGCTTGATCGTCCGTGCGCTTTCGGCGTCCGGATCGAGGCCGACGGCTTGCAGCGCGAAATCGTAGATCGAAGCCGTGTCGATGAAGTCGCCGACGGACGCCATCTTCTCGACGGCAAGCTTATAGGCGCCGATCGCCTTCGCGTCCGCTGCGTCGTCCTTGTCGTTGTAGCGCGTCATGTAACGGCTGGAGGTGAGTGTCGTCTGTTCCGTGGTCTGCGCCGCATCGGCCGCCGCGAGCGTGCCGTCCGCCTGGAAGTTGAAGGCTCTCGCGAGCGCCTTGTAGTTCTCGTTGCCCTTGCCGATCGTATTGATGTAGCTGTTCGGGTCGTCCGGATCGCTGGTCAGGATATTCTTGATCGTCGCCGGCACGATGGTGACCTCGTTGAGATCGAAGGCCGTGCGGATGTAGTTATAGAGGCGCGTATCGGCGACAAGCTCGCTGACGGTCGTGATGCTCGCGATCTTTTCCTCGAAATAGGCCTTGTTCAGGAGCGCTGCCTGGGGGGTGATTCGGGGATTGCTGGAGACGTAGAGTTCATTCATGGTCTTCTTGTGCGCGGCGGTCTGCGCCGATCCCGCGGCCACCGTGCCGTCGGCGTTGAACTGGAAAGCCGCCGCCATCGCCAGGTAATTGCTGACCGTGGAAATCGACTTGTTGTAGGTGGCTATCTTCGCCCGGAGTTCCAGCTTTTCCGCCTCCGTCGTGCCGCTCTGCTGGAGCTTCGCCTGGACGTCGGCTCTGGCAGCCTCGAGCTCCGATAGTCTGGGTTCGAGCACGGTTTTCTCATAGCTGTCCGGATCGTCGGCATTGCTGGAGAGAACGTTGCGGAGCGTTTCACGGGAGTACGTACTCTCGTCGATACCGAAGACGGTGAAGACATAGGTCCGCAGACGCTCATTGTTCAGAAGCTGATCGACGCTCGTTACCTTGTCGATCATGACGTTGTAGTAGCGCGTCTCTTCCTTCTGGGTTTCCCCGATGCTGGCGATACTCGTATTGTAGAGCCCGATCATCTCGTCGAGCTGCGCTTCGGTCTGGGAAACCGCCGTTCCACCGCTGAAGCTGAACGCCATCGTGAATTCGCGGTATCGTTCGTCCGTCAGCTTGTTGGCAAAGCTGTTATCGTCGGACAGGTCGCTTTCGAGCACCTTCCTCATGAAGGCGACCGACTCGATCATATCTGCCAGGCCATAGGCCTTCATCGCGTAGGAATAGAGGCGGTAGTCGGCGAGGAACTCGTCGACGGAGGCCACACTGCCGATGTTCTCCCTGTAATACTGCGTGTCGCGGGCGACGATCGTCTGCTCCGACACGCGCTTCAGGCTGAGCTTCATGTCCCGTGCGATCAGATTGTAGTCGAGATAAGTCGAAACCATGCGTCGCCCGCCAGCAAGGAACGGGGACCGCCGGCGCGCCGACATCCCCTGAAACCACTCCGATGATGGCGAAGATCGCGCAGCATGCTTGTGTGTGGCTTTCCCGCTGGAGCGGATGAGAAAGAACGGGTGCCCGTTTTCCGCCCGCATCCCGCCCCGGCAAAGCACAACGAAAATGCCCGCGGTTTCATTGACGAATGAGAAACCTTGCGGCCTCGGCTTTTGCTAACCATCGGAGACAGCAAAGTTTTTTTAACCGCGAATTTTAAGCCGCCCGGAACGGAGCCCGCCTATCCTCCGCCCCTAGAGGACGAAAAGTCCCGAGAGGAAAGCCGGAAACGGCTCTCAAGGAAAAACAAGGGCGATATGAAATGCGCAATACACTCTCTCAGCCGGCTTGGGTCGGAAACACGCTCAGACTTGACCCGAAGCGCTTTCCGCAGCAAGCAAGCTACGTGCTGCGCGGGCACACGGGGAATGTCAGCATCAGCCTTGACGAGCGTGGCGCTGTTCTGCGCAAGGTGCTACCATTCAGCGGCCTGCCGCTTTCGATCGCTCTGCCGGCGCGAGCTTTCAAGGGTGTGGCGGCACGGGCAATCGACCATGGCGACGGGGAGGTTACAGTGACGCTCGAACTTCATCACGATGATCCGGATCTCTGTATCCCGCTGCTCGTGGCTCATGATCTTTCGGACATCGCAGCCGATTGGCGCGCCTGGGCCGAAGCCTATCGCATTCCGATGCTCATGGTGGAAGCCGACGGGGTCGCACGGCCGCTCGAGGAACATATCGGCGATGTTCGCACCGCTCCCGCAAAGCCGCGCCGCCGCCATTCCTTTTTCGCCGAGCGCCGGCCGCGCTTTCTCGTGCGCCGCTCCACCGGCAGTCTCGGCATCCAGATGAAGATCGACGGCCGCGAAATCATCGCCCGGGCGTGACCGCAGCGTCCAAGCCACAAGACATCGATCAGCAAGCCGGCCCTTCGGCGCTCCGCGCCTTAGGGCCGGCTTCTGCGTTCAAATGAGCCGCACGAGAAGCGAGAGCACAAGTCCGGCAAAGATGATCAGGCCGACGACGCCGTTGAACTTGAACAGCGCCAGACATTGTAGCGGATCGTGAATGTTCAATACGAGAATCTGATAGGCGAGCATCACCGCGGCCACCAGAAGCCCGATATGGGCGAAAAATCCGGCGCCGGCGGACAGGAAGGCGAAAAGTATCAGGAAAACCGCAATCCCGTATAGCCCGACAAGCCAGGGCCGCGGGTTGTCGCCGAAGCGGCGGGCGGTCGAGCGAACGCCGATCAGCTCGTCATCCTCCCTGTCCTGATAGGCATAGATCGTATCATAACCGATGGTCCAGGCGATGGCGGCAACGTAGAGGATGATCGCGGCCAGGGAGAGGCTGCCGAACTCAGCGGTCCAGCCCATGATCGCGCCCCAGGAGAAGGCGAGCCCCAGGAAAAACTGCGGCCAGTCCGTGAAGCGCTTGGCGAAAGGATAGATCGCGACCAGCGCCAGCGAAAGGAAGCCGAGAAAAATCGTGAAACCATTGAACTGCAGCAGCACGACGAGGCCCACAAGGGCCTGCAACAGCATGAATGCCTTCGCCTGAAAACGGGTGACGCGGCCGGAAGGCAGCGGTCGGGAGCGCGTACGTGCCACTTCCATGTCGATGTCGTGATCGACGATGTCGTTGTAGGTACAGCCGGCGCCGCGCATGGCAATCGCTCCGACAACGAACAGAAAGACATGGAAGAGAAATCGCCCAGCCGAAAAGCTGCCGAGCGATGCCGCCGTTCCGGACGCCATGGCCGCCGACCACAGGCACGGCCACAAGAGCAATTGCCAGCCGATCGGCCGGTCCCAACGCGCGAGCTGCGCATAGGGCCACAGCGCTCGCGGCAGAACCCGATAGACCCAATTGTTGGACGGCGCGTCGTGCACGCGGCCGGAATCGACGGAAGAACTGTTCATGGCCTCTGTTTGGCCCCGCAAAACCCGCCGGTCAAGCGCTCCATTTCATCCCACCGCATCCAGGCCGACCCGTCAGGGGAGCGTGAAATCGAAGCGATAGGTCGCGGTCACCCCGACGAGGAACTGGTCGGGGCTGCCGCGCTCGCGTACGAGGCTTGAATCGGCGGCAGCGCCCATCAATCGCCGATATTCGGCATAGACACCCGTTTCGAGCTTCTCGGTCGCCATCCAGTTGATCTCCGCCCCGAACCCAGCGGAGTGAATACCGCCACCCGGATCATAGGTGCCGAGTCCCGAAGCAGCGGATTCCGCTGCGTTGACGCCATAATAGGCGTCGAAATAATCGCTTGATGCCGCCGTCAACCGCGGTCCGGCGGAAATGCGGACGGTTTCGCCGCGATCGGCGAAGGCATCCGCCGCGACGTCGGCGACGACCCCGTGATGGCTGCGGATACCCTGACGTATCTCGGCGCGAAGGCGCATCCAGTCCGTGGGGTAGACTTCCGCGAAACCGCCGATTTCGCCGCCGAATTTCGGATGGTCGAGGCCTTTAAGATCGCTCGAATCGTCCTCGTCACGCTCGAAAATCAATTTGCCGACGGCGCCAGCGCGAAAATGTCCCTGGTCGAGCAGGGCGTAGGACATGTTGTCGTTGCGCGACGAAAAGCGCACGGCGCTGCCAGCCTTGCCGAGCGAAACGAGCGGCGCCGCCTGAAGCATGCGCTTCGAACCGCCTTCATACTCCGGACCGAGAAAACCAGTGGCGCCTATCTTCAGATACCAGTCTCCAGACCAGGGGTACCGGCGTTCTTCGGCGGCAACGACTCCGGCTGCAAGAAGAAAAGCCTGAGACGCAAGAAAAACAACATGAGTTCTCATCTATACTCCGAAGAATAATTTATTGGGCTGGCAAACCCAGGACGTGCCCAAAGCACGTATAATGGGTGTCTACCCATTCATACAACGCCTTCTTATCTTCGGCAAGTCCATGAGATTCCGTTAATCCGATCTGTTCAGCTTCGGGATTCATACCGAACCGCGGCTACGTCGCAAATTGAACTAGGGCCTGTTGAGATTCAATTTGAGTTCATGACGGCTGCTGCGAGATGGATAACGGCGTTGAAGCTCTGGTCGGTTTTGTCGGCACGCATGGCGATGCGCTGAATTCCTCGCGTAACGACCGTGCGCCACTGCATGTTGATCGTAGCCGGTCAATGGACAGAAACAGCAGCAGCTCAAAGGGCTACAGCGACCTTTGCGCGTCTCATAAGACGCGCGGCGCTGTAGGAAACGTATCGGAGGACTGCAACCTCTCCTCCCCTCATCCCTGTGCTCGTCACAGGGATCCAGCAGCGCCGCGTCCGCGGCGCGGGAAGAGCCTTTCCAGCCCAAGGACTTGGGCTGGCTGGATTCCTGTGACAAGCACAGGAATGAGGACCGGGGATGTGCGCCTACCACAACATTCGCTTGCGAATATGCGAGGGGATGGTCAGCCTGTCACGCGATGAAACGCGCCGAGGGACCGCACCCTCTCCGCCCTCATCTCTCTCTGTGCTCGTCACAGGGATCCAGCAGCGCCGCGTCTGCGGCGCGGGGAATGAGGAAATCAAACAGGCCGCCGCGGGTGGCTCGAATTTCAACAGGCCTTGGCGCATTTCAACGAAAATTGCCGACGCCGTTCAGGTCCGCTGGTCACGCAGATAGACGCTCGGCGGCGCACCCAGCATGCGGCGGAACATGGTCGTGAAAGCTGCGACGTTCTCGTAACCGGCGTCGAGCGCCACCGTGGTGATCGGCTCGCCGTCCGCAATGCGCGGCAGCGAGGCGAAGATGCAGGCATGCTGGCGCCACGTGACGAAGCTCACGCCCGTCTCCTGCCGGAAAAGCCGCGTGAAGGAACGCCGGCTGATGCCCATGCGCGCCGCCCACGCGTCGATATTCGCGGATGCCGACGGCGCCTCCAGAAATTGCCGGCAGAGGGCTGCAAGCTTGCGGTCGCGCGGGAAAGGCAGGCCTAAAGGTCGCTGGTTGAGCCGCGGTATTTCCGTGAGCAGCAATTCCATGATCAGGCTTTCGCGCCGTTCGGACGATGCTTCGTTCCCGGCGCCGACGAGTTCGTCGATGAGGCTGCCGACGAGCGCGCTCATCTCCAGGACGAGGGGCCGGCGCGCTTCGCTTGCCTCCGGCGGGATGTAGATGGAATGCATACGCACATCGCTGACCATCTCGGCCGAATGCTCGATTCCCGCGGGAACCAGCAGGGCGTGTCCCGGGGGAATCATCCAGCGTCCCTCCGATGTATAGACGAGCACCACCCCCGAACGCGCCCACCAGAGTTGAGTCCGGCTGTGGCTGTGGGAGGGCACGGTGAGCCCGCAGGCGTAGTCCCTCCCGATCGCGAGAACGGGCGCATTCGCCTTCTCGATCCATTCCAGGCTTCTGAAATGATCCGCGTCCGGCAACTTTGGCAGGTGATGTCGGTCGGATTTCGCCATATGGCCCACTCTCGAAAGAACTCGACCAAATCACAAAAGCAGGCCAGCGACAACCCGTCTAGAGATGGCCGAAAAGGCTCCGTTGGCGAGCCGCCCCCTAAGGAAACATTCTCCATGGCAACGGTCACGTCGGCGGGCACCATCAGCCCGGAAAAGACAGCATTTTCGGTCATCCTGGCGGTCAGCTTCTGTCATATGCTGAACGACATCATGCAATCGCTGCTGACGGCGCTCTATCCTTTGCTCAAGGAAAACTACGCGCTCGATTTCGTCCAGATCGGCCTTCTGACGTTCACGTTTCAGGTGACGGCGTCGATGCTGCAGCCGGCCATCGGCATCGTGACGGATCGTTGGGCGCTACCCTATTCGCTGCCGTTCGCCATGCTCTCGACCTGCATGGGCCTTCTGCTTCTCGCCAATGCCGACCACTTCTGGATGCTTCTCCTGGCAGCGAGCCTGATCGGCATCGGGTCGGCGATCTTCCACCCCGAATCCTCCCGCGTGGCCCGGCTTGCGTCGGGCGGCCGCCACGGGCTGGCCCAGTCGCTGTTCCAGGTCGGCGGCAATGCCGGAAGCGCGCTTGGCCCGCTGCTGGCCGCATTCATCGTACTCCCTTTCGGCCAGGGCAGCCTCGGCTGGTTCTCCATCGTCGCCATCACTGGTTTCTTCGTGCTTTCCTGGGTGAGCATGTGGTACGTCCGCCACCGCCGCGCGACCATGAGCCGTCCCGTCCCCAGCCGCGCGCTGCCCTTGCCGAAGGCGCGGGTCCTGTGGACGATCGCGATCCTCGTCCTGCTGACGGCTACGAAGAACGTCTATCTCACCAGCATCTCGAGCTATTTCACCTTCTTCGTCATCGAAAGGTTCGGCACCAGCGTACAGCAGGCGCAGCTGATGCTGTTCCTCTTCCTCGGTTCGGCGGCCGCAGGAACCTTCCTCGGCGGCCCGATCGGCGATCGATACGGCGCGCGCTTCGTCATCTGGTTCTCGATCCTCGGCGTCGTTCCGTTCACCCTTCTGCTGCCTTATGCGAACCTGTTCTGGACGGGCGTGCTGAGCGTCATCATCGGCCTCATCTTCTCGTCCGCTTTCTCGGCGATCGTCGTCTTCGCGCAGGAACTCGTTCCCGGCCGGGTGGGGCTCATCGCCGGCGTTTTCTTCGGTTTCGCCTTCGGCGCCGGCGGCATGGGCGCCGCGGTCCTCGGCGTCTTCGCCGATCGGCAGGGCATCGAGTTCGTCTATAAGATCTGCTCCTATCTGCCGCTCCTCGGGCTGCTCACCGTATTTCTGCCGAAGCTGCCGGCGCGATGAACAGGCGTGCGGGCGCCTCGCGCCCGCACGATCTTGCTCCGGACGTAAGCATTCCTCAATCATTGCCGGATAGCGTCCGGCGATGGGGGTGTGCAGGGGCAGAACATGAAGGCACGCAGGGCTATTTCCGTCTTTCTGGCGACACTGCTTTGCGCTTCTGCGAGCCGCGCCGAAACGCTCAACCTGCTTATCTGGGAAGACTATATCGCCGAGAGTCTCATCGACCGCTGGACCGAAAAGACGGGCGTTTCCATCCGCCAGATCAATTTCGACAGCGACGATGCCCGCGACGAGATTCTTGCCGATCCGGGCCGTAACATCGATCTGGTCATCGTCGATGAGAACGGCGCGACGCTTTTCGGACGAAAGGGCATCATCGAGCCGCTCTCCGAGACCAATCTGCCCGCGATCGCGGACTATGCGCCGCAATGGCGCAAATCCTGCGCCGGTTACGGCCTTCCCTACTTCTGGGGCACGGTCGGCATCCTCTATCGCTCCGATGTGGTCACGCCGCCACCGACATCCTGGCGTGACATGATGCGTCCGGCACCGGCGTTGGAGAAGCACATCGCCATGTTCGCCGACCACAGCGAGATTTTCGTGCCCCCGCTGATGCTGCTCGGCGCCTCCGTCAACGCCGACGACACGGCAACGCTGAAGGCCGCATTCGCGCTCTTGAAGACGCAGGCCCCGTCCGTGCTGACCTACGACTACGTCGTCACCTCGATCCAGGATCCGGCCTTGGCCGGAAATATATATCTGGCGCTGGGCTATAGCGGCGATCAGCATGTGCTCAACAGTAAAGCCGGCAAGGCGGGGCTATGGCGCTACGCGGTCCCGAAAGAGGGCACGCTGTCGTGGCTCGACTGTTTTTCCGTCACGGCCGCATCCCCTCGCAAGCAAAGGGCTCTCGAATTCCTGAACTTCATCGGATCGCCGGAGGCCGCCGCTGCCAACGCGATCGCGCTCAACATGCCGACCGCAAGCAGCGCGGCTCTCAAGCTCCTTCCGGAGACCATGCGCTCCGATCCGGAAATCTACCCCCCGTCCGAAATCATGGCGAAAAACCAGCATCACCAGGAATTGTCCGTCAGGTCGATCGAAGCGCGCCGGCGAATCATCAACACGTTGGCGAACTTCCAGTGACCCTCGGCAAGCGTGCGCTCATCCTCATCTTTCCGGTCGTGCTGGCAGGTTATCTTCTCGCGGCTCTCTCCGTACACGTCGCCCAGAGCCGCTCCATCCGCGCACTCGAGCACGCCAAGCTCTCACAACGGCTCGAACACGCCGCCTCCGTCTTCCAGAACGAGGTTCGGCGCAGCCGCGGTGCCCTCAACGCGCTTCTGAGCGGCAACGCGCTGCGGCAATACGTGGCCGAAACCGACAAGAAATACCGCGCCAATGCGCTCGGTGTGCGGCTGCAGGAGAGCCTGACGTCGCTGTCCGACGATCCTGCGGGTTTTATCTCCCTGGCCGTTCTCAACAGCAAGCTGGAAACGGAGTACTACTTCGAGAACAGTTGGGATCCCTTTGCGGAAATCGACCCGGCACAGCTGGATCTCGCGCGCCAGTTGCTCAACGGATCGAAACTCGGCGACTGGAGCTATGTCGACTCCGCCGGCGACCGGCCGCGGATCGTCTATTCGCTGTTCGTCGATCCGGTAACCTTTGGCCGGCCGGCCCCCAGCAACAGGGCAAATGCGCTGCTGATGCAGGTTGCGGTACAGCCCGACCGCTTTCTCAGGCTGCTGGCCCCGCTGAAAAGGGAATATGGCGCCGATATCGTCCTCCAGCCGTGGCCGCTTGCCGTGACCGACGATCTGTCGGCAAGCGTTCCTCTCGGGCCCGCCTTGCATGCGACGCTGACGGTTTCTGATGCGCATTTCGAAGCCCAGATGATGCGGCAGAAACTGCTCCTCGCCCTCGGCGCATTGGCCATGAGCCTCTTTTCGATCTGGCTGATCATCGTGCTCATCCGCCGCTTCATCACGGGGCCGATCGCAACGCTCGATACCAATGTCATGGCGGTGATGGCCGGCGCGCGCGAGGAAATCGCCGAGGTGGACGAGGCCGGCGAAATCGGCCGTCTGACCCGAAACATCCGGGAGATGCATCGACAATCCGTCCAGTCGCTCCAGCTCGTGCAGCGGAGTTCCTGGACCGACACGTTGACGGGCATCAGCAACCGGGGACGCTTCAACATGCTCGCCGCGCAGGCCGTCCAGGAGGCTGTCGCATCCGGCGAGAAATGCAGCCTGCTTTTCATCGACATCGACAACTTCAAGTTCGTCAACGACAAGCACGGCCACGATGTCGGCGACGAGCTCTTGAAAACGCTAGCCGCCCGGATCGCACGCGATGTCGGAGCGATCACGCGCAGGCGCGGACAGGAGCCGGCCATCCTCGCGCGGCTCTCCGGCGACGAGTTCGCGGTTCTGTTGCGTTCGCAGCTCGGCGACGGCGCGGTGCGGGAGGTTTGCGGCGCGATCCTCGCCCTGTTTTCGGACGGGTTCGAGCTTTCCGGCAAGCGTTATCCGGTCACGGCAAGCATCGGCGTTGCCGCATGTCCTGATGATGCGAGCTCGGTCGCGGAGCTGATCTCGAATGCCGACGCCGCCATGTACCAGGCGAAGAGCGCCGGCAAGAACCGGTCCGCCCGCTTCTCCCGCGCGCTCAACGACAAGCGCACCCGCCAGCGGCAGATCCAGGATGAGCTGCGCGCGCTCGATCCCGACGAGCAGTTTCACCTGGTCTACATGCCGATCGTCGACGCCGGCGGAAAAGTCACCGGCTGCGAGGCTCTGTTGCGCTGGCACTCGCCGGTCCTGGGGCATGTGACGCCCGACGAATTCGTTCCGATAGCCGAGAGCTCCGGTCTGTTCACGAAGATCGACTGGTGGGTCATCGACAAGGCGATGTCGGATTGCCACCAGTTGAAGGCGCTGTTCGGCCCCGATACGGTTCTGGCGATCAACATCTCCTCGGCCGAACTGCACTCTAAGTCGATCAACGACCATTTTTCGGACTGCCTCGCGCGCCACGGCCTGGAGGCGCGATCGATCGACATCGAGCTCACCGAAACATTCGCCGTCCAGATCAGCGATCAACTGCGCCTGAATATGGAAGAGCTCAGGAGCAAAGGCTTCCGGCTCTCGATAGACGACTTCGGCGCCGGCTACACATCGGTTCAGCAGATCATCGATTATGCCGCCGACACGATCAAACTCGACCGGGCGCTCGTCTCCAACCTGGCCGCTTCGCGATCGCTGGCGGTACTCAAAGCGGTGGTCGCGCTCTGCCACGCGAAGGAGATGACCGTGGTCGGCGAAGGCGTCGATACGCCGGAAAAGCTCGCCATGCTGACGGCGGCGGGCTGCGACCGCTTTCAGGGCTATCTGATCAGCAAGCCGCTCCCGCTCACCGAGCTGGCGATCTGGGCGCTCTCCCGGGTCGCGCTCGCCGCAGACAAGCCGGCTGACGACGACGGCTGGCCGGTGGCGGCAAGCCGGCGCTGACTTCACTCCCGAGAAAAGGACGCTGGCTGGCACCAGGAAATTTGCAGCGCGGGCCGCTTTTTCCTTGACCTCGTCCCGCCTGCCGTCTTAACCGCAGCGCAACAATTCCTGACGGCGAGGATGGCGATGAAGGTTCTTCTGATCGGATCGGGCGGCCGCGAACATGCGCTTGCATGGAAGATCGCGCAGTCGCCGAGGCTGACCAAGCTTTATGCCGCCCCCGGTAATCCGGGCATCGCCGAGGAGGCCACGCTCGCAGACCTCGACACGGAAGACCACGAGGCCGTCGTCGATTTCTGCAGGACCCATGCGATCGATTTCGTGGTCGTCGGACCCGAAGCGCCCCTGGTCGCCGGTCTTGGCGACGTGCTTCGCGCGGCCGATATTCCGACCTTCGGCCCTTCGGCCGCAGCGGCCCAGCTTGAAGGCTCCAAGGGTTTCACCAAGGACCTCTGCGCGAGATACGGGATCCCGACCGGGGCCTATAGACGCTTTACCGATGCCGCGTCCGCCAAGGCCTATGTCCGCCAAGAGGGCGCACCGATTGTCATCAAGGCCGACGGGCTTGCCGCCGGCAAGGGCGTGACGGTGGCGATGAGCCTCGACGAGGCCCTTGCCGCAGTCGACGAATGCTTCGCGGGCGCCTTCGGCGCGGCCGGCGCCGAGGTGGTCGTCGAGGCCTATCTCGACGGCGAGGAAGCGAGCTTCTTCTGCCTTTGCGACGGCAAGAACGTGCTGCCGCTCGCCTCCGCGCAGGATCACAAGCGTGTCGGCGACGGCGACACCGGGCCGAACACCGGCGGCATGGGCGCCTATTCGCCCGCGCCGGTCATGACCGCCGAGATGGTGGAACGGACGATGAAAGAGATAATCGAGCCCACCGTCCGCGGCATGGCCGAAAGCGGTCATCCCTTCGCCGGCGTATTCTTTGCCGGCCTGATGATCACGGAAAAGGGCCCGGAACTCATCGAGTACAATGTCCGCTTCGGCGATCCCGAATGCCAGGTGCTGATGATGCGGCTCGAGAGCGACCTCCTGCCGCTGCTCTACGCGGCGGCCACCGGAACGCTCGAAGAGACGAAAGCGGAGTGGCGCGACGACGTTGCTCTGACCGTGGTGATGGCCTCGCGCGGCTATCCGGGCGCCTACGAAAAAAATACGCCGATCGAGGCCCTGCCCGACGCGTCCGCCGCGACCAAGGTATTTCATGCCGGAACCTCAATGAAGGAAGGCGGGCTGGTCGCAACCGGCGGCCGGGTGCTGAACGTCACCGCCACGGGAAAGACCGTCGGTGAGGCGAAGGACGCAGCCTATGCGGCGGTTCGCGGCGTTCGCTGGGAGAACGGCTTCTATCGCAGCGACATCGGCTGGCGGGCAATCGCGCGCGAGACTGCCTGACGGCTTCAGCGAGCGGCGCTGCAGGAAAGGCCGTATCGTTCAAATTTTATGATTTCTCCTGACCGGAAGGTAAGGGGAGACCGCTATTCTCACCTTGACCAATCGAGGAGAGATCAATGCGTTCCCTGCTGATCACAGCCGCTCTCATCTATACCGCCGGTCCCGCGGCAGCCTCTTCGATCGACAACATCACCTCCGGCGAGGCTGTCAATTCGAGCGTCGCGACGGTTTCCTGCGCGGCCTGCCCGCCCTTGCAGCCAAAGAGGAAGCCTTCCTACGTCGTCCCGGATCTTGCGCCGGGCACGGATCGCGTGGAGCTCAAGGAAATCCATGGAGAGGTGAAGTCGGTGCGCACGGAGGCGTGGCTGGGCGGCTCGCCGGTCATTTTCGTCAACGATGCATCGGATGTCACGATCCGGGCCGCGGGAATGCAGACCGGCGAACCGGCAGTGGCCGACGTCCCGGCAAGCACCCTCCGCACCGGGATTGCGGAAATCTCCATCGACCATACCGCAAAAACCGCCGCGGTTGCTGCCTCCATGGCCAGCGGCGGTTCACGGAAAATTGATCCGGCTATTTTCGATCTTCGCCTAGATTGATACCATATTATTAACGTTCCCTGCCCCAGTCAGTCGACGTTCAAGGCTGACGGGCAAATTCGCTGCAAAAGCGAGAGGTTGCGCCCCTGAGAGAAGCAGGGGCGTAATCTTTAGAGCGATACCCCAACTTCGTTGCCGGCATCGCCGACCCTTTCGACCAAGGTCTCTATCTCACGATCGGAATAGATTTCGATGCCGTTGGCCCGCAGCAGCGCGGCCGTCACGCCCTCACCCGCAATACGCTCGCCGCTGAACCGGCCGTCATGGATGAAGCGGGAGCCGCAGGATGGACTGCCGTCGATCAGCAGGGCAAACCGGCAATTCGTCTCGCGTGCCAGCGCAAGCGCATTCTCCGCTGCGCGACGAAACTCCGACGTCACATCGCCGCCCGTCTTTTCGAGGACGCGCGTCCTGCCGGCGAGCACGTCGGCGCCCGTCCTGCCGCCTTCGATCTCGGCCGGCGGACGCGGCACCGGCATGCCGGCCGACATTTCCGGACAGATGGTGACGAGCCGCCCTTCCTTCCTCCAGCGATCGATCGCCGGGTGAATGAGCGGCTTCGATGCGCCGTCGTAACGAACGGCATGTCCCATGAGGCAGGCACTGACGAGAATCCTGGCGGTCATGGGCTTTCATATCGGTCGGTCGTCAACGCGGCAACCTGTGCGGTGCAGAGCGCTTCGAGTTACCCCGATATCTTCGAGAAGTCCGCCACCTCACCCGTCGCCGAGCGGATGAGGCCCAGCAGCGCGAGGCGGTTGGCACGGATCGCCTTGTCCTCGTCATTGACGAGAACATCGTTGAAGAAATCGTCGACCGGCTCGCGCAGTTTCGAGAGCGCCTCCATGGCCGAGCGGAAATCCTCCTTGACGATCGCGTCGCGCGCATCGTCCGACGCGACCTTGATCGAAGCGTGCAGCGTCCGCTCGGCATCGAGCCGGAACAATGCTTCGTCGACGCTCTCGGCGACTTCCGTACCCTTCTTCTCTTCGGCAGCGAGAATCTGCGTCGCACGTTTCGTGCCGGTGAGCAGGTTCCTGCCCTCCTCAGCCGTGATGAAGGCGGTCAGCGCCTCGACGCGGCGGGCGATCATCAACAGATCGTCCGCATCCGACGCGAGCACCGCATCGATCAGATCGTATCGCGCGCCGAGATCGCGCAGGTAAACCTTCAGGCGATCATGGAAGAAGGCGAGCAGATCGGCGGAAATCTCGGCTGCGATATCCGGACGCTGTGCCTTCAGGGCGGCGAGCGCCACATCGAAACAAGGCAGAAGCGGCAGCCGCGCACTTCCCTCCAGAATGAGCCGGATCACGCCGAGTGCCGCACGGCGCAGCGCATAGGGGTCCTTGGAACCGGTCGGCTTTTCGTCGATTGCCCAGAAGCCGACGAGGGTATCGAGCTTGTCGGCAAGCGCCACCGTTACCGAGACGGGATCGGTCGGCACACGGTCGGATGGTCCCTGCGGCTTGTAGTGATCCTCGATCGCATTGGCGACGGCCGCGCTTTCACCCTGCAGAACGGCATATTTGTGGCCCATGATGCCCTGCAGCTCCGGGAATTCGCCGACTGCCTCGGTGCGAAGGTCCGCCTTGGCGAGCACGACTGCGCGATCGACGGAGGCGGGATCGGCACCGGTGAGCTTGGCGAGCGCTGCGGCGAGCGAGCGGATTCGGACGACACGATCGCCCTGCGTGCCGAGCTTGGCATGGAAAGTCACGTTCAGCGCGTCGAGCTTCGCCATGCGCTGGTCGAGAGGCTTTTTCAGATCGAGGCCGAACTTCTCGGCAGACGCCGCCAGCGTTTCGAGATCCGGCAAATCGCCCTGGTCGCGCTTCCAGAAATGCGCCGCGTCGGAGAGCCGCGCACGCACGACCTTGCCGTTGCCGTGGGCGATCTCCTTGCCGCCGTCCTTCGCCTCGATGTTCGAAACGAGAATGAACCGGTTGGACAGCGTTTCGGCGCCGGGCTTGCGCGTGACGAAGCATTTCTGGTTGGTCTTGATCGTCAGTCGGATGATTTCGGACGGGATTTCGAGATAGCTTTCCTCGAAGCTGCCCATCAGCACCCTCGGCCATTCGACGAGACCGGCGACTTCCTCCAGGAGGCCTTCGTCTTCAACGAGCTCGAGGCCGTTGGCGAAAGCGATGTTGTGGGCGTCGGCCGAGATGATCTCCTTGCGGCGCTCCGCATCGATCACGACCTTCGCCTTTTCAAGCTTCTCGGCGTAGTCGGCGAAGCGGCGGACCGTGATCGCCTCCGGCGCGTGGAACCGGTGGCCGTAGGTGACGTTCGAGGCGACGATGCCATCGATTTCGAAGGGGATCACCTTCGTCTCGTCGTGTTCCGCGCCGAACGTGCAGACGATCGACTGCAGCGGCCGGACCCAGCGAAGACTGCCCGGTTTGGCCGAAGCGGCACCGGAGCGCATGGATTTCGGCCAGGGAAAGTCGCGGATGATCGCCGGCATCACATCGGCGATGATCTCTTCCGCCTCCCGGCCGGGCTTTACGATGTGCGCCACATAGAAATCGCCCTTCTTCGGGTCGTTATGGACATGAGCCTCGCTGATGGAGGAGAGGCCCGCGGCGCGGAGAAAGCCTTCGATCGCCTTCTCGTTCGCGTCGATGCGCGGGCCCTTGCGCTCCTCGCGCAGGTCGGCGGAGCGCGCGGTCAGGCCGCGGATGTCGAGCGCCAGCCGCCTGGGCGTCCAGTATTCGCGCGCGCCTTCATAGGTGAGCCCCGCCTCAACCAGAGCGTCCGTCACGAGCTTCTTCAGATCGCCGGCCGCCTTGCGCTGCATGCGGGCGGGGATTTCTTCGGATCGCAATTCAATAAGGAGATCGGGCATGGATTCGAGACTTCGTTCTGTTCCGGAAGGTTGCGGCGGACTTAGCAAGCTCTGGCGAAAATGTCATCACGGCCGGCGAGGAAATCCGCTGTCACCAGCCGCCACCGCCACCGCCGCCACCGCCACCGCCGGAAAACCCGCCGCCGGAAGAAAAGCCCGAGGACGAACTCTTCGCAGGCGGCGGCAAGGAAGACGTCATCGTATCCGCCATCGAACCGGCGAAACCGCCGATCGTGTCGGTGAAGGATCCGGGCCCGAAGCTGTCGCCGTGATACCAGCTCGGCTGATAGGCGGCTGCCGCCGCGCCCGCCGAAGCCGCAAGCAGCCAACGCTCGAAGGTCTCGCTCCAGGGCTTTTCCACACCGAGTGCGACGGCATAGGGGAGCAGGGTCTCGAAATGCCGCGGCGACATTTCCGGCGCGCCCTGCATGTTCAGGCGGTCTTTCTCGGCGAGCGTAAGATATTGCCTGAGTCCGTCGATGCCATCCATCATGCGCGTGCCGAGCGGCGTCGGCGCGCCCATGAGGTAATAGAAAAGCCCGTTGACGAGGACGATGCCACCGATCGCGAAGAACAGCGGCAGGTCGCCCGGATCGCTGGCCGAAAAGACGAGCGCGGCGAGAATGCTCGAGAAAACCGTGAACAGCACGAAGCCGATGAAGGCAAGCACGACGATCGACAGAATGCGGCGTGCGAGGCTCGAGCCGCGCCGGAGCGATTTACCGACCGAAACGGCGAAGGCGGAAATGAAGACGGCGAGGAAGACCGGGACGATGACGAAAGGAACGCTGTCCTCGCTCAGGTCGCCGAAGACGAACAGCGCCGCGAGAGTGACGACGGAAAGCACGATGCCGCCAACCACGTATCCGGTATTGGCGCGGTAATACTTGCCGCGATGCTCGCGCTCCATCGCGCTGCGGAAGCCGGAGCCCGCCGCCTCAATCTTCTTGCCGTTCGCCCTGTCGATGGTGAGCTTGCCGCCGGCCGCGTCCACCGCTTTCATCAAGGCCGCTTCGCCGGTCGGCAACTTCTCGCCGTTCTTGCCCGTGGCGGTGATGACGACCGCCTTCTTCAGGTCTTCGAGGATGACATGCCCCTTGACCGCAAGGTTGAGCGCCGCCGCGGAAAGCGCTGTCCATCCTTCGCCGGAAAAACCCTTGTTATCGATATAGTTGACGAGCGCGGGCGAGACGCCGTGCGGAGGGTCCCAGCGCGGGACCATGACGCCGCGGGCCGGGTCGCGGCCGACACGCACCCAGGCGCGCCCGTAATAGAGCAGGACGAGGAGGAGGCCGGACCCGGCGATGACCAGAGTCATGTGATCGCGCAGCCACCAGATATTTTCCTGGGAGGCGGTCGGCCGTTCGATGCTGCCCTTGGGCAGCTTGATCGCGACGGTCAATCCCTCCTGCGGGCGCAGTCGGCGCGTGGTCGCGAAGAAGATCTCGTCGCCCTCCTCCACCGCGCGCGCATCCTTTTCGGTCGCGCCGTAGCCGCCGGTAAAGACGTCGAGCGCCTCCGCCTTCACGCCCTTCGGCAAGGTGACGGTGGCGGTCGCCTCCTCGATCGGGAATGCCCATTCGGTTCCGGTCACGTTCCAATAGAGCTCGTCGTGGTCGTCGAAGAAGCGGATCTGCCGGCTCGTCTCGTAGGTGATCTGAAAGGTGTGTTCGCCATGCGGCAGGAGCACGTCGGCGCTTCCCGTGTAGATGCGGATGCCGCCGCTGATCGATTCCGTGCGGTATTCCTCTTCGTCGCCGTCCCGCTCGACGGACAGAAGGTTGAAGTCGACCTTGCTGCGGCCACCGCGCTCGTCGACGAAGGTCAGCGGAAAGTCGCGGTAGATGCCGCGCCGGATACGGTTGCCTTCGACATTTGCCGTGATCGTCTCGGTGACCGTGAGCGTGCCGTCTTTCGCGACCTCTATGACCGAATGGTAGGCGGAGATGAACTCTTCCGCCGCCGCGACGAGCGGCGATGCAAGAACGAAGGTGACGAGCGCAAGCGCCGCGAAAAGCCGCCTCATCGGGATTCCCTTTTTCAGGCCCACCGGAGCACTTCCAGAAAAGTATTTAACGGTTTTCCGTCCGGAAGTGCGCGGTTTCGAACCGATAGATCGTTTTATTGATTCAGTGAAATTGATCTAGAACTTGACCGACGGAACCGCGCGGTCCGCCTCGTTGGTGATCTCGAAATAGCTGGCCTTGACGAAGCGGAAGGCGTTGGCGATCAGGTTCGATGGGAAGCTCTCGACCTTGACGTTGAGATCGCGCGCTGCGCCGTTGTAGTAGCGCCGGGACATTTGGATCTCGCCCTCGATCGTTTCCAACGAACGCTGGAGTTCTGCGAAATTCTCGTTGGCCTTCAGGTCCGGATAGGATTCGGCGAGCGCGAAGACGCGGCCAAGCGCCTGCGAAAGCGCGCCTTCGGCCGCGGCCCGCGCCGCGACATCGCCTTCCGGCACCGCCTGAGCCCGGTTGCGCAGCGTAACGACCTCCTCGAGCGTCGACTTCTCGTGAGCGGCGTAACCCTTCACCGTCTCGATCAGATTCGGGATGAGATCGGCGCGCCGCTTCAACTGCACGTCGATGCCGGACCAGGCCTCCTCGGCCATCTGCCGCGCCTTGACGAGGCCGTTATAGACGAAGACGAGATAAAGAATAACGGCGACGCCAATTGCCAGCCCGATCATCAAACCCTCCTTTGGATCACGGCGATCCTACTGCATGTTTTCTTAAATTCTATTCGATTCAAGAACAAACCTGTCAGCACTTCAAAGTTCTACAGCGGCCGATCACAAGACCGCCCCCAGCCCCTGCCGAACGGGTGGTGCCGACGTCTGCAGCCTCAGGCTGTTCCACCGGTAACGGCAACGCGTCGGCGGATGCTCGATAGTCCATCCATCGAACAACCTCAACGCTTAGTGCCGCCATGAACACCCCCGTGAGCTTCATCAACGTGATCGCCTTTGCCGCCCTTTTCGCGACCCATGCAAGCGCGGGCCCGATCGAAAGGCCGAGCGGTGTGCGCCGCGCGCTGCAAATCTATGCCGGCGAGTTGTCGAGCGTCAGAGCGCCGGCGCCGAAGTGGCGGCTCGACGGGAGCGAGCACATCTGCTCGCAGCGATCGGACCCGCTTGCTCCGCCATGCGGCCGGAGGACCTCTGCGACCTCCTGATCAGGCCGCTTCCCTGTTCCAGTTGGCGCCGCCGGCCTCAGTCAGCAGGAAGGCTTCGCCGCAGGCTTTCGCGAGCGTACGCACGCGCAGGATGTAGCTCTGGCGCTCGGTCACCGAAATCACGCCCCGGGCATCCAGAAGATTGAAGACGTGGCTCGCCTTGATGCACTGGTCATAGGCGGGGAAGACGCATTTGTGCAGGCGGTTGTTGCTGGAGTCATCAGGCGCACCGGCGGCCAGCAACGCCAGGCATTCCTTTTCCGCATCGATGAAATGCTGATGCAGCATCGCCGTGTTGGCGTATTCGAAATTGTGCCGCGAATATTCCTGCTCCGCCTGCAGAAAGACATCGCCATAGCTGATCTTCTCGGCGCCCTCGCGGCCGTTGAAGTTGAGGTCGTAGACATTGTCGACGCCCTGGACATACATCGCCAGGCGCTCGAGGCCGTAGGTCAGTTCGCCGGAAACCGGACAGCATTCGATGCCGCAAACCTGCTGGAAATAGGTGAACTGCGACACTTCCATGCCATCGCACCAGCATTCCCAGCCGAGGCCCCAGGCGCCGAGCGTCGGGCTCTCCCAGTCATCCTCGACGAAACGGATATCGTGCAGCAGCGGATCGAGGCCGATCGCCTCGAGCGAGCCGAGATAAAGCTCCTGCAGATTGGAAGGGTTGGGCTTCAAGATCACCTGATACTGGTAATAGTGCTGCAGCCGGTTGGGATTTTCGCCGTAGCGACCGTCGGTCGGGCGCCTCGACGGCTGCACATAGGCCGCGCGCCATGGCTTCGGCCCGAGCGCCCTGAGGGTCGTCGCCGGATGGAACGTGCCTGCGCCGACCTCCATGTCGTAGGGCTGAAGCACGGCGCAACCCTTGTCGGCCCAATAGTTGTGCAGCGTCAGGATCAGAGCCTGAAAGGAGCGCTTCGGGTTCATGTGGTCCGGGAGGGGTGCAATCGTCATGGGATCCGGGTCCGAATTCGTCAAGATTTGCGGGGACAGGTGCCATGCCGCAGGGCGAGGGTCAAGCGCCTTCACCCGCCGGTATTCGGTCAGGCAGCCTCACTCGTCGTCGCGCTTCAGGCGGTACTCGCCGGTCTCGGCGTCCTTGACGAGCGTGCCGTTTGCGCCAGTCTCGCGCTGCCTGCGCAGGCGCTCACGCTGACGCGTCAGCTTCTCGGCGTCTGCGATGAACTTGCGATAGCCGATCCAGGCGATGACGGCGATAATCAGAAGCAGGATGATCTGCGGCATGGTTCCTCCTCTGCATTTCCCTCCAATGGAACGACGGCGCGAGGGGATGCAGCAAATCGCAGTGTTAGCGCGCTCTTGCGGTGCTGGCCAGATGCCGCGAGACCGTTCTTCAAAAACACACGCTCACGCAAGGAACAGGGCCGGTTCAAAGACCGAAACGCGCCCAGAGCGCCCGTTCCTCGACGGCGTCGACAAGACCTGCAGCCGCCGTTGCGACGAGCGGCCCCGCGATTGCTCCGGCTACGGCTGCCCCGGGCTGACGTCGCCCGAAGAGGCTTCGGGCCGGCTGGATCAGCTCCAGCCGCGCTTTTTCTCCATAGCGCTTCTTCACCTCGCCCCGCATGTCGCCGAGAGCGTCGACCAGGCCGAGTTCCTGGCCACGTTGCCCCGTCCAGAACAGCCCCGAGAAAAGATCGGGATGGTCGGCCAGGAGCGAACCGCGCCTGCTCTTGACCATCTGGATGAAGATGTCGTGGATCTCGAGCTGCAGGCCTTTGAGAAATTCGATGTCACGCTCCTTCTCCGGCTGGAAAGGATCGAGAACCACCTTGTTTTCGCCCGCCGTGTAGACCCGTCTCTCGACGCCGATCTTCTTCAGGAGATCGGGGAAGCCGAAGCCGCCCGAAACGACGCCGATCGAGCCGACGATCGAGGTCGGATCCGCGATGATCTCATCGCCGGCCAGTGCGATCATGTAACCACCGGACGCCGCCACGTCCTCGACGAAGATCAGCACGCGCTTCCTCTTCTCCTGCGCGAGATCGCGGATGCGCTGATAGATAAGACGGGACTGCACCGGCGAACCGCCCGGAGAGTTGATGGAGATGGCAACGGCCGGGGCCTCTTTGACGGAGAAGGCCTTTTCGAGCAGCGGCGCAACCGTCGCAAGATTGAGAGCCGGGCGGAGCGGGCTGCCGCCGGCCATGATTGCGCCATGCAGCCTGATCGCCGGAATCGTCACACCATCCCTGCGGAAGCGCTTCGGCATCAGCTTTCTGAAGAATCCGGCCATTTCAACTCCTGCCCGCTGCAATCTCTGCATATCTTCTTAAATCCTAGCCGATTTAAGAACAAAGACATGCAGCAATCCAAATCGTCGTCGTGCATGTATGCATTGGCGTCGCAAACGCAATGCCCTGCTTACGGTTAATCATCGGCGATGATAGGCCGCGCGGCCATTGTTGAGATCGTCGACCTCGGGCGAGAAGCGGTGTCCCTCCCCGTGCATCACGAGCGGCGCGCGCAGCGCCAGCCGCTTGCGGCTCTGCTTGATCGCGGATACGAGGATGCGCACGGCATTTTCGCCTGCCCGCGGCAGAAGCGGGGTGATCTCTATGCCGCCGAAGCGGCGGCCGCAGGCTTCGATGATCCCGGCGATCGATTCGGGCCGGGCGATCAGGGAAAGCTGCCCGCCCGGCTTCATGATTGCTCCGGCCGTTTTGATCCACGCTTCGAACAGGTCGCCGCTCATTGCATGGGCCTCCGCCTTCAGCCGGTCGGGCGTCCTGCGATCCGCGGCGTCGTTGAAGGGTGGGTTCATGATCACGTGGTCGAATGTGTCGTCCGGAAGACCCGCGGCCGCGCGCGCCTTGCCGCTCAGCGCGACATCGGCTTCGAGCACCGAGACACGGCCGGCAAGATGCGCGTTCTCAGGCAATGCGAGGCTGCGGCGCGCAAAATCCGCCATGACCGGCGAACGCTCGACCAGCAGCACTTCGGCCTCCTCGATCCGCGACGCGACGGCCAGGCCGGCCGCACCGGCGCCGGCGCCGAGATCGGCGACGCGGCACGCGCTGCGGCAGGAAACGAGGGATGCGACCAGCATCGCATCCATTCCCGAACGATGCCCCTGACCCAGAGGCTGGATCAGGTGGAACCTGCCGCGGTGGAAAGCATCCACCGTCTCCGGAATTCCCGTCATGCCGCTTTCCGCCTCGCGGAAGGGCCGCAGCCGATCATTGCCGCAATTCCCGTTCGAGGCCCGCATCGATCAGAATGCGCCGCGCCCGGTTGGCATCGTCCTCGGCGACCAGGAAGCGCCGCGGCAGGAGGCCGAGCGATCCTTCGAGTATGCTCATGTCCTGATCGGCGATGAAGCATCCGATCCCGGCATCCTTCATCAGGCTTTCCGCAAAGGAAAGAAGGACGGCATCATTGGTGCGGATCAGCTCTTTCATCCGGCTCTATTTTCCTGTCTTAAAGCTGCGGGCGGGACAATTCGCCTCTTGCCGCCCGAAGCCCCTCTTTCTATTGTCGAACCCGCAACGAAACAGGAGTCCGGGCGTTGGGCGTAGTGATACCGCTGGAAGACAATAAAAACAAACAGGCATCTGTGAAGCCGCTTGTCGACCTGACGCTGTCCGACATGGAGCGGGTCAACCAGCTCATTCTTTCCAAGGCGGGTTCCGACGTCCAGATGATCCCGGAAGTCGCCAACCACCTGATTTCCTCGGGCGGCAAACGGCTCCGGCCGATGCTGACGCTCGCAGCCGCTTCGATGTTCGGCTACGAGGGCGATGGTCACATCAAGCTCGCGACCAGCGTCGAGTTCATGCACACGGCGACCCTTTTGCACGACGACGTGGTCGACGAGAGCGATCTGAGGCGCGGCAAATCGACGGCGCGGACGATCTGGGGCAACCAGGCAAGCGTGCTCGTCGGCGATTTCCTGCTCGGGCAGGCTTTCCGCATGATGGTCGACGTCGGCTCGATCGATGCGCTCGACGTCCTTTCGACCGCCGCATCGGTGATCGCGGAGGGCGAGGTCCTGCAGCTTTCGGTCGCCAAGAACATGGAGACGACCGAGGACGACTATCTGCAGGTCATCCGCGCCAAGACAGCGGCCCTCTTCGCCGCCGCCTCCGAGGTCGGGCCGATCGTCGCAGGCGGAAGCAAAGCCGACCGCAACGCGCTGAAATCCTACGGCACCAATCTCGGCCTTGCCTTCCAGCTGGTCGACGACGTTCTCGACTATGGCGGAACGTCGAGCGATCTCGGCAAGAATGTCGGAGACGATTTTCGCGAAGGCAAGATCACGCTGCCGGTCATTCTCTCCTATCGCCGCGGCACGCCGCAAGACCGGGCGTTCTGGCGCGAGGCGATCGAGGGCGGCGCAAGCGACGCGGCAAATCTCGAAAAGGCGCTGGGTCTCATCCGTCGCTACGGCGGCCTTACGGATACGATCGCCCGTGCCAAACACTACGGTACGATCGCCCGCGACGCGCTCGCGCCGCTGCCGGCTTCCCCATGGAAATCGGCGCTCGTCGAGGTGATCGATTTCTGCATCGATCGGGTAAGCTGAGCCACTTCATGTTTCCTTGCATCGCGGCCGATCCAAGGGCAGAAACATGCAGCAATTCAAAGTGTTGCCGCGAGGCTTACGCTTCCGGCACGGGACCCGGCGCCGCAGCAGCGGCGGACGAAGACTTCTCCGGAGGATTTTCTTGCCGCGTTGCGCCAAAAAAGCCATTCTATTCTTGAAGACTTGCGCCCGATTTCCAATCGGCTCCGGGCCAACCAGCGGTGGCGTCTCGAATCGTACCACCGGCAATGAAAGGTTTGATATGCGGCAGAATACATTCCTTCGCCTTCTCAGCGGCGCGGCAATGCTGGTTCTTGCAACGGTGACCGGCAACCAGCAGGCCTTTGCCGAGGAGAAGGCGCCGGTCGAAGACGCCGAGCCTTTCGATATCAGGAGCGTCAACACCTTTGCCGGCGCATTCCTTGCGGCGCGCACGGCAGACGTCGATCGCGACTTTGCGGCGGCAACCGAACTCTATCGTACCGCACTCAGGTTCGAGCCCGGCAATAACGATGTCAAGCAGCGGCTGATGATCACGCTGCTGATGAGCGGCAAGTTCGATGAAGGCGCCAAGATCGCCGAAGAGCTGAAATCGGATTCCGCCGTCGAAAGGATCACCACGGTGGTCCGCGCGATCGAAGCTATCCGCAAGCGAGAATACCGCAACGCGCAAAAGCTCTTGAACTACGACGGTCCGAACGACCTCGACCGGCTGATGAGTTCGCTGCTTTCCGCCTGGGCCAAGTTCGGCCAGGGCCGACCGAAGGAAGCGCTGGCGCAGATCAAGAATTTGGATGGCCCGGAATGGTTCCGGATCTTCAGGAACTATCATGCGGGGGCGATTGCGCTTGCGGCCGGCGACAAGACGACGGCGCGCGCCCGGCTCAACGACGCCATTCTTGACCGAGAAGGCGGCGGCGCCGCGCCGGACACTTTCATGCGGGCCGTCGAGGCGCTGGCGCGATTCGAAGCGCGCGAAGGCAACAAGCAGAAGGCG
Organism: Sinorhizobium sp. P24N7; assembly: GCF_042436655.1. Lineage (NCBI taxonomy): Bacteria > Pseudomonadati > Pseudomonadota > Alphaproteobacteria > Hyphomicrobiales > Rhizobiaceae > Sinorhizobium > Sinorhizobium sp. P24N7. The sequence goes on along the minus strand of NZ_JBHMIW010000007.1, from coordinate 173,708 downwards.
TTGGATACGATCGCCGTCGGCGAAAGCCTCGTCAACAACTACACTCCGCTCGAGGCGCTGAGGAAGAGTGTCGAGGAAGGGAAGCCGCAGGAGCAGCAGGTACGCAACGCCGTGCAGGGTGCGGCCGCCGTTCTCTTTTCGATCGGTGGCGCGCTCAACCGCGAAGGCGCGGAAGACATCGTTTCGCTCTACCTTCAGACGGCGCGACGGCTCGACCCGGAAAGCGCCGATATTCTCGTGATGCTCGGCGGGATCGCCGAAAACCTCAAAAAGCCGGAAGAGGCGATAGCGCTTTACAAGAGCGTGCCGGAGAGCTCGCCGATGCGCCGCCTTTCCGAACTTCAGCTTGGCCTCAGCCTCGCCGGCATCGGCAAGGTAGACGAGGCGAAAAAGCATCTCAAAGGGCTGATCGACGTCGATCCCAAGAACATCCGCAACTATCTCGCCTATGGCAGCGTGCTTTCCGACGCCAAGGACTACAAGGAGATGGGCGAGCTTTACGACCGTGCGGTCGCCGCGATCGGCCCCGTGCCGAAGCGGAGCGACTGGACCGTCTTCTTCCAGCGCGGCATTGCCTACGAACGCCAGAAGCTCTGGGAAAAGGCGGAGCCGAACTTTCGCAAGGCACTGGAGCTCAACCCGGATCAGCCGCAGGTTCTGAACTATCTCGGCTATTCCTGGGTCGACATGAACATCAACCTCGAGGACGGGCTTGAGATGATCCGCAAGGCGGTCGAGCTCAAGCCCGACGACGGCTATATCGTCGACTCGCTCGGCTGGGCCTATTTCCGCATGAACCGGTTCGACGAGGCTGTGACCGAGCTCGAGCGCGCTGCCGAACTGATGGCCGGCGACGCGACGATCAACGACCACCTCGGCGATGCCTACTGGCGCGTCGGCCGGAAGCTCGAAGCCGTGTTCCAGTGGAATCAGGCGCTGGAACTGAAGCCCGAGGAAGCGGAAATTCCGAAGATCAAGGCGAAGATCGAAAACGGTCTGCCGCCGCTTAAGGAACCGGTCCCGGCCGCGGCGGATGCCAAGGAAATACTGCCGAAAAAGACCGAGACAGCGCCGGACAAGAAGTCCTGACCGTAACATGCAGGCAGACGGCATTCCGGGCTTCGCACTGACCTTTGCGGCGCCCGCCAAGATCAATCTCGCGCTGCACGTCGTCGGGCAGCGCGCCGACGGCCACCATCTGCTGGAAAGCCTGGTGACCTTCGCCGAATGTGGCGACCGGGTCGGGCTGACCGCGGCGGAAAGGGACCGTTTCACGGTGTCGGGCCGCTTCGCCACCGACCTTTCATCCGAGGGCAATGGTGGTAATCTCGTGCTCCGCGCCCGGGACCTGTTGCGGCGCGAGCTTTCGGCGCAGGGTGGAATGGCCGGCCCGGTTCATCTGCATCTCGAGAAGAACCTGCCGATAGCATCGGGGATCGGCGGCGGCTCGGCCGATGCCGCCGCGACTCTGCGCGGGCTGCTGTCGCTCTGGGGCGCGACCGTCGAAGCGGCAAGGCTCGACAGCCTTGCGCTGCAGCTCGGCGCGGACGTTCCGATGTGTCTCGACCGAGGCCCCCTCGTCGCGAGAGGCATCGGCGAAGAGATCACGCCTTTTCCCGAGCTGCCGCCCTTCGACGTCGTCCTCGTCAACCCCCTCGTCGCGGTCTCCACGCCGGTTATCTTCCGATCGCTCGTCAGGAAGACCAATCCTGCGCTGGTCTTGCCTGAAGATGCCCGCTCGACTGCCGAATGGCTGACGGCCATGGCGGCCATGCGGAACGATCTGGAGCCGCCGGCACGTGCGCACGAGCCGATGATCGAAACCGTCTCGAACGCACTGCACGATGCAGGCGCCGCGCTCGTGCGGATGTCCGGCTCAGGCGCCACCTGCTTCGGACTGTTCACGGGGACGAAAAGCGCCGAGCGTGCCGCTGAGACCATTTCCGCCGACCACCCGCGATGGTACGTTCAGGCGACGCGAACCGCGGGAAAATCAGGATAACGCCAGATGCCCGGCCTCGATGAAAGACGCCCCTTCATTCCCATCGGCATCGCCGTGCTCACGGTCTCGGACACGCGCACACGCGCGGACGACAAGTCCGGCGATGTGCTCGAAGCAAGAATACGGGAGGCCGGCCACCGGCTCGAGGCGCGGACAATCGTTCCCGACGAGCGCGAGAAGATCTACGGACAGGTAAAGGCCTGGACGCTCGATGCCGCGATCGACGTCGTCATCACCACCGGGGGCACCGGCTTCACGGGCCGCGACGTGACGCCGGAAGCGCTGGAGCCGCTCTTCGAGAAACGCATGGATGGCTTTTCGGAGGTGTTCCACCGGATCTCTTACGAGAAGATCGGCACGTCGACGATCCAGTCGCGAGCCACGGGCGGGGTCGCCAACGCGACGTTCATCTTCGTCCTGCCCGGATCCCCCGGTGCCTGCAAGGATGCCTGGGACGAAATCCTGAAGCAGCAACTCGATTACCGGCACATGCCGTGCAATTTCGTCGAGATCATGCCGAGACTCGACGAGCACCTGAAGCGCGGCTGACGAAATTCGTGTTCCGTTTGGAACAGCCCAGCGCCCAGAATCCCGTTAGTTTGCCTTCGTCGGCTTGGCTCGAAGCGGGCAAGGCAAGCACCGTTTAATTGCTTCGAGCGAATGTCCGGCCTCTTTTCTGGGGCAATATCGGGAAAAGAGAGAAGGCTACGACGTGCTGCCCGTTCGCAACGGTGGGCCTGCATGGCAAGACATTTTCACAGACGATTATTTGCATAAACAAGGTCATTTGAGAGCCACTTTGGGGGGTACCGCAAGGTACGCCCCATTCTTGCTTCGGAGAAGAGGCTCAGCTCGGGCTGCCACCGGCATATGACGGCTTCTCGTCGCCGGAGAAAGCCCATTCCTGTTTACCGCCTCGGAGCCCCTTTCCCGATTTTCACTAACGACGCAGGCGCGCCGCTCGAGGCTCCGCGCCGCGACCCCGCGAGGGTAAGGAGGAGGTCATGGGAACGGCAGAGCATACATATTCGAAAACGGATTGGCCCGAGGCCGAGATTCCGCTGGGGCTGCGGGCGCTCTACGAAAGGCGGCGGAAGGATGAATGGCAGGCAACGGTGGACAGGCTGGACGCATTGCGCCGGTCTTTCGCGGAGCAGCGACGGCATATCATTGCACCTGAACTGCGCGACAGGATCAAGAATGTTGCAAGGTCGGGCTTGCGGGATGATCCGCGCGGCCCCGGTCTTCGATACAGGTCGTTCGTTGAGGCCAGGAATGCCGACCTTGATCTGAACGCGCTCAAACGGCTTCATAAGCGCGCCTATAGCGAAGTCGGCGCGTTGGTGAAGAGCCCTGAAGCCTTCCACCGCCACGAAACGGTGGTCGGCAGCGTGACCGACATCTTCAAACAGCCACCGATCGTGTATGTCGCGCCCGATCCGGACAAGGAAAAGCTGTTTCTCCCGCCCTTTGGAGGTTGCTGGGACAGACTCGATCAGAATCAGGCAACCGGCGACGGAGCAATCGTGGAGAACAGTTCCTATCTGGACTGTGCCGGCCGGTTTGGATCGAAACTGATCGCCCGCAACAGCGATGCCTCCGACGTGGATCTTCTCTGTGCCTATCGGGAGAACGGCTATCTCGTGCCGTTCAAGACGCTTCGCACCGGGATACTGCAAGTCAAGGCCGACCTGTCGGCCCTCATCTGCCGCCATCACATTTCGACCTACGACGAGTTCGGGTGGTCCGACTTTCACGCGACGACGCGCGGCCGCCTCGTGTTGGCTGTGTTCTGGAACTGGGAGGATGTCGAACCGGCGAACGAGGTGAGCGACCAGTGGTTCGCCTCGGGCCTCTACTGCAGCGGCGATGGCGAGAGCTTCCCCGGCACCTCAATCCAGGCCGTTCCTGGGGAACGAAGAATCATCAACCTCTTCACCGAGATGGCCTTCCCCGCTGGCCGCGAGCTCTGGATCTATGTCGGCGTGGCCGATCGCATCTGGGCACTCCTCAATGACGTCAGCATCGACATTTCGATCGACTCGGCCTGGCAATTGAACTCGCTTGCAGTCCGCTCGCTCTGACAACAACGATGCCATTCGGGTCCCCCGACACCTCGGTCGCGGGGCGAATGGACAACCTATCGCAAGCTCACATCTTGGAATCAGGCGTCCGATGCCGTTCACCGGTCGACCGGTTCTCCATTGCGACCCAGGCTGGGACGAGCTCGGTCGCAAGTTTGCGGGCAGCTCGTCCGCTCGTAAGGCCGCTGAGCGGCATGTTGCCGCGCGCAGCCGCGACTGCATCACCCTTCGGCATCAGAAATCCGGATTCCAGCGGCGGCGACCTGTGCGCCAGGCGCTTGAGAAGCGGGCGCTTATGCATTCGCGAGGGAGAAAACTGCGCCGGGCTCCTGTTCAGAGAGACGTATTCGGCCAATTCATCCACCCAGCGACCGATGGGGCGGGCACCAGGCTCCAGCAGCATCAGCCACTCGCCGCGGGCCGAACGAAGGACATCGCCGAGATCCCAGTCGAGGCAGAAGCGGCAGCCGGCCGCATCCGCGATCCTGGGAGAGCCGTCGGTCGATCCGTGGTCCAGGATTATGACATCGCTGACGAGCCCTTCCACCGCACCGGCAACGAGCGCCGAGAGCGTCTGTGCGAGCTCCGCTTCGTTGTCCTTCGTTTCCATGATGACCGTCAGCATAGCCGTTCCTACCGCATCGCAGCGCAGATTGCTACAAGCGCCGTTCCGCACAGGGTGCGGGATGATCACGGACCTTCCCCGGATCTGTGCTGAATATTTGTTCTTGATTTGTTCCCTCTTCTACGCTAGGAAAATAATCAACACCAAGCGAACCGAATATGGTTCCGGGAGATTTCGGTGAACGATCTGTCTCAACTCAAGCAGGGCGTCTATGCGCCAGGCAACAGCGCGGATGTGGCGGAAGCCCTCGTCGCCGGAACCGGCATCAGAATCGACGTCGATCGTCGGCGCGGCCGCGGTGCCGCCCTCAACATCTCCGGACGCTTCGAGCCGATGACGCGCGAAGTCTTCGATGACGGTTGGCAAACGCTCGAGGAGCTGCCGCCGTTCAAGACCGAGGTCCAGATAGAAAAGCCGAAGACCGCGATCACGCGCAACGATTCTCCCGATATATCTTTCGACCGATCGATCAATCCCTATCGTGGCTGCGAGCACGGCTGCATCTACTGCTTCGCGCGGCCTACGCACGCCTATATGGGGCTCTCGGCAGGGCTCGATTTCGAAGCCAAGCTCTTCGCCAAGCCGGACGCGCCACGTCTTCTCGAGCGCGAGCTGGCGAAGCCGGACTATAAGCTCCGTCCGATCGCGATCGGCACAAATACCGATCCCTATCAGCCGATAGAAAAGGAATGGCGGATCATGCGCCAGATCCTGGAGGTGCTCAAGGACGCCAATCATCCGGTCATGATCGTTACCAAATCGGCCATGGTGACGCGCGACATCGACCTGCTGGCGCCGATGGCGGAAAAGGGGCTTGCCCGGGTCGGGATTTCGGTGACCACGCTCGACCGGAAACTGGCGCGCAGCATGGAGCCGCGGGCGTCGACGCCCACCAAGCGGCTGGAGGCGCTACGCGCAATTTCCGAGGCCGGCATTCCCGCTGGCGTTCTGGTCGCGCCGATCATTCCGGCGCTGAACGACCACGAGATCGAGCGCGTGCTCGATTCGGCGAAGACGGCCGGCGCGTCGGATGCGAGCTACGTCCTCCTCCGGCTTCCGCTGGAGGTGAGCCCCCTGTTCCGTGATTGGCTTCTCAGAAACTATCCGGACCGCTACCGGCATGTCATGTCGCTCATCCGTTCCATGCGCGGCGGCAAGGATTACGATGCCGAGTTCGGTAAACGAATGAAGGGCAGCGGACCTTATGCCTGGCAGATCGGCCGTCGGTTCGAGCTTGCCGCCAAGCGGCTCGGCCTCAATCTGACGCGCCGGCAATTGCGCAGCGATCTCTTCGTGCCGCCGCTCGGGATGGGGGTTCAACTGTCGCTGCTTTGATGCAGACCTTTTCGACAGGCCATCGCACCGGAGATTGAAAAAACGTCACGATCTCGACCGCCGATGTGCCTTAAAACTTCCAGTGTCCGCCCTTTGCCTCGGGGGCGGTGCTGGTCTTCCCCGGCAACCGCCGCAAACCGAGCCGGGGGCTTGAAGGGAATCGGGCGAGTATGCCAATGTCGCCCGCATGACACGCAGCAAACAGCCCGATTCCCCTCTTTTCCCTCTTCCGCCGGCCGTTCCGGATTTCGCGTTCGAACGCGCGGCGCAGCGCGACGGTCTCTGGCCGGTGGCGGGCGCCGACGAGGCCGGGCGTGGTCCGCTCGCGGGCCCTGTCGTCGCTGCGGCTGTCATCCTCAATCCGGAGGCGATCCCGGCGGGCCTCAACGATAGCAAGCTCTTGAGCGCGGAGCAGCGCGAGGCATTGTTCGAGGAGATTCTGGCGACGGCGACGGTCTCGATCGCCTCGTCCTCGTCGGCCCGCATCGATACGACCGACATACTGAAAGCCAGCCTCGATGCGATGCGCCGCGCCGTTCATGGCCTGGAGGTGGCGGCTCGCATCGTTCTCGTCGACGGCCGCGACGTCCCTCCCGGGCTTACCTGTCACGCCAAGGCCATCGTCAAAGGCGACAGCCGCTCGGTGTCGATCGCCGCCGCATCGATCGTCGCCAAAGTCACCCGCGACCGGATGATGGCCCGGGCCGATGCAACCTTTCCCCTCTACGGCTTTGCCCATCACGCGGGCTATGCGACGGTGAAGCATCGCACCGCGATCGAAAGCCATGGCCCCTGCTCCCTGCACCGCATGAGCTTCCGCCCGTTCCGACAATTGTAGTCGACGTCGGCCCTGGCCCTTGATCGGGGGCGTAAACCGGAAGCTTTCTTCCGCGCCGCGCAAAGCGGCTCCGCCGCCCTGATCCAGGCTGTAGGCATGAGCGTCCCTCCCGGCAAGGGCTTGGTCGACACGATCACAACCGCTGAACCCGACCGGGGGATGTCGGAGACAACCTCCCATGCGCGCAACGAAAAAACCCCGCCGAAGCGGGGCCCTTGAATCTCGGTCGAACCGACGCTCAGTTCAGGCGTGACTTGACCTCGCCGAGCGCCTTCTTGAAGAGCGACTCCTGAGCGCCTGCGTCGGCCTTGCTCGCGATCACTTTCTCGGCTGCGCTGATTGCCAGGTCTACGGCAGCAGCACGAACCGCATTGATCGCATCGCTTTCGGCCTGCTTGATCTTCTGTTCGGAAAGTGCGGTGCGGCGCGCGACATATTCTTCGGTCTTCTGCCTTGCTTCCGCCGTCAGCATCTCTGCTTCGCGCTGGGCAGCGGCGACGATGCTCGCGGCTTCCGCCTCGGCATCCTTGCGCTTGCGCTGATATTCGGCAACGAGGCTCTGCGCTTCCTCGCGCAGACGCTTCGCTTCCGCCAGTTCGTTGCTGATCTTGTCGGCGCGGGCGTCGAGTGCCTTGCCGACCATGCCCGGAACCTTGAGATAGGCGATGAGGGCAAAGAAGAGAATAAGGCCTACGAGGGCATAGAAAGTCGCATCAAGAGCCATTGTTCTCTTATCCTCAGTTGCCGGCCGAAGCCTTGAACGCCGCAGCGATCTCGGACTTGGTGACGGTTCCGCCGATCAATTGCTTGACCACGGCCGTTGCAGTTTCCTCGGCGATGGCGCCGACATCGGCAAGCGCTTTTGACTTGATGTCGCCGATGCGCGCCTCTGCGGCGGCAATCTTCTTCGCGAGCTCGGCTTCGACACCGTCGCGATCGGCCTTGGCCTTCGTCTTGGCAGCTTCGCGTGCGGTGTCCGCAATCGAATGGCCTTTTGCCCTTGCGCCTGCCAGTTCCTGCTCGTAGGCGGCGATGGCCGCATCGGCCTCGCCCTTCAGACGAGATGCCTCGTCGAGGTCCTGAGCGATCCGGTCATGGCGCGTCTCGAGGATACCGCCGATCCGGGGGATGATGACTTTCGACATCAGGAGATAGAAAAGCCCGAACGTAATCGCGAGCCAAAGAAGCTGCGAAGCGAAATGGGTCGAATCGAAGGGCGGGAACACGCCGGAGCCATGCTCGCCTTCGTGGGCCACACCCGTTTCGGTGTGCACCTCACCGGCCGCAGCGGCATCGTGTGCTTCGGCGCCTTCGGTGGTGGATGACTGGGCGTATGCCTCGGTCACAAACATGCTCACCTCCAGGTGCACTCAAGAATATGCGCGGCCGCGGCCCGACGGGCCGCGGCCAAAACTTCTGCCGATATCAGACGGCGAAGAGGAGGAGGAGTGCAATGAGCAGCGAGAAGATGCCCAGAGCTTCCGTAACGGCGAAGCCGAATACGAGGCGGCCGAACTGGCCGTCAGCTGCCGACGGATTGCGCAGAGCGCCGGACAGGTAGCTGCCGAAGATGTTGCCGAGGCCGAGAGCCGTGCCGGCCATACCAAGGCATGCAAGACCTGCACCGATGTACTTTGCTGCTTCCGCTTCCATGATTGACTCCTTCGAAATGGTGTTGCGGCTTAGGATTTGCGCTTCCGGCGGCAAGCCGACCGGAAACCAGCGACTGTTTATTCCTTAGTGGCCTCCGGGGTGGACCGCATCGTTGAGGTACATGCAGGTCAGCACCGCAAAGACATAGGCCTGGAGGAAGGCCACAAGGAATTCAAGACCGGTGAGGGCGACGGTCATGATGAGCGGCAGGATCGCGCCGCCGATGCCGAGCGCTCCAAAAGCGCTGAGCGATGCGACGAAGCCTGCGAAGACCTTCAGCGTGATGTGGCCCGCCAGCATGTTGGCGAAAAGACGGACTGAGAGGCTGATCGGACGGGAAAGGAACGAGATGATTTCGATCGAGACGACAAGCGGCAGAAGCGCGCCCGGCACGCCTTGCGGCACGAACAGCTTGAGGAAGCCGAAGCCGTGCTTGTAGAAGCCGTAGAGAAGGACGGTGCCGATCACGAAGACCGCAAGCGCGAAGGTGACGATGATCTGGCTGGTGACGGTGAAGAAATAGGGGACCATGCCGAGCAGGTTCGCCGTCAGGATGAACATGAACAGCGAGAAGACCATCGGGAAGAATTTCATGCCGTGACTGCCGGCGCCCTCGCGAAGCATCGAGGCGATGAATTCGTAGGACATTTCCGAAACCGACTGCATGCGCGTCGGGATCAGCCCACGCTGCGACGTCGTCAGATAGAGGAAGCCCGCGGCCGCACCCACGGTCGCGACCATGAACAGCGACGCATTGGTGAAGGAAAAGTCAATTCCGCCAATCTCGATCGGGACAATCTTGTTGACCAGGAACTGGTGGGTCGGATCGTTTGACACCGCGCTTCTCTTTCGTTTTGCCCGCCCGCGAGCGGAAATCCTGTTCTTCCCGGCGACGTATCAGACGCCGCCGCCATCCTCTTTGTCCATGCCCGGCTCGCCCTTCCGCTCGTCGGGCTTCGCCACCAGACCGGCGGAACGCAGCACGTTCAACACGCCGGCACAGAAGCCGAGTAGCAGGAGGACGATCATGCCCCACGGCCCTGTACCCGCAAAGTGGTCCAAAAGATAGCCCAGAAACGCCCCGACCAGGATGCCGGCGATGAATTCGCTCGAAAGCTTCATCGCCGCCGCGTACCCCTTGCGGCTTTCATCGGCGCGCCCATCCGCCCCTTCCGAGACATCCGCCCGCTTCTTGGACTTGATGTCGTCGCCGAGACGCTTGAGCCGCGCTTCCAGACTTTCTTCCGGCTTCTCCGTCACATGGCTCCCCTTTGCACCCCCACGCGGTCGAACGCGATCTCGGTCATACAAACGGCCGCTGTTCAAGCCACGCTTCGGCCCCATTTGAAGTCGCGCGCAACATAGTTTTAGGCACCCGCATAGTCAAGGCATGGAGGCACCTTCGACGTGGACAATATTATTGTGTTAATTCAACGACTTAATGATAAATCCGGCAAGCTGCGACAAAGGTGCAGAGGGAATCGCCGCCAACGGCGGGGTCACGCCCGCGGCTCCGGCGGCTGGCAGGGGCGCGGAGGCGGCCACGCCGTCAGCTCCAGCCGCCGCCATAGGTTCTGTAGAAGATGTGCAGTCCGATCTTGCCGACCCGCTTCATCGTCTTCGCCCAGGCGGGATTCACATAGGTGGCGTGATAATGGGTCGCCGAGCCGACTTCCGACAGCCATATCCTTCCGGAGGTAACCGCCAGCGCGACTTCCTTGGCCGTCTTCCAGTGCGATCGCGAATAGATCAGGTCGCGGATCATGTCGCAGGCGAAAGAGAACTGGCAGCGGTTGCGCCAGGCCTTGTTCTGGTAGACGACGCCGCAGATCGTCTTCGGGTAGGTCGGATTGCGGACGCGATTGAGAATGACCTGCGCCACCGCGGCCTGACCCTTGACGGATTCGCTGCGTGCCTCGAAATAGATTCCCTCGGCCAGACAGGTCTGCTCTTCCTTGCTGAAGACGGTTGGCGGCAGCGGCGTTGCCGCCCAGGCATGATCGTCGGGCGCGATATCCGGAATGAAGCGCCCTGCATTTTCGTCGTTCCGCAGGATCGAATCGAAGGGTGATTCACGCGCATAGTCCGGCTCGGGCCGGACATAGGCAGTCGCAAGAATGTCGGGCTTGTCGTTGGTGACGAGCTTGGCCAGCATCGGCGAGAGGCCCGGTTCGGGCTTCGGCGGCGTCTTGCGGTAAAAGACCGTGGCGATCTCGATCTCCTTGCCTTTGATCTTCGGCTTGGCAAAGACCATCTTCTCGGGGCCGTCGACGGCCGGACCGATAAGCGAGCTCGTGCGCTGAAGGATGGATCCGGCGCTGAAGTCCTTGGGCGGGGTCACCGGCGTTACCGCGACGATTCGCCCCTTCTTCAGCTTCCGCGTCACGCGATCCTCGTCCGGCGTCCCCTGGTGTTTCGATTCGGCGGTCAGCGCCACGCGGCCGCCTTCCGGCAGGGTCATGCCGGCGCCGCCGTCGAGCGCACCGGTGGTGATCGGGTCCGTGAAGACCATCTCGACTTCGTGGAGAGAGCCGGCCGGCGAAGGAGTGAGATAGGTGCGCCAACGCTCGCCGCCGCGGTTGATACCGGACAAAAACGTCGCAATGTCCGAATAGGCGACCGCCGAGGGAAAGCCCAGGAATACGGCAAGGCCTAGGATCGCCGGAGCGCGCCAGGCCGAGAACGAAAACCGAAACTTGTCACGCAACTTCCAACTCTTACGCACCGGTCGGCTCCAGGAACTCTTTCTCAAGCACGCGCTCTCGCAAGCCGGCGATGAGCCAGCGACAAGATTCCATGCAGGACGCTAGGGTTTGGAAGCGGCCGGCCGGCTCGCCGGGACCGCTTCGCTTGAGCCTTGAAAATGCGGCATTAACCTTGATGTTTGGTTAATGCGGACGCAGTGAAACGGATCAGATGATCACGTGAGAGCCGAGTTCGACCACCCGGTTCGTCGGCAGGCGGAAATAATCGGAGGGATCGATCGCAGCATTGGCGAGTGCGATGAACAGACGGTCCTGCCAATGCGGCATGCCGGACTGGGCGTCGGGCACGAGTTTGCGGCGGCCGAGATAGAAAGAGGTGGACATGATGTCGAATTTCAGGCCCGATTTTCTGAAGAGGCCCAGCGCCTGGGAGACATTCTGCGTCTCCATGAAGCCGAACTTCATTTCCAGCAGAGTGAAACGCTCCGACAACCGCCGCGCGCTGACCCGCTCTTCCCTCGGCACCTTCGGCGTGTTTGCCGTCCGGATCGTCAGAATGAAGTTCTGCTGATGCAGAACGTGGTTGTGTTTGATGTTGTGCAACAGGGCGGCAGGAGTCGATTCCGGATCGCTGGTCAGGAATATCGCCGTGCCGGTCACCGACACCGGCGCGTGCTCGCTCTGGCGCTCGACCGATTTGATGAAGCTTGCCAGCGGAATGTCGATATGGCGGGTCTTGGCGTGCAGGATTGCTGTGCCGCGCTTCCAGGTCCACATGATGACGATGAAGGTCGCCGCAATGAGGATCGGCACGTAGCCCCCGTCGTGGATCTTCAGCATGTTGGCGCCCAGGAAGACGAATTCCAGCGCGAACAGGGGCAGCAGCGCACCCGCCGCCCACCAGCTCGGCCAGTTCCACCGCATACGCAGGAATTCGAAGGAAAGTACCGTGGTGACCACCATCGCGCCGGTGACGGAAATGCCATAGGCGGTCGCGAGCGCCTCGGAGGAGCCGAAGAGGAAGACGAGCGCCATGACGCCGAACATCAAAAGCGTGTTGACGTTCGGCAGGTAAATCTGGCCCGTATGGGTCTCGGACGTATGGAAAATCGCCATGCGCGGCAGGAAACCAAGGTGGATGGCCTGGCGCGTCAGCGAAAAGGCGCCGGTTATGACCGCCTGACTGGCGATGATGGTGGCCGCTGTCGCGAGAATGACGGCGGGCAGCAGCGCCCATTTCGGAAACATCAGGAAGAAGGGATCGGACATCGCCTCCGGGTTCTTCAGCACGAAGGCGCCCTGCCCCAGATAGTTCAGCGTGAGCGCCGGGAAGACCACGGTGAACCAGGCCCACTGGATCGGCCGCCTGCCGAAATGGCCGAGATCGGCGTAAAGCGCCTCGGCACCCGTGACCGTCAGGAAGACGGCGCCGAGTACGACGATACCGACATAGCCTTCGTTGAACAGGAAGGTGACGGAATAATACGGGTTGAAGGCTCTGAAAATCGACAGGTCGTCGGAAATATGCACGAAACCGATCGCGCCCATGACGACGAACCAAATGAGCGTTATCGGGCCGAAGAAATTGGAAACCGCGGCAGTACCCTTGGACTGAACGGCGAAGAGGAGCAGGAGGATGACCACGGCGATCGGAACGACGTAGTCCGAAAGGGCCGGGGTCACCAACTTCAAACCCTCGACGGCCGAGAGCACCGACAGTGCCGGTGTTATCATCGCGTCGCCGATGAAGAGTGCGGCGCCGGCAATGCCCATGAAGAACAGTATCGCCGTGTGACCATTGGCGGTCTTCATGAGCAGCGCAAGCAGGGAGAGCGTGCCGCCCTCGCCCTGGTTGTCCGCCCGCAGCAGGAAAAGCACGTATTTTATCGTGACAATGATCGTCAGCGCCCAGATCATCAGCGAGATCAGACCGATGATCTCGACGTCCGTCACACCGTCGTGCGCAACGGGGCGCAACGCCTCGCGGAAGGCATAGAGAGGGCTGGTGCCGATATCGCCATACACGACGCCGACGGAGCCAAGCGCCAGAACCAGCAGGCGGCGGATATTCTCCACCCCAGGTGTAGCGGGAGCAGACAATTGAGACATGTTGCTCAACAGGCCCTTAGAGCCAGCCTTTCCAGCGGAAGAAGAAAAAGGGGATCACGGCCGAAAGTACCATGGCCGCAAGCGCCCACGGATAGCCGAACTGCCATTCAAGCTCAGGCATGATGCGAAAGTTCATGCCGTAGACAGAAGCGACCAGCGTCGGCGGCAACAGAACGACCGAAGCGATCGAGAAGATCTTGATGATCGCATTCTGCTCGACATTGATCAGGCCGAGCGAGGCATCGAGCAGGAAGGTGATATTTCCAGAGATGAAAGCCGTGTGTTCCGAGAGCGACTGGATGTCCCGCGATACCGTACGGCAAAGTTCCCGGCTTTCCTTGTCTGCTTGAACGTCGGGAACCGTATAGACGAAGGTCAGCAGCCTGGAGAGCGAAGCGAGGCTGTCGCGCGTTTTCGCAACAAGCCGGTGATGGCCCGCGACGTCGCGCAGGCGTGCTTCGAGAAAATGCGGTGGCCGGTGCCGCCGGCCAGACGCCTTGTCGCCGAAGACCTGGAGCGCCAGGTCGTCGATCCTGTCGACGGCCTGCTCGAGAATTTCCGCCGTCCTGTCCACAATCGTCTCGAGCAGGCGCGTCAGAATCACCGCGCCGTTGCGGCAGCCGCCGGGGATACGATGCATGCCGGCCTTGAACAGGCCGAAGGCCCTCGGCTCGGCATAGCGGACGGTGACAAGGCGCTTGCCTGCCAGAATGAACCCGACATCCGTCAACCCCGGCATTTCCGTGTCGCTTCGATAGACGAGCGAAGCGGTCATGAAGACGGCACCGTCGTCCGTATAAAGCCTGCTCGAAGGTTCGATGTCCCTCAGATCGTCCCGCGTCGGAATGGGAATTCCGAGCAGTCCCTCGATCATCAGGTCTTCCGCCTTGGTTGGCTCGACAAGGTCTATCCAGACGAGATCGGGACGCAGGGCCGACGGCGGTTCGGCCGTGGAGAGAGCGACCGCTTCACCGTTGACACAATAGCCTGTGATCATGCGGCCGCCTTTTTCATGCAGCCGACGACGATGAACCTTGATGATTTCGCAGGATCAGCCGCCACACGATTTTCCACAAAGCAGATTCATCCGATGAAGGCTTTCAGCCGTTTCGACGCCGCATGACGGCAGTCGGGTGACCAAAGTCTCCGGCGATGGCAGTGGCTCGCTTTGACTTGCCTATGCGAGCCAAGGGGATATGACTCAACCCCGGCGCAAAATCAATGGCCTTCGGGGATCCGGTGCTTCCCTGCCGGATGTCTCGGTCGCGCCGCACTGAATTCCCCGGCATGTCGCTTGGGCATGACCGCGGCGAAGCGCTATTCGAAGACGATGTTCGGCATCGCACGGCTTTTGTCCTGACGGGCAGCAGTGACCTCTCCCCAGACCCGCGCCGCGATGTCGCGATAGACGCGCGCGACCTCGCCATCGGGCTCGGACGCCACGAGAGGGGTTCCCGCATCGGAGGTCTCCCGGATACCCATGGTCAGGGGCACCTCTCCAAGGAATGGTACGCCGATGCGCTCGGCTTCCTTGCGCGCGCCGCCATGACCGAAGATGTCATAGCGCCTGCCCGTATCGGGCGCCACGAAATAGCTCATGTTTTCGACGATCCCGAGAACCGGAACCTCGACCTTGCGGAACATGGCGAGACCCTTGCGGGCATCCACGAGCGCCAGGTCCTGCGGCGTCGACACGATGACGGCGCCTGCGAGCGGCACCTGCTGAGCCATCGTCAGCTGTGCGTCACCGGTGCCCGGCGGCATGTCCACGACCAGGACGTCGAGGTCCCCCCACGCCACCTCGCGCAACATCTGCAGGAGCGCCGACTGGATCATCGGGCCGCGCCAGATCATCGCGACCTCCTCGTCCACGAGGAAGCCCATCGACATGACTTTCAGGCCGTAGTTTTCCATCGGGCGGATAAGCCGCCCCTCGATCTGTTGCGGGCGGCCGGAAATCTTCAAAAGCCGCGGCATCGAAGGGCCGTAGATATCCGCATCGAGGAGCCCGACCTTCAGCCCGTTTGCCTGAAGCGCCAACGCCAGATTGACGGAGGTGGTGGACTTGCCGACTCCGCCTTTGCCGGAGGCGACGGCGATAATGGCGCCGACGCCGGGGATGCCCGCCTTTGGTGCCGCACCGCCCCCCCGCTGCGCCGGCGCATGGCCCGTCGGGGCCGGCCGGGGCCGCTCCACCGGGCCCTTCTGCGGCGCGGCCTTGCGGTCGGCAGTCAATGCCACCATGGCGGCCTTCACGCCGGGAATCTCGCGCACGACCCGTTCGGCGGCCGCCCGCATCGGTTCGAGCTCCTTCGCCCGATCCGCCGGCACGGTGATCGAGAAGTAGGCCTTGCCGTCGGAAATGAACACATCGGACACAAGGCCGAGGTCGACGATGTTTCCTTCCATATCCGGACCGCGGACGGTCCGTAGCTTCTCCAAAACCATTTCCCGGGTGACATCCGGCATGTCGGCCTCTTGCTCTTTCGTTGGCGCGCAACGCTTTCGACTGCTCTATCGCTAGCCCAAATCGCACCCGATTTAAGGAACTGGGTATTAGATAGTCGAGCCGGGGCACTTCGCCAATGCGACAGGCGGGAAAATGAGAGGGCCGCCAACCGATCATCGTGTCCGTACATCCGGGATCACGGGCGATCGGCGGCGGCCCTTGTCGCGACCTTCCTGGGCGCTGTCTTATTATGTCCCCTCTGGACACGGAATTGAATATGCACAATGCGTGCCAGTTGGAGCTTTCCGGAAAAAACCAGAGTTTCCAATGAGTTGCTCTTCATCTATGGCGGATGCGCAAGAGACTTCGCTGCTCATTTCCTGAGCAGGCGCGCCATTTGGACACGAAATGCTCGCAGGTGCGCCGGCTCCCAATCGCGGAAACTCTCCAACTCCTTATTTTGCCGCAAACTCCGGACGGAGAACCGCTAGGCACTTTTCTTGGACGTGCTTTGTTTGATTTCCTCATTCCTGTGCTTGTCACAGGAATCCAGCCAGACCAAGTCCTTGGGCTGAAAGAACGCTTCCCGCGCCGCAGACGCGGCGCTACCCTCATTCCTGTGACAAGCACAGAGATGATGGCAGAGGATGACTCTCAACAGGCCCTAGCTGATATAGCCCTTTTTCATCGCCTTCACGACCGCCTGCGTGCGGTTCACCGCGTCGAGCTTCTTCGTGACGTGGTTGAGGTAATGATTCACCGTGTGCTCCGACAGACCGAGGATACCGGCGATTTCCGAGCTGGTCTTGCCGGCAGCCGTCCAGCTCAGGCACTGGATCTCCCGTTCGGAAAGAACCGTGTTGGTGTTCTTCCAGACAGAGCCGATCTCGGAAAGCCGGTTATAGACGTGAATTGCGATCATCTGCAGTTCCATCGCCGCCGTCATCGGTAATTCCGCTTCCGGGCCCATGAGGATGACCGCGCCGCGGCCACCTTCGGCATCGTGGACCGGGAAGTAATTGGCTTGGAATATGCCGTTGTCGCGCAACATGGCGATGTAATCCGCGGCAGAGTCGGGCTTGCCTCCCTCCCTCTCCCAGTCTTCAAGCTTGATCTGAAACGGCGTCGTCGTCTCTCTCAACCGTCGCACCCCGGTGCTGAAGCGCAGCATCGAAAGGCTGTCATATTTGTTGAGGAGCTCGGCCGGCATGTTCGAGATCACCGTGGTGGCGGAGAGCCGCTCTACCTCGACTGCAGGGATCGAACAGATGAGAAACGTCTTGAAGCCGAAAATCGGCGTAATCCGCCGCATGTAGCGGATAATGTCGAACTGGGTCTCGAGCCTTGCTATCTCAGGCGCGAAATCGCCGCCCCGGGGCAGATCGATATCAGTCGTCCCCCTCGTGATCATCTCTTGCATCGGTGCGGTTCCATCGCAGTCATCGACTATCAAATAGCCCGAGCGGCCGAGCAATGCCAACAGGTGATTGACGATCATCACCTCTGACGCGCAAAACCCTGTGCATTTCGACCGTGCCGATGAACGCCGACGCCGCCTTCAGCCGCTCGCGCCGTAAGACGGCCGCGTACGGGTTCGCGTGCCTCCATTTCCCGTGCTTGTCACAGGAATGAGAGAGAAAAGGGCTCTGTTCATGTCCCGCCCGGCGTCGATCAATTGATCAAGCCCGCGCGTATCGCCTTGGCGACAGTTTGGACGCGATTGACCGAATCGAGCTTGCGCGTCGCACGGTTGAGATAGTGGTTCACCGTATATTCCGACAGTGCCATGATACGGGCCATCTCCACCGTCGTCTTGCCAGCCGCGGCCCAGCGCAAACACTCGATCTCGCGGCGGGAAAGGCTGCCCGGGCCGCGTCGGTCGCGCGTTCTGACTTCGCTCAGCCGGCTGTATAGAAGGCCGGCCCAGAGGTTCAGAGCCTGCATCTCGTCGTCGGACACGGCGGACCTGTCACCGCCGAAGGCGATGGCGGCGCGGTGACCCGCGGCATCATGGACCGGCAGATACACCCCACGCGGCATGTTCGCCTGTTCGAAAACGCATATGGCAGCTTCGCCCTTTCCGTCCACACGCCCGCGCGCCAGCAGATGAGCATCATAGGTGAAGGGAATTGTGCTGCGCCGCAACCGCTGGATCACGGGACTGCCGTCGATCAGGCGGGCACTGTCGTAGCGCCTGAGGAAATCCATCGGCCAGGTCGTCATGAGCGCCTGCGCAGTGAGGCTGTGGGACCCCGACTCGGGAATGGCGAGGACCATGAAGCCTCGAAAACCGAAACCTTCCGACACCCGGCCGAGCGCGCTCCGCACATCATCCTCGCTGTCGATCGACCCGCTGACAGCGTGACCGTCAGGGAGGACCAATGAGGATATATCCACGCTGAAATCGATCATCTTCCGCCCGCCTCTCACATCCGCGTTCCAGCTGGAGCATGACGCTCGCGCTGTCATACCCACGCCTTCGCTTCCACCAGAATTCCGCCCGATGCAACCAGCCGTGGCAGCAGACCGGCATTGAAGCTACTTATCTTGAACCTTTTCGTCCAGTCGAAACTTCTAATTTACCGTAAAGCGGTCCCGCGCACTTTTTCGTGGAAATCATGCTGTAATCCTTAACCGTCACGGCGACCTTGCTCGTCCGGCAGGTCACGCGGCGCCGCAGCCCCCTTTTCCCGCCCGGGGCCAAGCCGGATCCGGACCTCTTCCTCGATCTCTGCCGCCACCTCGCGCACGTCCTGCGCCCAAGCGGTCAGCTGCTGCAGGCTGACCCGATAGGAGGGACCGGTCACGGAGATCCCTCCGACCAGGTCGTGTTCCGGAACGCTGATCGGGGCGGCCACGCAGCAGATCTCCGCCTCGTGCTCCTCCCGGTCGAAGGCATGGCCGTCGTGCCGGATTTCCTCGATCTCGGCAAGGAGCGATTCTATCGAACGATGCGTTTGCGCCGTGAACGGGTGAAACGCCATTCCGGTCGATATCCGCTGCAACTCGCCTGCGGGAAGAACCGACAGAGCCGCCTTGCCGATCCCCGTACAATAGGCCGGCGACGCCTTGCCGATCTGCGAACTCATACGGACGGTCTGCCGGCTTTCCACCTTGTCGACATAGATGATCTCGGTCTCCCGCAGTACGCCCAGATGCACCGTCTCGCCGGTCAATTGGTGCAGGTGCAGGAGATAGGGGGCGGCAATCTCGCGAAACCGGTTCCCCGACCAGGAGCGATAAGCGAATTTCAACAGGCGAAGCCCGGGCTCGTAGGACAAGTCCCGGCGCTGCACCAGCAAGCCCTCTTCGACGAGATGGCCAAGCAGCCGGTGCAGGGTTCCGCGGGGCTGACGAACGGTCTGCAATATATCCGTGAAGCGCTGAGGGCGGTCGGCCATGGCTACTGCCTCCAGCACGGCCATTGCCTTGCCAAGCGTGCCGGTGCCGACGAGGTCACCTTCCATGTCGTCTTCTTTCTTCCGCTTCATTCTTATCCGCTTTCCGCTGCGCTATCTTGACAGGCTAAAAGCATTGGCGCGATAATTCCATATAATAAAACACAGTTCCGGATATTGGAACAACCAATCCCGCAGCCGCGGTATCAGGGAGAAGCCATGACCTTGCCGAGCAGCCAGTTTCCTGATCTGCGCGATCGCGGAGTTCTGGTCACCGGCGGCGGCTCCGGCATAGGAGCCGCACTGGTGGAGGCGTTCGCCCGGCAAGGCGCCCACGTCGCCTTCGTGGACATCGCAGCGGAAGCGAGCCTGGCGCTCTGCGAGAAGGTCGCGGCGCAGACCGGACAGGCGCCGCATTTCATCCAGGCAGACCTTCGCGATGTCGAGGCCGTACGGGCCGCAGCCGAGGAGGCGGCCGCCAAACTCGGCTCCGTCCGTGTGCTCGTCAACAACGCCGCGCGCGACGACCGGCAGGCGCTCGAAGCGGTGACCGAGCAGAGCTGGGACGAAAGCCTTTCCGTCAACCTCAGGCATATCTTCTTCATGTGCCAGGCGGTCGCGCCCCACATGCAGCGGCAAGGCGGCGGATCGATCATCAATTTCTCCTCGATCGCCTTCATGCTCAATATGCCGGAAATCCCCGCCTACTCTGCAGCCAAAGCCGGGATCATCGGCCTCACCAAGTCGCTCGCCGGCAAGCTCGGGCCGGACAATATCCGCGTCAACGCGATCCTGCCCGGCATGATCGTTACGGAACGGCAGCGGCGCTTGTGGCTCACGGAAGAATCGATCGCACGGATGCAGGAAAGGCAGTGCCTCAAGCGCATGCTGGTCGCCGACGATCTCGTCGGCCCATGCCTCTTTCTGGCGTCGGACAGTTCGGCGGCGATGACCGCACAGACCATGATCATCGATGGAGGCGTGTTTTGACGACGGCAGGCTATTATGCCGCAGTGGATTGGGGAACATCCAGCTTCCGCCTGTGGATCATCGGCGAGGACGGTGCGGTGCTGGCCGAACGCCGCAGCGCCGAGGGCATGACGACGGCCGCAAAGACCGGCTTTCACACGATTCTCGACGGCCATCTCGCCGCGGTCTCCGCGCCTGCGCATCTGCCGATCATCATCTGCGGCATGGCAGGCGCCCGTCAGGGCTGGAAGGAGGCCGGGTATATCGAAACGCCCGCAGCACTCGCCGAGATTGCCGGCCGTGCCACGGCCATTCCCGATGTCGACCGCGACATCCGCATTCTCCCCGGTCTCGCCCAGCGCGACCAACGGCATCCGGACGTCATGCGCGGCGAGGAGACGCAGCTCCTCGGCGCAGCCGGGCATCTCGGCGCCGGCAGCCATCTCGTCTGCATGCCCGGGACGCACAGCAAATGGGTTCGTCTTGCCGACGACAGGGTCGAGGGCTTTTCCACCTTCATGACCGGCGAGCTCTTCGACACCATCGCGCGCCACACCATCCTCAGCCACGCGGTGGCAGAAGCGGAAACCTTCGCGACCGGGAGCGCAGCCTTTACGGATGCAGTAAGCCGCACGAGGGAGAACCCGGCGCTCGCAACCAATCTGCTCTTCTCCGTTCGCGCCGGGCAGCTTCTGCACGGCACCGGCGCCGCCGACGCGAGAGCGCAATTGTCCGGGACCCTGATAGGCCTGGAGATCGCCGGAGCGCTCGCGGCCTCGGGCACGGTGGACGGCGTATGCCTCGTCGGCTCCGGTGGGCTCGGCACGCTTTATCGTACTGCCCTCGAAAGCCAGGGCCTCAACGTCCGGGCCGTCGACGCCGATGAGGCGGTGCGGGCCGGTCTTTCCGCAGCCGCCCGTGCGATTTGGCCTTTGTGATAGAAAGAAAGAACATGGACAGAATCCCCCTGCCCCCGATGAAACGCCCGCTGATCGCGATCCTGCGCGGCCTGAAGCCTGAGGAGGCGGAAGGCGTGGTCGGTGCCCTCATCGAAACAGGCTTCACGGCGATCGAAATCCCACTGAATTCGCCGGACCCGTTTCGCTCCATCGAGACGGCCGTCAAAATGGCTTCGGCCGGGTGCCTTATCGGCGCCGGTACGGTGCTGACGACGGCCCAGGTGGAACGCCTCGCCGATGTCGGCGGGCGGCTGATGGTGAGCCCCAATGTAGAGCCGGCAGTCATCCGGCTTGCTGCGACGAAAGACATGGTGACGATGCCAGGCGTTTTCACGCCGACGGAGGCATTGGCCGCCGCCGCCGCCGGAGCCAGCGGCCTCAAGTTCTTTCCGGCAAGCGTGCTCGGCCCCTCCGGCATCGCGGCGATCCGCGCGGTGCTGCCGGGCGATCTCGAGATCGCGGCGGTCGGCGGCGTGTCGGAGGTCAATTTCTCCGACTATGCAGCGATCGGGATCCGCAGCTTCGGGCTCGGTTCGAGCCTGTACAAGGCCGGGATGAGCGCCGGGGAAGTGCGGCAGCGGGCCATTGCCACGCTCGCAGCCTATGATGCCGTCTATGGAGGCCAGCAGTGACCGATCTCGTTCCCTTTTCCGGCCGAACCCTTTCGGAAGCCGCGTGCGAACTCGGCGAAGGCCCCACCTTCGACCCCGACACCGGAACGGCCTGGTGGTTCAATATAACGGGCCGCGAGTTGCATGAGCTTCATCTCGAAAGCGGACGGAAGGCGATCCATCCCCTGCCCTTCCTCGGCAGCGTGCTTGCGGCGATCGATCCGCTACGGCAGTTGATCGCCTCGGATCAGGGCCTTTTCGTGCGCGACACCGAAAGCTCGAAGCTCGGCCATTTCGCGACGCTCGAGGAAAAGCCGGGCAACCGCTCCAACGACGGACGCGTCCATCCCTGCGGCGCGCTTTGGGTCGGCACCATGGGGCACAGCGCCGAGAAACATGCGGGTGCGATCTACCATGTGGCCGGCAGCCGCGTCACGAAGCTCTATGGCAACATCACCATTCCCAACGCGATCTGCTTTTCCCCGGACGGGGCTACCGCCTATTTCACCGACACCGACGTCAACCAGCTGATGCGCGTCGACATAGATCCGGCGACGGCGCTCCCGACCGGCGATCCGGTGCTGCTTTCGGACGAAAGCACGAGCCCGGGCGGCGTCGACGGCGCCGTCTGCGATGCCGACGGGCTGATCTGGAACGCCCGCTGGGGCGCAAGCGCCGTGGAGGTCTATAAACCCGACGGCCGGAAGGTCGCCCGTTACGCCGTGCCGGCGACGCAGCCGAGCTGCCCGGCTTTCGTCGGCGCCAGGGCCGAACGGCTGCTGGTGACCTCGGCCTGGCAGGGCATGGACGACGCCGCGCGGGCAGCCGACCCGCAGGGCGGGAAAACCTTCGAGCTCGGGATCGAGGTCAAAGGGCGCTTCGAGCCCGCATTCCGACTTTAAATCCGCCGAACAACAAAGACTGGCGTCGCGCCGGCGAAAAATCATACAATTGCTCCATTGCGCTGAATCGCGGTGGAGGGAGTGCTCGGATGAGCGACAAGAAAAAAGAACTGAGAAGCCGTCACTGGTACGGCGGCACGCACAAGGACGGCTTCATTCATCGGTCCTGGATGAAGAATCAGGGGTTTCCCGACCATGTTTTCGACGGCCGGCCGATCATCGGCATATGCAACACCTGGTCGGAGCTCACGCCCTGCAACAGCCATCTGCGTATCCTCGCCGAAGGGGTGAAGCGCGGCGTCTGGGAAGCGGGGGGCTTTCCGGTCGAATTTCCGGTGTCGTCGCTCGGGGAGACGCAGATGCGTCCGACCGCCATGCTCTTCCGCAACCTGCTCGCAATGGATGTCGAAGAGGCTATCCGCGCCTATGGCATCGACGGGGTCGTGCTTCTCGGCGGCTGCGACAAGACCACCCCGGGCCAGCTGATGGGAGCGGCCTCGGTCGACCTCCCGACGATCGTCGTTTCCTCCGGCCCCATGCTGAACGGCAAGTGGAAGGGCAAGGATATCGGGTCGGGCACCGATGTCTGGAAGTTTTCGGAGGCGGTGCGCGCCGGCGAAATGAGCCTGCAGGAGTTCATGGCCGCCGAAAGCGGCATGTCGCGCTCGCCGGGCGTCTGCATGACCATGGGCACGGCGACGACGATGGCGTCGATCGTGGAAGCCATGGGCCTGTCGCTTCCGACGAACGCCGCCCTGCCCGCGGTCGACGCCCGCCGCATGGCGCTCTCGCACATGACCGGCAAGCGCATCGTCGAGATGGTTCACGAAGACCTCAGGCTGTCGAAAATCCTGACAAAGGAGAACTTCGAGAACGGCATCATCGCCAACGCCGCCGTCGGCGGATCGACCAATGCCGTGGTCCACATGCTGGCGATCGCCGGGCGCGCGGGTATCGACCTCTGTCTCGAGGATTTCGATCGGGTGGGCGGTCAGGTGCCCTGCATCGTCAACTGCATGCCGTCGGGCAAGTATCTGATCGAGGATCTCGCCTATGCGGGCGGCCTGCCGGCCGTGATGAATCGGATCCAGCACCTGCTGCATGCCGACGCACCGACGGTCTTCGGCGTTCCGATCAGCAAGTATTGGAAGGGCGCGGAGGTCTATAACGACGATGTCATCCGCCCGCTGGACAACCCGTTGCGTGCGGCGGCGGGCATTCGCGTGCTGAAGGGTAATCTTGCGCCCAACGGTGCGGTGATCAAGCCGTCTGCGGCAAGCGAACATCTGCTCGCCCACGAGGGACCGGCCTATGTCTTCGACACGATCGAAGACCTCAGGGCCAAGATCGACGATCCCGACCTGCCGGTCACCGAAGACACGATCCTCGTGCTCAAGGGTTGCGGACCGAAGGGATATCCCGGCATGGCGGAGGTCGGCAACATGCCGATTCCGCGCCGGCTCGTCGAAAAGGGCGTGCGCGATATGGTGCGCATCTCCGATGCGCGCATGTCCGGCACCGCCTTCGGCACCGTCGTTCTTCATGTGAGCCCAGAAGCCAATGCCGGCGGGCCCCTGGCGATCGTCAGGACCGGCGACCGGATCCGCCTCGACGCCCTGAAAGGCGAGCTGAACCTGCTCGTCAGCGAGGAAGAACTGGCGGCCCGCATGGCGGCCTGGCAGCCACCCGAACAGAAATGGCATCGCGGCTACTACAAACTCTATCACGACACGGTGCTGCAGGCCGACAGGGGCGCGGACCTCGACTTCCTCGTCGGCAAGAGCGGCAGCGAGGTTCTGCGCGAAAGTCACTGATCGAGCCTTCGCCCCCGGACCCCTGGAGCCATGAAGGCGTCCCCTGCGAAAGGCAACCGGAATGCGAGCTTCTGCGCCGCGTGTTCACCCGAGCATGCGGCGCAACCGCATCGAGCGCACACCAATGGAAGCCTCGTGCCAGCCAGCTCGGCGTTCACTTTTTCCGGAACAGTTTGCGTTGCCGGGCGTTGCTTGAGTGTCATCGGCGCAGCATCCCTGGCCCAACTTGAGGCTGCGCCTGGATCACGGTGATGACATCGTGATCGATGCCAAAGGGCTGGAAGGGAATGCGGGCGAAAAGCGCACGTAATGCCCTCTAGCCGACAACGTCAACGAAAGGCAGTCTGACATGAAAGAGAGACTTATATCTTCCGTTGCCGCTGGCGCGCTTCTCGTGGGCGTTGCCGTTGCCCCGATGAGCTTCGCACAGCAAACCACGACGCCTCCGGCTACGGCACCTGAAACCCAGACCATGGAACCCGCCCCGGCTCCGGCTACCCCGCCGGCCGCCGACGAGCAGGCGCAGACACCGGATACGGCAGACAAGACGACCGATATGGCGGCTGGTGACGCCAGCTACCTGACGGAGCAAGCGGAAGACCAAGTGTCCGCGAATACTTATATCGGCCAGTCCGTCTACAATGCCAGCGATGAAAGCATCGGCGAGATCAACGACCTGATCATCGAGAAGGAAGGCGGTATCGCTGCTGCCATCGTCGGAGTTGGTGGCTTCCTCGGCATCGGGGAAAAGAACGTCGCAGTTCCGTTCGACAAGATCGCGATTGCCGACCAGCCCGATTCGGATGAAATCAAGCTGACGACCACCGAAACGGCCGACTCCCTGAAGGCCGCGCCGGAGTTCAAGACGAAATCGCAGGTAATGGCCGAGCGTAACGCCGACCAGCCGGTCGATACGTCGACAACTTCGGCAACGGGTACGACGCCGGCACCGGCGCCTGCGGAACCTGCCCCCCAGCAGTAAGCCGTAGGCTCTAAAACGAACAACAGGAGCGGCGCCCATGGCGCCGCTTTTCGTCGTCAGGTGGCAACGCGTTGGAAAGGCTCAGTACCACGCGTCGGCCATGCCGTTCTTGCGCGTTGCGACATAGTCGTTCAGCGCTTCGTCGATGGCCGCATCCAAGGGCGGCGCCTCGTATTCGGCGAGAGCCTTTTTCCAGCTCCTGTTCGCGCGCAGCGCCATGTCGGTTTCGCCCTGTTCCACCCATTTCTCGAAGGGTTCGTTATCGGAAAGGGCGCTGTCCCAGAAGGCGGTCTGATAATTGCGCATCGTATGGCCGGAGCCAAGGAAGTGGCTGCCCGGGCCCACTTCTAGGAAGGCGTCCATGGCGAGCGTATTGTCGTCGACAACAACGCCGGCAAGATAGGAATGCAGCGCCCCGCAGAAATCCATGTCCATCATGAATTTTTCGTAGGACATGGCCAGCAGGCCGTCGGCGAAGCCTGCCGAGTGCAGGACGAAATTGGCGCCGCAATGTACGGCCGACAGCATCGACATGACGCCTTCCTGCATTGCCTGTGCATCCGGGCGCTTCGAGTTGGAGAAGTTTCCGGCGCAGCGCAACGGCAGGCCGAGCCGGCGCGCGAGCTGGCCGATGACCATGCTGCCGATCGCCGGTTCCGGCGTGCCGAAGGTCGGCGAGCCCGAGCGGAGCGACATCGAGGAAAGAAAGTTTCCGAAGATGACGGGCGCGCCCTTCCGTTCGAGCTGCGTCAGCGCACAGCCGGCAAGCGTTTCGGCATAGGATTGCGCAATCGCCCCGGCATTAGTGACCGGCCCCATCGCGCCGCCGAGGATGAACGGCACGATCACCGCGGCCTGGTTGGCGCGCGCATAAGCCCGCAGCGACTTCGTCATCGTGCCGTCCCAGACGAGCGGCGAGTTGACGTTGACATTGCCGAGAATGACGCAGTTGCCGTCGACGAATTCGGCACCGAAAAGAATGCGGGCCATTTCGATCGAATCCTCGGCACGTTCTTCCGAGGTAATCGACCCCATGAAGGCGCGATCGGAGTATTTTATGTGGCTGTAGACCATGTCGAGATGACGTTTGTTCACCGGCACGTCGCACGGTTCGCAGATGGTGCCGCCGGAGTGGTGCAGCCAGGGGCTCGACTGGGCGAGCTTCACCAGATTGCGGAAGTCCTCGATGGTGCCGTAGCGCCTGCCCTTGTCCAGATCCATGACGAAGGGGGAACCGTAAGCCGGAGAGAACACCACGTTGCGGCCGCCGATCTCGACGCTGCGGGCAGGGTTGCGGGCGTGCTGCGTGAATTGCGCCGGCGCCGAACGGACGATCTCTTTCAGCATCCCGGGCTCGAAGGTGACGCGAAGACCCTCGATTTTGGCCCCGGCGCGCCGCCAGTGGTCGAGCGCCACCGGGTCGTCGCGAAACTCGATGCCGACTTCGGCGAGAATGCGGTCGGCCACCCCTTCGATCCGCTCCAGGTTCTCCTCGCCGAGGATGTCATAGGTCGGTATATTGCGGGCGATGTAGGGGACGCCGAGATTCTTGCTGCCCTCGCGTCGCTGCGGTCGCCCGCTCCGGGTCCGTTTCGGCGCCTCGCCGGTTGCTTCCAACACTTCCATGGTCGATCTCCCATCATTTGCAATGATGGTATTGACGAGAGAGGCTATTGTAACGCAGGAAAAATTCGACGCTTGATATAAGTGGTACTTATGGAAAATCTGCGCCGTCTCCTACCGTCTGCCGCGAGCCTCATCGTCTTCGAGGCAGCCGGCCGGCATCAGAACTTCACACGCGCTGCCGGTGAGCTCGGAATGACTCAGGCAGCGGTGTCCTACGCCATTCGAGGACTCGAGAACCAGCTGGGCGTGCCCCTGTTCCACCGTGTGCACCGGGCCGTCGAACTGACGGAGGCCGGAGAAAAGTTTCACGCGGATGTCTCGGTCGGCCTCGCACGGATCCAGAAGTCGGCCGAAGACATCCGCGCCAAAGGGCGCGAGACCAATGTGACGCTGGCGGCCTCGACGGCCTTCACCTCCATGTGGATGCTGCCGCGGCTAGCCCGGCTGCGCGAAGACCTGCCGGAGATCGACCTTCGCATCCAGACAAGCGTGCGCGACCTCGATCTGGATGAGGAGCCGATCCCGCTCGGAATTCGTGGCGGGGACCCCAGCCATTGGCCGCGCTATCATGCGGCGGTGCTGGCCGATGAAGTCGTCCAGGCCGTGGCGACACCCGCCTATATCGAAACGCATGGGCTGCCGGCAACGCCCGCGGACCTCATCAGGCACAATCTTATCCACCTCGAAGAGCCCGTAAGGCGGGCCTGCGACTGGACCGAATGGTTCGCGAGCGCGGGCCTTGCTTATCCGGCGCAAGGCAAAAGGCTCGCGATCAACGATTACGTGCTCGTGATCCAGGCCGTGCTGGCGGGAGAGGGCATTGCGCTCGGCTGGGAGCATCTGACCGCCCGACAGGTGCGCTCCGGCGCGCTGGTGCCGGTCGGGGGGCATGTGCTGAGGACGGGCCAGGCCTTCTACGTCGTCTGGCCGCGGTCACGCGAACTCAACAGTCAGGCGCGCCGCATCCGCGACTGGCTTTTGGAGGAGGGCCGCAGCGATCGTTCGGGAGCCGAAACCGTAAGCGGGCATGAGGCGCTTCAGCGCGCCGCCGCCACATCCGGGTAATGCTCGGAAAGGTAACGCAAGGTGGCATCGGCATCGGCGGGCTTGCCGTAGAAATAGCCCTGTCCCAGGCCGCAGCCGAGCGCCTTGAGCTTCAGCGCCTCGGATGAATGCTCGATGCCTTCGGCGACCACGGCGAGTTCCAGCCCCTCGCACATCGAAACGATCGCCTTGACGATATGTTCTGAAGTCCGGTCGGTGGAAATCCCCGAAACGAAGGTCCGGTCTATCTTCACCTTGTCGAGGGAAAAATCCCTGAGCCGCCCGAGGCTCGACTGGCCCGTTCCGAAATCGTCCAGCGACACGCGTACGCCGGCCGCTCTCAATTCGGTGACGATCCTCTGGGCAGTGCCGGCGTCGGCCATCGCAGCGGTCTCGGTGATCTCGAGTTCGAGGCGCCGGGGGTCGAGGCCCACCTGAGCTGTGATTGCCAGGAGCCGAGCGCTCGTCGCCGGATCCATCAGCTGGACCGAGGACAGGTTGAAGGACAGGAAGAGGTCCTCCGGCCAGGAGAGGGCAGCCCGCGCCGCCTTGCGCAGAAGCATTTCGGAAAGCGCGTCGATGAATCCGCGCTCTTCCGCGAAAGGCACGAAGACGGCCGGCGAGACATAGCCGAGGTCGGCGTCGCACCACCGCGCCAGCGCCTCGAAACCCACCGGACGGTCGCTGCGCAGATCGACGATCGGTTGAAAGTGGACATCGATCCCACCGGCGATGATCGCATTGCGCAGTGCCTGCTCAAGCTGCGTCGCGTGCTTCATCTCCTGTGCGATCTCTTGCGAGTACACGGTGATCTGGCCGCGGCCACGCCGTTTGGAGCGGTAGAGCGCGGTATCGGCGCTCTTCAGCAGGTCGTCGAACGTGTCTCCGGCAAAGGGAAAGACAGCAAAGCCGAACGAGGCCGAAAGCCGAACGTTCCGGTCGCCGAGTGCGAAGGGCGAAGAGAGCACTTCCTTTAGCATCTGGCCGCGCTTCTCCGCACTCCTTCGTTCAAAGACCAGCGGCAGGACGATGGCGAATTCGTCATCTGCGGTACGCGTCACCGTCGCGCCCTCGGGAACGCAGGCCTTCAGCCGGTGCGCCACCTGGCGCAGGATCTGATCGCCGGCCTCAGGGCCGAAGAGGTCGTTGATCGGCTTGAACCCGTCCAGATTTGCGAGGGCGATGGTAAAGGGTGCGGGATCGCTTGCCCGTTCGGCCGCGAGGGCGCAGACGGTTTGCTTGAGGTGGCGTGCATTGCCGAGCTCGGTCAATGGATCGACGAAGGAGGCACTATACGGCCTGTCCCGCTTCGCCCGATCGATACCGAGCTCCTGCAATGTCATTGTGATCCGCTCCGACCAGAACCCGAAACGCGCCTTTCGGCCGCCGGCAGGTGTTTCCGCAGCAGCATCTCGATCATATCCGGGCTGACCGGCTTCATGATGTGGTCATCCATTCCCGATGTCCTGCAGCGCTCGAGGTCGATATCGATCGCCTGGGCGGTCACGGCCACGATCGGCGTGCGACGGCCCGTGCCCTTCTCGGCCTGTCGAATGGCAATGGCGGCTTCAAAGCCGTTCATCACCGGCATGGAGACGTCCATCAGAACCAGGGCGGGCTGGAGTTCGTGCCAGAGGTCCACCGCTTCTCTTCCATCCGCGGCGATCCGGTGGGAAATCCCGAGCCCCTCCAGGATCTGCGCGAAGACGAACTGGTTGACGTGGTTGTCCTCCGCGACGAGGACTTCCACCGTCGGCGCATGCGTCGCGGGCGCGAGATCGCGGTCGAGCGCAATCCCCCGTTCGGGCTGCAGCAACGGCGAACGCGCGCCGCGGGCGCGGACAGCGAAGATCTCCCCAAGCAGGATCGTCGCATCCATATCGCTCGATACCTCGACCCATGTACAGGCGCGCCAGGAGGCGAGAACGCGATGCTTCTCCGGAAAAGCGGTGTCGAGCAGAAGAAGGTCGATCTCCAATCCGCGGGCCTCGGCAGCCAGCGCGAAGGCGTCGAGTTCCTCGCCATTGCGGACCGCACAGGCGTCGAGCCCGAAGCCGCGCAGCCGCGCCACGAATCGCTCTTCCGTGTCCCGGTCGGCGGTCGCCAGAAGTACGCGCAATTCCCGAGCCGGCAGCATGTCGATCTTCGATCCGGCGTGGGCGAGTTGCTGCAAGTCGAGCGACCGGAAGGGATCGTAGAAATTCTGCGCAGGCGTGAAGATGCTATAGTCCCGGATCTGCAGACCGGTGTCGCCGCCTTTTTCCGAGCCGTCATACCAGACGGCGATATCGGTGACGTCGGTCATGCAGGTGACGACGAAATGGCGGCCGGGCAGGCCGATACGATATTTGCGCGTCACGACCCAAAGGTCGCTGCCGTCGGCGCGAACGATATGCTCCGCCTCCGAATGCGGCATGCCTGTCTCCAGGACGTGGCGGTCCGACCGTTCGAAGTGCTCCGCAAGCTCCGTTTCGACGAGGTCCGAGGCGGAACGTCCGAGCATGGCGTCCGGCGCGAGATCGTGGATGACGCAGAAGGCCTTGTTTACGGCGATGTAGTGGAGGTTGCTGTCCTTGACGCAGATGGGATTGGGCTGAGCGTTGAGGATCTCTTCCGTCAGGGCGATCCGCTGGAGATCGGTCCGGGCCTGCTCGTCGCGCTTCTTCTGTTCGGAGACGTCGCTGACGGCGAGAAGGCCGATACCGCTCGACAGCCGCCGCTGACGCAGAGAGAGCCAGCGCGTGCGGCCAGCCCTCTCGACATTCTCGTAGCGTTCCCGCCAGTGGAGCGCCATCTGCTCGGCGATCCAGTCTTCGCGGTTCGGCCTATGCCGGCTGGACTCCGGCAAGGTTCCGGGGCGCACGCCGGTATCGTATACCGCCCCCAGAAAATCGCGCAGCCGCGTCCCGGGAACCAGCATGGCGGCTGGCACCGGGAAAAATTGCAGTATCGAGGCGCTTGCGAAGGTGATGGTGTCGTCCCGGCCGAAAACGAGCAAGGCGGCGCCAAGCGTTTCACCGCTTGCCTCCAGAATGATCCTGCTGATGTCTGCGCCGCCCGACGCCACATCATTCATCGCGCTGCCCTCGTTCCCGCTACAGCGCCAGTCGTCCTTGGACGCATAACGGGTGCTGTAGCACTCTTTCCGCTGAACGGCCTTCCCGGCCCGGCTACGGTCCGGCCAACCGATCAGCAGCGGTTTCATTTCGGGACATGCTGGCCGCCTTTGAGGCATCCTTTTGAAGGGATGCGGGCGGCGTCCAGCAACGCCGCGGTGCTCCAGAGGCAAAAACCCGACGATCATTCAGGTTGCTGTGGAAAATTGCAGCAGAACGTTAAAGCCCGATTAAGTCGCAATACCGCTTTTTGCAGGTCCGGCCGGAAGCCTTGGAGAAGTGTGAGCGCGGGGCTTTCCCTCCCTCTCCGAATCCTGGAAAATAGGGCATGGCCATCAAGCAACTTTCCGAAACGCTCATCAACCAGATCGCCGCCGGTGAAGTCATCGAACGACCGGCGAGCGCCGCGAAGGAACTGATCGAGAACGCGCTCGATGCGGGCGCGACGAGGATCGAGATCGCGACCGCCGGTGGCGGCAAGACGCTCCTCAGGGTCACCGACAACGGCATCGGCATGTCGCCGGCCGATCTCGAACTGGCGATCCGCCGCCATTGCACCTCCAAGCTCGACGACAGCCTCGCCGATATCCGGACGCTCGGTTTCCGCGGCGAAGCCCTGCCCTCGATCGGATCGGTGGCGCGCCTGTCGATCACCACGAGGACGGCGGAGGCCCGGGAAGGCGCGGCGATCACGGTCACCGGCGGCAGGAGCGAGCCCGCCCGGCCGTCGGCCGCTATCGTAGGCACCGTGGTCGAGGTGCGCGACCTCTTCTTCGCGACCCCGGCGCGGCTGAAATTCATGAAGTCGGAAAAGGCCGAGGCGGCGGCGATCTCGGAAGTCGTCCGGCGTATGGCGATCGCCTTTCCGAGAGTGCGTTTCGTGCTTTCCGGCTCCGATCGCACGACGCTCGAATTCCCCGCAACAGGCGACGACCGGCTGGCGCGAATGGCGCAAGTGCTCGGCCGCGACTTCCGCGACAATGCCATCGAGATCGACGCCGAGCGCGAGGATGCGCGGCTGACTGGCTTTGCCGGCGTGCCGACCTTCAACCGCGGCAATTCGCTTCAGCAATATGCCTTCGTCAACGGCCGGCCGGTCCAGGACAAGCTGATCATGTCCGCGATCCGCGCCGCCTATGCCGAGACCATTCCGCAGGGGCGCTACCCGATCGCGGTGCTGTCGATCACGCTCGATCCGGCTCTCGTCGACGTCAATGTCCATCCGGCAAAATCGGACGTGCGCTTCCGCGATCCCGGACTGATCCGCGGCTTGATCATCGGCGCCATCCGCGAGGCGCTGGCGCGTGAGGGAGACCGGGCGGCGACGACCGGGGCGCATGGGCTGATGCGCGCCTTCCGTCCCGAGTTCCATCGGGCAGACAGGCCGCAGGAGCCCTGGACGGCCGCCGTCTCGCCCTATCGGCCGCTGCGCTTCGACGAGACCGCGCGGGGTTTCGCAGAAGCACCCCAGGCGGCCTTCTCCGATTTCGCCCAGCCATCGGCGCGCAGCGCTGCCGCCGTCGAGGCAACGCGCGCCGACGATGGACGGGCGGTTTCCTTCCCGCTTGGTGCCGCCCGCGCCCAGCTTCATGAAAACTATATCGTCGCCCAGACCGACGACGGGCTCGTGATCGTCGACCAGCACGCCGCCCATGAGCGTCTCGTCTTCGAGACGATGCGAACGGCGCTCCACGCCCGCCCGGTACCGGCGCAGGCGCTGCTGATCCCCGAGATCGTCGACCTGCCGGAAGACGATTGCGACCGGCTGATTGCGCATGCGCAGGAGTTCACGCGCCTGGGACTGGCCATCGAGCGTTTCGGCCCCGCGGCGATCGCCGTCCGCGAAACGCCGGCGATGCTCGGAGAAATGGACGCCGCCGGACTGGTTCGCCAGCTTGCCGACGAGCTTGCGGAATGGGATACGGCCGGTGGGCTCGCCGGCCGGCTCGAATATCTCGCCGCCACCATGGCCTGCCACGGCTCGGTTCGCTCGGGCCGCCGGTTGCGCACCGAAGAGATGAACGCTCTGCTTCGCCAGATGGAGGCCACGCCCGGCTCCGGGCAGTGCAATCACGGCCGGCCGACCTATATCGAGCTCAAGCTGACCGACATCGAGCGGCTTTTCGGGCGGAGCTGAGACCCTGCTGGAACCATCTTCCAAAACCGCTGGTTTTTTGCAGAGCGCCGCGATAGATCAGGACGTCCAGGATAAGACGAGGCCCGTTCAGGCATGATGAACCGTTTTGAAGGAAGCTCCTCCCGGGAGGCGAAGATCCGCTATCTCGACGGAGACTTCCAAGTCGTACTTGCCGGCTCGCACGTGATCTGTGCCGTTACGGGCAAGCCCGTTCCGGTCGATGAACTCAGGTACTGGAGCGTCGCGCGCCAGGAGGCTTACGCCGACGCGGATGCCTCGCTCGAAGCGGAACGACGCGCCGGCGGCCTGGCGGACCGGCGGACTTAAAGCACTTCCAGGAATAGATCGTAACGGTTTCCGTGGTAAGTGCGCGAATTCAAAAGAATTAGACTAGTGCCTCTGCACAGGGAATTTGGTTGTATGGTTGCGCTGAGAAAGAGCTGGCCTGGCTCAGGGCCCGACCGATGCCATGTCGATGGCGGCCATGATTTCGGCATCCTGCGCCGCAAGGCTGGTGATCAAACTGCGAGCAGCGCACGGGGAATAGCCGCCATGAACTGCGTAACCATGACATGCGGGCCGTCTCCGGTTTCGAACGCCGGATGAGGCGTGCAGTTGGAACCGGAGCCTTGGTCGGCTGGCTGGCGAGGCCGGGTTCCACGACGCGCCCATTGCCGCACGATGCCGTTCTTCTGGCCTATACGAGCTTCATCCTGAAACCACGGTTCCACCTTGGTGCGCGGCGGCAGGTCGCAAAGATGCGCCTTCAGCGTGCGTGGCCAGTTTTTTCGAATTCGTCGATAATATGTGCGTCCTGCGCCGGATGATGAGGGCGTGCGCTGATGTGCGAAAAGCCCATAGCGCGTCTCGTAGTCGACGCCAAATCGCTCCTTGATGACACGCTTCAGGTCTATGCGCCGCCACCGCACGAAGGCATCCGATGAAATCAAGCGATGATCCGCAAATCAGCTTGCCTGTAGTCGCACGCTGATATCCCCTCCGGGCCAGCGCCGGAAAGCACGGCCTCTTGCCGGAAGCTACACCACGACTCGGAATACCCGTTTGGATAGCCAAAAGAGCTTCAGATATAATCCCTTTCAACTCGATAGTCTTTTTCGATCATCTCTATCAAAAGTGGCGCACTTGGCAGTGATGGCCCTTTAGGAAATTTTTTTTCCTCTTTGGTGAGGGGACGATGTACTTTCCATTGCCCTTCTCCAGCCCAGAAAAACCACATGGTGTCGTCTCCTTTAAGATTGTTCGTTGAGCGGAAGGTCGGAAACTGACGAAGATGTTCAGGAACAGACACGTTTGCCACCAAAGGAAAAAAGCCTTTCTTCACGCCATCCTGTATCAAAAAGGCCGTGATTAACTGCGGCTCCTTCGCTACGACCTCTGTAAAGTCTTTCGGTTCTTTTGCATAAAATTCCCGAAAAATCGCCACTATCCAACCCCATTTGGGATGTGTATGCGTTATCAACCCATAGCACACACCCTCAGATGTAAGAATTTGAAATACATCACCTATTTTTACAGTTTTACGATTTAGCATGTCTAATTTGTCCACTGGTAGTCAACGCTGTCGAGCAACTGCTTGCCTCGGATCAGGGATTGTTCATAGGCCGTTGGATTTGCGGTTGGGGAAATGGAGTTGATCCTGTTCAGCAGCATTCCACCGTCTTTACCGAGGCCGTAATAATGGATTAGCGTTTGCTCAACAGCACGAGCGTCAGCACGAGACAAGTTATCGAGACCTGCGATTTCTTCTATCTCTATTCCTTTCGCATTAAAATGTTCTCGCCCCCGCCGTAACACATCGTCGGTAATTCCGACATACCGGGTGGAACCATCGACCACGCAGCTATAGACGCAAGTCTTGCCGCCGATCGTTGCCTTATTTGCGGCTCTTGCACCTGAAGCCACTTCTTCGAGCGTGTTTACGATCTGCTTCGTCGCAACCGCGCCTCCAGCGGCCAGGCGATTGTGCAAATGCACCCGCTGCTCCGGTCGAAAACACCGGAACGATCACAATTGCAAAGAGCGCCAGCTGCCGCATACGCTGTCCGATCAGTTTTGGGATTCCGGCTCATTCAGCTTGCCCAGGGCTGCCGTCAGGCCTTTGAGTGAAAAGCGGATCGTAACGTTCTGGCCATTCATCAGGCGCAGCCGGGCGGCGCCCATCTGCCCTTTCCGGAGGGCCGAGAGCATCGCTTTTTCGAGCCGCCGCTGAACCCAGCAGCCGGCCTGGTTGCAATTGCGATAGGCTGTGTCGGCGACCGCTTTGCCGTCGACATCGAGCCCGAATCCGGCTGGGAGGAAGATGTTGAGCGGTACCAGGGCCGTCAGCAAAAGCGACTCGTCGCTTTCGTTTTCTGCGGGTTCACCGGTGCCGGGCGCAGTTTTGGCGATGGCGAGGGTCAAAAGACTGATTTCCTCTTCCCCCTGCTTCACCCTCGCAACCTGAACGACCTCGCATTGCGATACTGTCTTGCCCTCGACGGCTACCTCGCCGCAACGGTAGGTCCAGTCCTCGAAACGTTGCGTGATGACCGAGGGAGAGATTTCGCCCGAGGGTTTCGGCAATTCCTGTGAATTTGCAGGATTTGCCAGAATGAGAGCAAGCGAGACGCCAGTTGCCGGTATAAATTTCATGCACATCCCCGCCCTAGCCGCAATAACGGCCCCTTCGCGATGCCCGTGGCAGGCCCCTCTCAGGGTTGCATATGCCGACTCGACCCTCGCCTTGGTAGTGATTGACGCATGAAATGCTGCCTATGAGCAAATAAGTATAATCTTGCAAGGTGATGCAGCCGTCGGTGCCCTTTCGGTGGCCTCATGTCCCAACTCAATCGGCTGAGCGGCCGTCGATGGCCGGCACTCGCTTGGTCACGATGATTTTGGGTCGGATCGAGCTGAAATCGTAAGCGCGATCGATTGCAACAGATCGGGGGTGCGGTCGGAAAACCGTAGACATTTTTTCTGCTGGAAGTGTCCCAGCTAACCCGTCTTGCGCTCGCGCAATCGGCGGGCGCGGGCGGAGGCAAGTGTCGCGTCGATGATTGCACCCGGCGCTGCCGGATCGTCGAAGCGCACCTCGATCTCGATCACGCGGCTTTTCGCCGCCAGTTCCCCTGCCCGCCCGTGGCCGGGCTCCAGGCGAACCATGTCCTTGGCGGTGGTCACCAGCGTATAGCCCCGGCTTGCGGCACGGTCGACCAGATCGGCAATCTCGTCCTCGGAGAAATGGTGGTGATCCGGGAAGGTCCGGGTCTCTTCGATCACCGCGCCGGTCTCGCGAACGGTCTTGAAGAACTTTTCCGGATCGGCGATCCCGGCCCAGGCAAGGACCTTGACGCCGTCGAGCGGCCCTGTATCCGTGCGCACCGTTTCGGCCACATAGACGGGCTTGCCGGCCCGTGCCGCCTGGCGGACGAGAGTATCGGCGGCGGAGCCGTGGCCGAGTTTCAGGAGAGCGTTGGCATGGCGCAGCTGATTGCCGATCGGCGCCCGAACCGGGCCGGAAGGCACGAGATGGCCATTGCCGATACCGCGGCCGGAATCGACCACCAGAAGGGCGAAATCGAAGACGAGCCGGGCACTCTGGAAGCCATCATCCATGATGATGATATCGGCGCCTTCCGCAGCAAGCTTGCGTGCGCCATCCACCCTGCGTCGGCAGATCACGGTGAGGGCCTCGCGGGCAAGCAGCAGCGGCTCGTCGCCGACGTCGCGCGCGCGATGGTGCTCGGGGTCGACCACCGTCGTGACGTCCAGCGACCCGCCATAGCCGCGGCTCAGGAAAGCGGGCTTCAGGCCCCGTGCCCTGGCGGCACGTGCAATCGCGATCGCCGTCGGGGTCTTTCCGGCTCCGCCGACGGTGAAGTTGCCTATGCAGATCAGCGGCACGGCGGAGGTCGCCCGGCGCGCCCGGTCCATGCGCATCCCGGCGATCCGGCCGTAAACCCAGGAAAAGGGCCAAAGAGCATAGGCGCGCCAGTCGGCCTTGGTCCACCAGAACGGGGGCGCTTCTGAAACCATCTTTACCCGTAAATATCCGTGCGGCCGCTCCTGCACCTGGAGGGCAGGAAGGGCAAATCCAGAACTTTCCGCCGCGGGCATCGGCCGTGAGCGGTGTGACCGGCGACAAAGAACGTCAGAACGGAGAAAAAGGCAAGCCGATCAGTTCGTGAGCACCGCTTCCAGCTCGGTAATATCGGCGAGGCAGTGGTCGCAAGACGCGGCAAGCGACTGGCGCGATCCGGTGCCGGTCAAAACGGCAA
Source organism: Sinorhizobium sp. P24N7 (assembly GCF_042436655.1). NCBI lineage: Bacteria > Pseudomonadati > Pseudomonadota > Alphaproteobacteria > Hyphomicrobiales > Rhizobiaceae > Sinorhizobium > Sinorhizobium sp. P24N7. The sequence goes on along the minus strand of NZ_JBHMIW010000007.1, from coordinate 136,070 downwards.
CCGTCATAGCGACGCCGGCACTGCGGCCCATATGCATGTCGTGATTGTTGTCGCCGACTACGGCCACCTCGTCGGGTGCAAGCCCCGTTGCGGCGCAAAACCCGAGCACCATGCCGGGCTCCGGCTTTGTGCCATAGCCGCTATCGTAGCCGGCGACGTAATGGAGGTAGTCCTCGAAACCGAAGCGTTTGGCGGTTTCCCGGATCGAGCGCTCGTTATCGCTGGAGGCGACGCCGAGCCGGTAGCCTTTCGCGTGCAGCCCGGCAAAAAAGGAAGCGAGATCGGTCACCGGCACGGCATAATGCGCGGATTGTGCAAAGAGCCCGTCGAACAGCGCCGTCAATTCTTCTACGGTAAACGGCGCGCCGGCGCCGACCATGCCGGTGGCAATCTCCACCGTATTCCCGGCCGCAAGCAGGCTGTCGGGAACGACATATCCGGTCTCCGGGTCCATCCCGCCCGCCTGAAGGAGGACACGCGCAAGGCTCTCATTGCCCTTGGCGGCGATCCGCGCCAGCTCGTAATTCACCGGCACCCAGCTCTTCACGTAGTCGAGAAGGGTGCCGTCCTTGTCGAACAATATGCCGGCGATCGGTTTCGTTGCGGGCATGGTCCCTTCCAATCGAGGCTTCACGTTTCAGGCTTCGGGGCGCGGCTCCAGCCGCGCCTTCACCACAAGCGGGTTGATGTAGGGGTCGAGGCCCTTCATCGTCGCCGTCAGCGCGCCCCGCATCTGTTGCACGGTTTCGAGTCCGGCATCGATCATCGAGCGACGCATGTCGTCGTTGGCGAGCAGGTAGTTGACCCCCTTGGCGAGCATCTCCGTATCGCGCACGATCTTGGCGCTGCCGTTCTTCGCGAGCATCTGGTAGGTCTCGCGGAAATTCTGCACATTCCCGCCGGAGAGCACAGCGCAGCCGAGCATGGCCGGCTCGAGCGGGTTCTGACCGCCCGCGGCGAAAAGCGAACGTCCGACGAAAGCGACTTCCGTCAGCCTCAGATAGAGCCCCATTTCGCCGATCGTATCGCCGAGTAGAATGTCGACTTCCGGTGTGACCGGATCGCCGCGCGTGCGGCGCGCGACGGTCAACCCCTTCGCGACCAGGGCAGCCTCGATCGCGTCGCAACGCTCCGGATGGCGAGGAACGATGATCGTCAGTAGGCCGGTTCTCTCCTTCAGCGCCTGGTGAACGGTCCCGGCCGCATTCTCCTCCCCCTCGAAGGTCGAGATCGCAGCCCAGGTCTTTCGTGCACCGATCTGCTGGCGGTATTCGCGCAGGTCCCGGGGATCGTGCGGCGGCGCGTCGTTGTCCACCTTGAGGTTGCCGGAGACCGTAACCGGGAGCGCACCCAGCGTGCGGAAACGCTCCGCATCGACATCGGACTGAGCGATGACGAGCGCGAGATTTTCAAAGAGAGCATCGGCAAGCGACGGCCGGCGCCTCCATCGGGCGAAGGTGCGGTCGGAAAGACGGCCATTGACCAGAACCTGCGGAATATGGCGCCTGCCGAGCTCGATGATCGTCATCGGCCAGATCTCCGATTCGGCGATGATCGCCAGATCCGGCTGCCAATATTCCAGAAAACGGCTCACCGCCGGCTTGAAATCGAGCGGCACGTACTGGTGCACGACGGCCGAGCCCAATCGCTCCGCGGCGACGCGCGCCGAGGTCGTCGTACCGGTGGTCAGCACCACGGCGATGCCGCGGCGGCGGATTTCCTTGATCAGCGGAGTGACTGCATTCGTCTCTCCGACACTGGCGGCGTGGAACCAGACGAGAGGGCCCTGGGGCCGCGGCGCACTAGCATAGCCATAGCGTTCGCGCCGGCGTGCCGGGTCCTCCTTGCCCTTCGCCGCGCGGAGCGCAAGATAGGACCAGAAGAAGGGATAGACGGCCGTTCCGAGCCAGCGATAGCCGGAAAGTGCCAGCCTTGCGCGCAGGCTGCTCATGAACGCTTGCCCTCCGCCGCGTCCGACGCCGACGGCATTACTTCGCTTCCGGATCGAGCAGGCGATGCATGTGGACGATGAAATAGCGCATATGCGCATTGTCGACGGTCATCTGAGCCTTGGCTTTCCAGGCGACATGCGCGCTCTCGTAGTCCGGGAAGATGCCGACGATATCCAGATTTTCCAGATCGCGAAACTGCACGTCGGTGAGCGTTGCCAATTCGCCGCCGAAGACGAGGTGCAGCCGTTGTTTTTTCTCGGAGTCGTGAGCCATCGAAATTCCATCTGTGTTCTTATTGGTGTTGGGGTGGTTTGCGGCATTCGCCCCTAAAGGTCAATGGGGCTCAAGCGGCCTGGAGGCGGCGAGCAACGCCGGCAGCGCGGTTCCCGAGGCCGCTCCCAGAACGCCGTGGGTGACAGTCGGGCGGTTGTAGGACAAAGGCTCGCCATCGAGACTGCAAAGCGCGCCCCCGGCGCGCGAAAGGATGAGGTCGGCGGCCGCCAAATCCCAATCGTGCGAATTCCGCTTGACGATCGTTCCATCGATGCGGCCATCCGCGATCATCGCAAGGCGATAGGCGAGCGACGGCACGTGCGACACACGCATCATCCTGTTGCGATAGGGCAATGCCAGCCTGCCCATGACATCCTCGGCCGCCGCCACCTTCAGCACCCCGCCGGATGCCGCCTCCCGCACGGCAATCGCCTTGCCGTTCTTCTGCGCTTCGCCATCGCGGGTCGCCTGGAATATCTCGTCGAGGGCGGGCGCATAGAGAACGCCGGCCACAGGCTGGCCACGGTGGACGACGGCGACGCTGACGCACCAGAGATCCTTGCCGGCGATGAAGGCCCGGGTGCCGTCGATGGGATCGACGACAAAGACGGTCTCGCGGACGAGGCGGCTTTCGTCGTCGTCGGTCTCCTCCGAAAGCCAGCCATAGTCCGGTCGGGCGGCGAGCAGCCGCCCCTTGAGGATGTCGTTGGCGGCAAGATCGGCCTCGCTTACGGGGGAACGGCCCTCATTTTTCCAGCGGACGTCCAGGGTCTTGCGGAAATAGCCGAGCGCAGTGTCGCCCGCCGCGACTGCAGCGGTAAGAATGAGTTCGAGGTCCTCGTCCCAGACCGGGCGGATCGAAAGGGCTGTTTCTGACATGCAAATCCTTACACGCGGCGCTGTAGTGCAACGCACCGCCCACATTCAAGTTCCGGCGATCGTCATGCCTTCGATCGCAAGCGTCGGCGCGGCGATGCCGAACTTCCTGTCGATGTCGTCGGCCGGCGTCAGCGCCATGAACATCTGCTTGAGATTGGAGGCGATCGTCACCTCGGAAACGGGATAGAGGATTTCGCCGTTTTCAATCCAGAAGCCGGAGGCGCCGCGACTATATTCGCCCGTCACCATGTTGACACCCTGGCCGATGAGCTCGGTGACATAGAAGCCGGTGCCGACGCCGCGGATCAGATCGTCGCGCGAGACGGAGCCGGGCTCGAGGGCGAGATTGGTGGAGGCCGGGCTGACCGCCGGACCGCCGCGAACGCCGCGCCCGTTGGTCTCGAGGCCGAGTTCCCTGGCCGCAGACGTGGACAGGAACCAATGGCGCAGCACGCCATCCTCGACCATCGACAATTTCGAGCCGCTGACCCCCTCGCCGTCGAAAGGACGCGAGGAGGCGCCGCGGACGATCAACGGATCGTCGGTAACGGCAATGCCCGATTTCATGATCTGCTTGCCCATCATGCCGCGCAGGAAGCTGGTCTTGCGGGCGACCGACGCTCCGTTGATGGCTCCCGCAAGATGTCCGACGAAGCCGCGTGCGACGCGCGGGTCGAAAACGACCGTCACGTTCTTCTGCGTCGCGACGCGGCGGGGATTGACGCGCGCCGCCGCCCGCTCGCCGGCGACCCGGCCGATATCCTCGGCAGTGCGGAGCTCATCGAAATAGAGGCGGCTGTCGAAGTCGTAATCGCGTTCCATCTTGGTGCCTTCGCCGGCGATGGCGCTGACGGAGCAGCCGAAACGGGTGGCCATATAGGAGCCGGAGAAACCATGAGACGTGACGAGCACGAGCCCGCCCATGCCGGCCGATGCGCCCGCCCCGCTGGAATTGGTGACGCCTGTGACCGAAAGCGCGGCTCCTTCGGCAGCGAGCGCCGCCTCCGTGAGTGCTTCGGTCGATACGTCCCGGTTGTCGAAAAGTTCGAGATCCGGATAGGACTTCGCCAGGCGATCGGGGTCGGCAAGCGATGCGTAAGGATCCTCCGGCGACGCCTTCGCCATCGCCACCGCACGCTCTGCCAGGACCTTCAAATCGAAGCCCGGATTGGCGGAAACACTGGCGACGCGCCGCCCGACAAAAACCCTGAGCGAGAAATCGTCGCTCTCGGAAGCTTCCGTCGCCTCCACCTTGCCGAGCCGCACCGAAACCGAACGGGAGCGGCCACGCACCACCACGGCATCCGCGGCATCCGCGCCGGCGCGGCGAGCCTGATCGACAAGCTCGGCGGCACGTTGCTCGAGGACGGCGGAAACGATCGTCTCAGACATGATTTTGGCCTTTCATTCCTGTCCCATTTATTGTGCACTGAAGCATGCATCAAGGGCATCATCGTGATTCCCGCCCCAGCAGCAAAATGATATGCGGCCGAATACGCCCTCTCCACGGGTCCCCCGGCCGTTATAGCGGAAGCACCGAGCATGGAAACGACAACGATAATCTATTCGCAGGCGCTCATGCTGCTTGCCGGCGCCGTGATCGCAGCGCCGCTGTTCAAGCGTCTCGGGCTCGGCACCATCCTTGGTTACCTCGCCGCCGGCATCCTGATCGGTCCCGTCGCCCTGCAAATCACGGAGGGCGAAGAGATTCTGCATGTCTCGGAACTCGGCGTCGTCTTCCTGCTGTTCATCATCGGCCTCGAGCTGAAACCGTCGCGGCTGTGGCAGATGCGGCGCGACATCTTCGGTCTCGGTACGGCACAGGTCGTGATCACCGGCGCCGTTCTTTCGTTCCTGATCGCGTTCAGCGGTCTTCTCGGAGGCGCCGGCAGCGTCATCGCCGGCTTCGGCCTGGCGCTATCCTCCACGGCCTTCGCCATGCAGATCCTGGAGGAGAACAACGATACCAACACGCGCTATGGCCAGCGCGCCTTCTCCATTCTCCTGCTCCAGGACCTGTCGATCGTGCCTCTGCTTGCGATCATTCCGCTGATGGCGGCGCAAGCACCGGAGGATACGACCACGCCGATCGAAGACTTCGCGATCGCCATCGCCGCCGTGGCCGCGCTTTTCGCCGCCGGTCGCTATCTTCTCAATCCGCTGTTTCAGGTGATCGCGCGCACCGGCGCGCGCGACGTCATGATCGCAGCCGCGCTTCTCGTCGTCATGGGCGCGGCGACGATGATGCAGCTCGCCGGCCTTTCCATGGCGATGGGCGCCTTCCTTGCCGGGGTGTTGCTGGCGGAATCGTCCTATCGTCACGAGCTGGAGGCCGACATCGAGCCATTCCGCGGTATCCTCCAGGCGCTTTTCTTCATGGCGGTCGGCCTGTCGCTCGAGCTCCATGTGGTGGCAGAGAACCTGCTGAGCATCATCATCGCCGTTCCCGTGCTGATGCTGGTAAAGAGCCTGGTCCTTTACGGACTGTGCCGGGCCGCCGGCTCACGCCACAACGACGCCGTGCGCATCGGCCTGCTTCTGCCGCAGGGCGGCGAATTCGGCTTCGTGCTCTTCACCGCAGCCGCCGCGGCCGGCGCCTTCTCGCAAGCCACGTCCTCCCTGCTCGTCGCCATCGTCACGCTCTCCATGGCGTTGACACCCGTGGCAGCGATGCTCTCCAGGCGGCTGATGCACAAGCAGGACGAACTGGCCGAGGAAATGGAAGAGGATTTCGAGGGCGCCGGCGCCGACGTGCTGATGATCGGTTTTTCCCGCTTCGCCCAGATCGCTTCGCAGATCCTTCTCGCCGGCGGCCGCGATGTGACGATCATCGACCATTCCGCGGCGCGCGTGCGTCAGGCGGCCACATTCGGCTTCCGCATCTATTTCGGCGACGGCACACGCCTCGACGTCTTGCGAGCGGCCGGAATAGAGAAGGCGAAGATTGTCGCCGTGTGCACGCAGAAGAAGGAGGTCACGGACAAGATCATCGATCTCGTCCATGCCGAATACCCGAATGCCCGCATCTTCGCGCGCTCCTACGACCGCCTGCACACGCTGGAACTGCGCGCACGGGGTGTCGACTACGAATTGCGCGAGACGTTCGAGTCTGGTCTGCTTTTCGGCCGAAAGACGCTCGAGGCGCTCGGCGTGAACGGCGACGAAGCCATTGGCATCATGGACGATATACGCCGCCGCGACGAGGCAAGGCTGGTGCTCCAGGAAGCGGAGGGCATCACCGCCGGCCGCGACATGCTGCATTCAAGGCCCGTCCGGCCGGAACCGCTGGTAAAGCCGAAGCGTGAAGTCACTCAGCCTGACGATGCTCTGCCGGATCTTGCCGACGAGACGCTGGAAAAGGCGGAGTGATATCAGGGCCTGTTAACACTTGTGCTAAGGCCTGTTGAGATTCATTTTGAGTTTATGACGGCTGCGACATGGATAATGGCGTTGAAGCTTGTTTCCTTTGATCGTAGCCGATCAAAAGACAAAAACATGCAGCAGCTCAAAGTGCTGCAGCGACCTTCGCGCGTCTCATAAGACGCGCAGCGCTGTAGGAAAACGTATCGGAGGACTGCATCTCTCCTCCGTCCTCATCCCTGTGCTCGTCACAGGGATCCAGCAGCGCCGCGTCTGCGGCGCGGAAGAGCCTTTCCAGCCCAAGGACTTGGTCTGGCTGGATTCCTGTGACAAGCACAGGAATGAGGAAATCAAACAAGCCGCCGCGGGTGGCCAGAATCTCAACAGGCCTTAGAGCGGGAGAAGAGTGTGTGCGGTTTTCCGCCCGCATCCCGCGTCTCAACTTCTTGGAATCGATACGCTCATGTTTTAGGTCGATCCGACTTAAATCATCTTGATCTAAGAGAAAGGGCCCTCTCTGTCAGGGCCGAAATGATCTCCAGGAACTCCGCGTCACGACCCGTCGACCGTCCCTGCTGCCGCAATATGGACGTGCGTTCTGGATATCAATGTTTCATTCCGGTAGAATATAGACTGGTGGGAACCAGGAAGCCTCTAATGGCGTTGAGCATCAAGGATATAGAAACCGAGCAGCTTGCCCGCACACTTGAGCGGCGGACAGGGGAATCCATCACGCTGGCCACCAAGCGTGCCCTCGAAGAACGATTGCGCCGAACCGACACCGCTGCCCGGCGCGCGGCTCTTCTGAAGGATCTGGAGGCCATTCAACGCCGCTGGAATGCCATGCCCGTCCTCGACGGTCGCAGCTCCGATGACATCATCGGTTATGACGAGGATGGACTCCCCCTCAAGTGATTTCTCGCAAACCGATATCCCGGCGGCGTAAGGCTCGCGCAGTTGGTCCTGCAAGAAGCAGAGGGTCACCGCCGGCCGCGACATGCTACATTCAAGGCCAGTCCGGCCGGAGCCGCTGGTAAAGCCGAAGCGTGAAGTCACTCAGCCTGACGATGCTCTGCCGGATCTTGCCGACGACACGCTGGAAAAGGCGGAGTGATATCAGGGCCTGTTACCACTTGTGCTAAGGCCTGTTGAGATTCATTTTGAGTTTATGACCGCTGCTGCGACATGGATAATGGCGTTGAAGCTTGTTTCCTTTGATCGTAGCCGATCTGTGCTCGTCACAGGGATCCAGCAGCGCCGCGTCTGCGGCGCGGAAGAGCCTTTCCAGCCCAAGGACTTGGTCTGGCTGGATTCCTGTGACAAGCACAGGAATGAGGAAATCAAACAAGCCGCCGCGGGTGGCCAGAATCTCGACAGGCCTTAGAGCGGGAGAAAAGTGCGTGCGGTTGTCCGCCCGCATCCCGCGTCTCCGACCGGGGATTTTGTTCAAGCCGGTTGAACAGATCATTTGCCCCTGGTCGCCTATATCCCCTTCTTCCACCGATCGATGCGCTCTGCCAGCGCGCGCTTCACCTCGTCCTTGGTCCCGCTGGTGGCGGTCAGCAATTCCTGGGCGCGCAAAAAATCCAGGACGCGGAACCGCCCGACATCGGGACGCAGGAGAATATCCGGTGCGCCGGCCTGCATCTTCATCGTGATGATCGACTGCATCATCAACTGGGTCGCGCCGAACAGGCTGTCGATACGGCTCGGGATCGTCTCCCCGTCGCCATCCGGCCCGCCGACGACATCGACGGCGACGACGATATCCGCCAGTCCGCGCAGGTGATCGAAGGGGATCGGATTATAGATGCCGCCGTCGATCATCACGCGGCCGTCGATCTTCACCGGCATGAATACCGCCGGCAGGGCACAGGAGGCAGCGAGCGCCTTGTAGAGGTCCCCGCTTTCGCAGACCCGCTCCGTCTGCCCGTAATAGTCGGTGACGATGATTTTCAGGGGGATGGCCAGATCGGAGAAGCGGACAGGCACCGCCTCGGGCAGGAAGGCCTTCAGCACACGCTCTATATTGAACTGGCCGACGCGGAAGCCGCTCGCCACAGCCTCGGCAAGACTGGTCGGCCTCAATCGCCATAGGCGGTTGAGAACCTCCCCACGCCGGCCGACGGTCGAAAGCACGTGTTCACGGATTTCCTTCCCGCTCATGCCGGCGGCCACACCCGCGCCCATGAGAGCGCCGATCGACGAACCGGCGACGACCGCCGGCCGAAGCCCCATCTCATCGAGCGCCTCGATGACATGGATGTGGGCAAGTCCGCGCGCGCCGCCGCCGCCGAGGGCAAGCGCGATGGTCGGCTCCCCCTCGCTACCCGCGGCTTTGCGTATCGTGGACAGGTTCTGCTCCATCGCCACCTCCGTCATCGGCCATCCTGCACGAGGGGCAGGCCGAGATCACGCGGAATCTGAACAGCTCCAACCGCCTTTGCGCCGGTCTCAGGCGCCTCGGAAACGCAGAAAATGCATGAGCGTATCGCCGAAGGCGCGTTCGTCGACCGATTCGAAACTTTCGGAGAACTGCGGCCGGACGTCCGCGCGCTCCTCCAGGATTGCAAGGGCATCCGGAACGAGCCAACCGCCGCGGGCAGCCGCGGCCAGAGCGCGTTCGCCGAGACCCCTGCCATAGGGCGGATCTGCGAACACCAGATGAAACGGCTCCATCGTCCCGACCGGTCCGAGATCCGTCGCGTCGCGGCGAAAGATCTTGGCCCGCCCCTGAAGGCCGAGCGCCTCGATATTGATCCGCAGCAGCCCGCGTCCCTCGACCCCCTGCTCCACGAAGAGAGCCTGCCGGCAGCCGCGCGACAGCGCCTCGAGCCCGACGGCCCCCGTGCCCGCGAAAAGATCGAGAACGCGCGTTCCGTCAAGCGCCTCCGGATAGGCGTGGCTCAGGATGTTAAACAGGCTCTCGCGCGTGCGGTCCGTGGTCGGACGGATATCGTCCGATTTCGGCGCGGCCAGCGTGCGGCCGCGAAACTCTCCACCGACGATGCGCACGGCCGCCTACTTCCCCCTGCCCTGCGGCCCCTTGCCCGGCGGCTTACCGCCGCTCGGACGACCGCCGGGCTTGCCTCCGGCGGGTCTGCTGCCGGCGGGTTTTCCGGCACGCGGGCCGGACGAGCGAGGGGCGGCCGGCTTTCCCGAAGCCGGCTTTCCAGCAACCGGTTTGCCGCCGGCGTTCGCACGTGGCCGGTCGCCGGCGAAGCTCTTCCTGCCGTCGCCACGCGGCGGCCGAGCGTTCTCCTTGCGTCCTTCGGACGAGATGCGGTCGTCGGCCGGGCGGGCCGCTCGCTCGCCGCTGGGCCGGCGCGGCGGACGGTCGCCATGGTCGCGGGATTTCCGCTCCGCGCTTTCGAGCGGTCGACGCCTCTCGAAGCCGCCGGCGCCTGCGGCATCCTTGCGGCCGGCGGATTTACCGCCCTTGCCCTGGCGTTCCGCATCGAAGCCGCCCGCTGCTTTCGCCGCAGCGTCCTTCGGCCGGTCGCGCCGTTTGCCTTCCGCAGGCGCGCGCCGCGCCGCCTTCGGCGACAGCTCGTCCTCCGCTGCCTTTGGCTTTTTCTCTACGGTCGGACGCGCACCCGGCGCCATCCAGACGTTGGAAGAGCGGTTGCGCCGGACCGGCGGGCGCACCGGACGCTCCTCCAGCTTACCGCGGCTGCGGCCGCGTTCATTCGGGCGACCATCGTCGCGTCGGGTATCGAGACGGGCAAGAGCACGCTCCCGCTTGTCCTCGGCCTTTTCGCGCTTGTTGCCCCATTCCGCCTTTGCGTGGTTGGCGGGCTCCGCTTCAGGCTCGGCAGCAGCCGGCTGATCGTTATAGATCGGCGCGTCGAAATTCGCCTTGGCATCGGCGATCAGCCGGGGCCCCAGCTGCTCGCGCAGCGTGCGGCCGCGTATTTCCTGAACCTGACCGATCGGCAGCTCGCCGAGCTGGAACGGACCGTAGGAGATGCGGATCAGCCGGTTGACGTCGAGGCCGAGCGCGCCGAGAACATTCTTGATCTCGCGGTTCTTGCCTTCCCGCAGGCCCATGGTGATCCAGACGTTCGAGCCCTGCACCCGATCCAGTGTCGCCTCGATCGCTCCGTAGAGAACGCCTTCGACCGCGATGCCCTCCTTCAGACGGTCGAGCGCCTCCTGATCGATTTCCCCGTGCGCCCGCACGCGGTAGCGGCGCAGCCAGCCGGTCGACGGCAACTCGAGCACGCGGGCAAGCCCGCCGTCGTTCGTCAGGAGCAGCAGGCCCTCGGTATTGATGTCGAGGCGGCCCACCGACAGAACGCGCGGCAGATCCTCGGGCAGGTTCTCGAAAACCGTCGGACGGCCTTCCGGATCGGCATTGGTCGTCACGAGGCCGCCCGGCTTGTGATAAAGCCAGAGCCGTGTCCGTTCGATGCCGCGGATCGGATGGCCGTCGACCTCGATCCTGTCGGCAAGGGTCGCATTGACGACCGGCGTGTCGAGCACGACGCCATTGAGGCTGACCCGCCCTTCCATGATCATCCGCTCGACGTCGCGACGCGAGGCGACGCCTGCGCGCGACAGGATCTTCGAGATGCGTTGCGGCTCGTCCGCACCGGTGGGCGCTGCCGGACTGTTGCCGGCTGCCCGTGCCGCAGGCTTCTCGCTGCCGGAATGAGGTTTCTTGTCGCGACCCTTGGCCTTGCCGCCGGGCCTCGTGGGCTTGTCTTTGGATGTCATTTGTGTTGCCTGCCTTTTGCGGCTGTCCTATCAGGTCGTAGGCCGTGGGTTAAGAGGAAATTATCGAACGAACGATGGCAGAAACGGCACGCTTCATGCAGGCGGCCCTTCAGGAGGCCCGAAAGGCGGCGGCACGCGGCGAAGTGCCGATCGGCGCCGTCATCGTGCTCGACGGCAAGATGATCGCCGCGGCCGGAAACCGCACCCGCGAACTCAGCGACATCACCGCCCATGCGGAGATCGAGGCGATCCGCCAGGCGGCGGCCGCCGTCGGCGACGAGCGTCTTTCGGGAGCCGATCTCTATGTCACGCTCGAGCCCTGCACCATGTGTGCGGCTGCGATCTCCTTCGCTCGCATCCGCCGCCTCTATTATGGCGCGGAGGATCCCAAAGGCGGCGCGGTCGACAACGGCGTCAGGTTTTATGCTTCCCCCACCTGCCATCATGTGCCGGATGTCTATTCCGGTCTTGCCGAGCGGGAGGCAGCCGACATTCTTCGTGAATTCTTCGCCAGCCGGCGTTAAAAATCACTTCGGGAAAACTGTGTTGCGATTTCCCCGGGACCGCGTGAAGTGTCAGTCCGCTGCGAACGCTTCCAATCCCTTGCCGGCGAGCCGGTAACGAGTCCATTCCGACATGGGCTCCGCCCCGACGGCCTCATAGACGCGGATGGCGGGCTCGTTCCAGTCGAGAACGCTCCATTCGAAGCGGCCGCAGCCTTCCGCGACTGCCGTCCGCGCCAGGTGCTTCAGGAGCGCCTTGCCGGCGCCAGAGCCCCGAAACTCCGGCGAGACGTAAAGATCCTCCAGATATAGTCCCTTGCGCGCCTGCCAGGTGGAATAGCTGTAGAACCAGACGGCAAAGCCTGCGGGCTTGCCGTCGGCCTCGCAGATCACGGCGCGCGCGACGGCATCGGCTCCGAAGAGCGACTCGTGCACGCGCTCGACGGTCGCCTCGACCTCGTGCGGCGCCTTTTCATAAGTCGCGAGTTCCGTGATGAAACGGAGGATCGTCGCAGCGTCACCGGGAAGGGCATCGCGAATGCTGATAGCCATGGCTTTGGACCAATTCTAAAACTTGGATGCGAACGGAGCCGCACGCAGTTTCTCATCCCGCTCTAAAACGGCCAGTACCACTTGCTTCCGGAGTTCTTGATCTGCGCCTCCTTCTTGCGGCGGCGCGCCTTGTCCTTTTCGGGCTCTCCGAGATCGGCTTCAGCCCCTTCCGGCAGTCGACGGTATTCGAGCGGCGGGTCGCTCAGAAAGCGGCGCTTGTCCGCATAGGCGCCCTGCTCGATCTTGCGCGCCTCGCGATAGGCCTCCTGCTGCTCCTTGGCGGAAAGACGGCGGCCGTTGGCATTCGCTTTTGCCAGCGGCGAGACGTAGTTGGGATCGTTCTTGTTGGCGTCCGCCTCTTCGCGCAGACGCGCGCGCGTCTCTTCGGGAGACTCGACCCAGGCCGGGTTGGCCTCGCGGCTTGCAAGCGACTGCTGCGGCTCGACCAGAGCGGTCTGCTGCTGTTGCGGCGGCAGCACCAAACCGGGGCGCGGCTGATACTTGACCGGATCCTTCTTCGCGGGAGCGAGGCTGACCGCGCTGCCTAGATCGTCGAGCAAATGCTCGCCGGCCGTCTTGTCCGTTCCGTAGGTCGGGCCGCCGATGCAGCCGGAAAGCACCAGACCTCCCGCCAGGATGGCGGCAATGCCGGCGGCCGCTCGCAACTCTCGCGTCATTCCCATGAGATTCCTTCCAGCCGGCCGCGCGTCGCTAAAACGGCCATTCAGCGCCCCATGGCGGAAAAATCCGCCAAATTTCGGGCAGGTTTTACCGGATGAAGAGCCTGAACGCAATTCACCCGGTAAACCGATCGATTACGGCTTGAAGCCGAGCTCCCGCAGGGCGGCCGCGTCGCGCGCGGAGACGTCCGGATAGAGCGGATCGGAGCCGACATCGGTGGTGATTCGCCAGGAACGGGCGCATTTGCGGCCCTCGGCGAGTTTCGGTACGACGCTGACTTTCGCGACGTCCGGCAGCCTGAACGCATCCTCCGGGCCCTCGCCCCCGTCGACTTCGATCCCCGAGGTGATGCATATCTCGGCGAAGTCCTGGCCGTTGAGCGCCTGGAGCAGATCCGGATCGGCGACATGGACGGCCGGAGCCGCCTCCAGCGAAGAGCCGATGCGCTTTTCCTTGCGCTCGATCTCGAGCGCGCCGGTCACCACCTTGCGCACCTCGCGGATCTTCCGCCACTTCTCGGCGAGCGCGTCGTTACGCCATTCCGCCGGGACCGTGGGGAACTGTTCGAGATGCACGGAAACGGCTTGTGGGTTGCGCGAAAGCCAGGCCTCCTCGGCAGTGAAGGGCAGCATGGGTGCAAGCCAGGTCACCAGGCAATCGAAAAGGGTGCGGATGACCTGCAGGGCCGCGCGGCGGCGCAGCGACGACAGCGCGTCACAATAGAGCGCATCCTTGCGGATATCGAAATAGAAAGCCGAGAGTTCGACATTCGAGAAATCGATGAGCGCGCGGGCGATCCTCTTGAAGTCGAAGGCGTCGTAGCCTTCGCGCACCAGCCGGTCGAGTTCGGCAAGACGATGCAGCATCAGCCTTTCGAGTTCCGGCATGTCGGCAAGCGCTACGGCCTCGCCTTTGTCGTGGGCGAGCGTGCCGAGCATCCAGCGGATCGTGTTGCGCAGCTTGCGGTATGCATCGATATTCGTCTGGATGATGGTCTTGCCGAGGCGCTGGTCTTCCCAATAGTCCGTCGTCATGACCCAGAGGCGCAGGATGTCGGCGCCGGCATCCTTCATCACCTCCTGGGGCGTGACGGTATTGCCCTTCGACTTCGACATCTTCTCGCCCTTCTCATCCATGGTGAAGCCATGGGTGATGACGGCGTTGTAGGGCGCGCGGCCGCGCGTCGCGCAGCTTTCGAGCAGCGAGGAATGGAACCACCCGCGGTGCTGGTCGGAGCCTTCGAGATAGACGTCGGCCGGCCATTTCAGGTCCGGACGGTCCTCCAGCGTGAAGGTGTGGGTCGACCCGGAATCGAACCATACGTCCAGGATGTCCGTGACCTGGTGCCAGCGGGCATGGTCGTGGTCGTTGCCGAGGAAGCGCTCTTTCGCGCCTTCGGCGAACCACGCGTCCGCTCCTTCCTTCTCGAAAGCGTCGAGGATGCGGGCATTGACCTCGTCGTCAACGAGGATTTCGCCCTCGTCGTCGGCGAAGATCGCGATCGGCACACCCCAGGCGCGCTGGCGCGAAAGCACCCAGTCGGGGCGCTGTTCGATCATCGCCCGGAGACGGTTCTGGCCGGCGCCGGGCACGAAACGGGTTTCGTCGATCGCGTTCAACGCGCGCGAGCGCAGCGTCGTGCCGTCGCCGAAATCCTTGTCCATGGTGACGAACCATTGCGGCGTGTTGCGGAAGATGACCGGCTTCTTCGACCGCCAGGAATGCGGATAGGAATGCTTCAAACGGCCGCGCGCGAAGAGCGCGTGACGGCCGATCAGAGCCTTGATGACGCGGTCGTTGGCGTCGCCCTTCTTGCCCTTGTCGTCTATGACGCGGCCGGCGCCGCCTTCCGCATCCGGACCGAAGCCGGGGGCGTCGGCGGTGAAATAGCCGGCATCGTCGACCGGAAACGGGATCGTGGACGAGATGCCGCGTTCCTCGAGGACGCGCACATTGTCCATCCAGGCCTCGAAGTCTTCGCGGCCATGGCTGGGTGCAGTATGGACAAAGCCGGTGCCGGCATCGTCGGTGACGTGCTCGCCGTCGAGAAGCGGGACATTGAACGCATAACCGCCACCCAGGCCGTGCAGCGGATGGGCGCAGGTAATCGCGGCCAGATCGGCCGCCTCCACATCGCGCACGAAGTTGAAGGTGACCTTCGCCTTTGCGGCCGACTCTTCCGCCAGGCGCTTGGCGAAGATCAGCTTCTCGCCCGGCTGCGGGCCGTAGTCGTTCTCGGCGGTCGCGACTTCATAGAGCCCATAGGCATAGCGCGACGAGTAGGCGATCGCACGGTTGCCCGGGATCGTCCAGGGGGTCGTCGTCCAGATGACGACGAAGGCGCCGGCAAGCGCATCGGGGCCTTCGGTCACCGGGAACTTCACCCAGATCATATCGCTTTCGACGTCGGCATACTCCACCTCGGCCTCGGCCAGTGCGGTACGCTCGACGACCGACCACATGACCGGCTTGGAGCCGCGATAGAGCTGACCGGACTTGGCGATCTTCATCAGTTCGCCGGCGATGCGTGCTTCCGCGTGGAAGTTCATCGTGGTGTAGGGGTTTTCGAAGTCGCCCTCGATGCCGAGGCGCTTGAACTCCTCGGTCTGAATCCCGATCCAGCCGCTTGCGAATTCACGGCATTCCTTACGGAACTCGTTGACCGGCACCTCGTCCTTGTTCTTGCCTTTCTCGCGGTACTTCTCTTCGATCTTCCATTCGATCGGCAAACCGTGGCAGTCCCAGCCCGGCACGTAATTGGCATCGAAGCCGCGCATCTGGAAAGAGCGGTTGATCACATCCTTGAGGATCTTGTTCAGGGCGTGGCCGATATGGATGTTGCCGTTGGCGTAGGGAGGGCCGTCGTGCAGGACGAACTTCTCGCGGCCGGCAGCGGACGCGCGGAGCTTTTTGTAAAGCTCCATCTTCTGCCAGCGGGCGACGGTCTCCGGCTCCTTCTGCGGCAGGCCGGCCCGCATCGGAAAATCCGTCTGCGGCAGGTAAAGGGTGGAAGAATAGTCGGTCTTTTCAGCGGTCTCGGTCATGGTTTTCGCATTCGTCTTTTCCGCGCGGGGCAGTCACGCAGGCGGAAGGGTTCGGTAATCTCGAAGATGATGGGGGCGTTGAAACGCCGAAATCCCGGACCTTCCGGCGCAGCCTAGAGCGCGCGGAAAGCCGGGCCAATAATTCGCTGATCGACGATCACTCGATGGAACCGGGTCATTATGGCCGGTTCTTTAAGGCGTTTTCCGCCTTTTGAAAAGGGTCCGCCGGCCGCACATGTCCGAAATCTTTGACGCATCGGGTGGCGTAAGGCCCTGCCGCCGCTCAGGCGAAATTGAGCCTGCGGTCGATCTCGCTCAGGGGCTGAACGCCCGCAAGCAGCGCGCGCGCCTCGCTCTCGTCCTTGCGCATCTGGACCATCAATGGCTCCAGACCGTCGAACTTGAGTTCGTCTCGCAACCGGCCGAAGAAGGATACGGCGCAGATCTCGCCGTAGAGATCCGCGGAGAAATCGAAAACGAAGGTCTCCAGCAAGGCTTCGCCGTCGCTGTCGACGGTCGGGCGACGGCCGAAGCTTGCGACACCGTCATGGAGCGACCCGTCCGCCCTCCGGAAACGCACCGCATAGATGCCGCTTTTCAGCTCCGCCTCGGGCGGCAGGCGCATGTTCGCGGTCGGATAGCCGAGCGTGCGGCCGAGCTTCTTGCCGTCGATGACTTCGGCTTCGACCGTATAGCGATAGCCAAGCAGCCCGGCCGCGTGCGAAACGTCGCCCTCGGCCAGCAGGGAGCGGATGAAACTCGAGGATATCACGGCGGCGTTTTCGTCGCGGAATGCATCCACAAGCGTCACGCCGAATCCCTCGCGCTCCCCGGCCGCCATCAGGAAGGCCGGCCCGCCTTCCCGCCCCTTGCCGAAATGGAAATCGAAACCGGTGACGACATGGGAGGCGTGCAGCCATTCGCGCAGGATGCTATGAATGAAGTCGGAGGCCGAAAGCTCCGAAAAGCTCCGGTCGAAAGGATATTCGATGACGGCACCGAATCCCATTCCCTCGAGTATGCGGGCTTTCAGCGGTGCCGGGGTGAGGCGGAACACCGGCGCGTCGGGCCGGAACACGGTACGCGGATGCGGCTCGAAGGTGAGCACGAGCGCCGGAACGGCCCGCTTCACCGCCTCCTCCAGCGCGCGGTTCAGCACCGACTGATGGCCGCGATGCACGCCGTCGAAATTGCCGATCGCGACCACACCGCCGCGTAGATGTTCGGGCAGCGGATCGCGGGTCTCGTTGCGGTGAAAAACGGTCATGCCGATCGTCCCGTCATGCCAGCCGCGGCATCCACCATTTCGGCTGCGCCCCATTCTGCCTCAGGAAGGCCATGAGCCTCGCTTCGTCGGTGCGGCTTTCGTGCATGTATTCCTGCGCATGGATGCCCGCGCTGATGTAGAGCAGGTCGAAGCCGGCATCCTGCGCGCCCTTGACGTCGGTCGGCATCCCGTCACCGATGGCTATGACGCGCGAAAGATCGAAATTGCCCCTGGCGGCCTTGGCCTGCGCGAGAGCGGCCTGATAGATCGCGATATAGGGCTTGCCGGCAATGCGTGCCTCGCCGCCGAGCTCTTCATAGAGTTTGGCGATGGCACCGGCACAGGGGATGAGCCTATGCCCGCGCTCCACGACAAGATCGGGGTTGGCGCAGATGAACGGTATTTTCCGCTTGGCGAGCCCCGTCAGCGTCGCGCGGTAGTGCTCGGGCGTCTCGGTCTCATCGTCGTAGAAGCCGGCGCAGACGATCGTCTCGGCCTCGTCGGCGGACACGATCTCGGTGCCGAGCCCTTCGAGCAGCGGCAGATCCCGGTCGGCTCCGATGAAGAAGATGCGTTTGTCGGCCGCCGCAATCAGCGCCTGCGTCACGTCGCCGGAGGTCACGATACGGTCGTAGGCTTCGTCGGGGACGCCGAGGCCGCGGATTTGCACCGTGACGCCCGGATGCGGCCGGGGTGAATTGGTGATGAGAACGACGGTCAGCCCCTGGGCGCGCGCCTCGGCCAGCGCTTCGCAGGCGGATGCAAAGGCTTGAATGCCGTTGTGAAGCACGCCCCAGACGTCGCAAAGGACCACGTCGTAACGACCGGCGATTTCCCGAAAACTATTGATCCTGACGGCCATGCTGGCTTCCTGCAAACTCGGCTTTCCGGCTGACATCGCAAGGAAGGGGCAAGAATACAAGCCTCACGCCGAGAAAAACGCGGCACTTCCCAAGGATTTTAAAGCAATTCCAGGAAGCGGCGCGTCGAAGCTCAGGTCGGTTTTGCCCGCGCGCATGGCGATGCGCTTGAATTCCTCGCGTGGCGACTGCGCGGTCTCCGGCATGTTCCTTTGGCAGGAAACGGATCCTGCAGTCTCGCCTCTTCCAGGGATGAGATAATCAAACAAGCCGCGGCGGGGGCTCGGCGCTGTCAACGATCACGGCCGGCAAAAAATCTCGGAACCGATCCTTGACTCATTTCACGGCCACCCTTATCTCGGCTGGCGCTAGCACTCACTTGATAAGAGTGCTAACACCCATCCGGCGGGTCCATTCGCGACCCGCAGTGTCATTTGATCGAGGGATTAGACAATGGCAAGCACCAATTTCCGTCCGCTGCACGACCGCGTTGTCGTCCGCCGCGTCGAGTCTGAAGAAAAGACCAAGGGCGGCATCATCATTCCGGACACCGCTAAGGAAAAGCCGCAGGAAGGCGAGATCGTGGCTGTCGGTTCGGGTGCCCGCGACGAAAGCGGCAAGGTTGTTCCGCTCGACGTCAAGGCCGGCGACCGCATTCTGTTCGGCAAGTGGTCCGGCACCGAAGTCAAGATCGACGGCGAAGACCTTCTGATCATGAAGGAAGCCGACATCATGGGCGTCATCGGCTGATCGGCCGGCACCCCTTCAAATTCCGTAATTTGAAACCGGACCAGTTCCGGAGTTTCGAAACCAGGAGCTTTCAAAATGGCAGCTAAAGAAGTCAAGTTCGGCCGCAGCGCGCGCGAAAAGATGCTGCGCGGCGTCGACATCCTCGCCGACGCAGTCAAGGTGACGCTCGGCCCGAAGGGCCGCAATGTCGTTATCGACAAGTCGTTCGGCGCGCCGCGCATCACCAAGGACGGCGTTTCGGTCGCCAAGGAGATCGAACTCGAAGACAAGTTCGAGAACATGGGCGCCCAGATGGTCCGCGAAGTCGCTTCGAAGACCAACGACATCGCCGGTGACGGCACGACGACTGCAACCGTTCTCGCCCAGGCGATCGTTCGCGAAGGCGCGAAGGCCGTTGCCGCCGGCATGAACCCGATGGACTTGAAGCGCGGTATCGACCTGGCTGTCGCCGAAGTCGTCAAGGACCTGCTCGCCAAGGCCAAGAAGATCAACACCTCGGACGAAGTCGCCCAGGTCGGAACGATCTCGGCAAACGGCGAAAAGCAGATCGGTCTCGACATCGCCGAAGCGATGCAGAAGGTCGGCAACGAAGGCGTCATCACGGTTGAAGAAGCCAAGACCGCCGAAACCGAGCTCGAAGTCGTCGAAGGCATGCAGTTCGACCGCGGCTACCTGTCGCCCTACTTCGTCACCAACCCGGAAAAGATGGTCGCCGACCTGGAAGACGCTTTCATTCTCCTGCACGAGAAGAAGCTCTCCAACCTGCAGGCGATGCTCCCGGTTCTCGAAGCCGTCGTTCAGACCGGCAAGCCGCTCCTCATCATCGCTGAAGACGTCGAAGGCGAAGCACTCGCAACGCTCGTCGTCAACAAGCTGCGTGGCGGCCTGAAGATCGCTGCCGTCAAGGCCCCGGGCTTCGGCGACCGCCGCAAGGCCATGCTCGAAGACATCGCCATCCTGACGGGCGGCACGGTGATCTCGGAAGACCTCGGCATCAAGCTCGAAAGCGTCACGCTCGACATGCTCGGCCGCGCGAAGAAGGTTTCGATCACCAAGGAAAACACGACGATCGTCGACGGTGCCGGCCAGAAGTCCGACATCGAAGGCCGCGTCGCTCAGATCAAGGCCCAGATCGAAGAAACCACCTCCGACTACGACCGTGAGAAGCTGCAGGAGCGCCTTGCCAAGCTCGCCGGCGGCGTCGCCGTCATCCGCGTCGGCGGTGCGACGGAAGTCGAAGTGAAGGAAAAGAAGGACCGCATCGACGACGCCCTCAACGCGACGCGCGCTGCAGTTCAGGAAGGCATCGTACCGGGCGGCGGTGTTGCCCTGCTGCGTTCTTCCGTCAAGATCACCGTCAAGGGTGAAAACGACGATCAGGACGCCGGCGTCAACATCGTTCGCCGCGCTCTGCAGTCTCCGGCCCGTCAGATCGTCGAAAACGCTGGCGACGAAGCATCCATCGTTGTCGGCAAGATCCTCGAGAAGAACACCGACGACTTCGGCTACAACGCCCAGACCGGCGAATATGGCGACATGATCGCCATGGGCATCATCGACCCGGTCAAGGTCGTTCGCACAGCGCTTCAGGACGCAGCCTCGGTTGCTTCGCTGCTCATCACCACCGAAGCCATGATCGCCGAACTGCCCAAGAAGGACGCTCCGGCAATGCCGGGCGGCATGGGCGGAATGGGCGGAATGGACATGATGTGATAAGGCGACAGCCTTAGCACGATCCATCCGGATCCGAAGGGCGGCTCTCGAGCCGCCCTTTTTTGTTTTATAATGCCGGAGCGCATGCGGCCGCGCTGGAGCATTTCAATGTTTCATGGAAACACTGAAATGCTCTGACCCTTTGGTCCAACGCATTTCCGGACGGAAAATCGTTACACACTTCTCCTGGAAGTGCTCTACGTCAGCAATGCCTTCAGATCGACCTGCGGATTGGCGAGCAGCACACGGTCCGGCGTGGCGCCCGCCTCGAGAAGCTTCTTTCCCGTCACATAGGCCTTGGCGTCGTTGATAGCATCGACGGCGACCAGCTTGCCCTGGCGGAAATACCAGACCGAGACGCTGCCCTCGCGCTGGCCCTGGCGGACGAGCGTTTCGTCGTGGCCGAGGCCGAAGCCGGCAATCTGCAGTTTGACGTCGTACTGGTCGGACCAGAACCAGGGCTTCGGGTCGTAGGGTTCGGTGCTGCCCGCGAGAACCGCGGCAACCGCTTCCGCCTGGTCGACGGCATTCTGCACGGATTCGAGGCGGATGCGCATGCCGTCCCACGGCAGGACGGCGCAGTCGCCCATGGCGAAGATCGTTGGATCTGAGGTCCGGCCATGGCTGTCGACGACAATGCCGTTTGCGGTTTCGATGCCGGCTTCGTGCGCCAGCGCATCATTCGCCGCCACGCCAATGCCGACGATCACGATATCGACGGGAATGACGGAGCCGTCGGAGAGTTCCGCCGCCGTAACGCGGCCGTTGTCGCCGATCAGACGATGGAGCCCTGTGCGTTCACGTATATCGACGCCGTGCGAGCGGTGAATTTCGCGGACGATCGCCGAGGTGGCGCCGGAGGCGACACGCTGAAGGATCCGGTCGGCCATTTCGATGACTGTGACCTCGAGCCCCGTGGTCCGGGCAACCGCCGCAGCCTCGAGGCCGATGTAGCCGCCACCGACGACCAGCACCCGCCGGCCGGGCTGCATCTCCTCTGCCAGCCGGTCGGC
Organism: Sinorhizobium sp. P24N7; assembly: GCF_042436655.1. Classification (NCBI taxonomy): domain Bacteria; kingdom Pseudomonadati; phylum Pseudomonadota; class Alphaproteobacteria; order Hyphomicrobiales; family Rhizobiaceae; genus Sinorhizobium; species Sinorhizobium sp. P24N7. The sequence continues at coordinate 114,504 of NZ_JBHMIW010000007.1, read as the reverse complement.
ATCCCGGAAATCGCGCACGACGAAAACGCCCGCGAGATCGCCGCCCGCCGCAGCCGGCAGCCGACGCGGCGTGGCGCCGGTCGCGAGGGCAAGCGTCTCATAGGCAAGCTTGGAGCCATCGCTGAGCGTCACGCGTTTGGCGGCGCGATCGATCGCCGTCGCGGCGGTCGAAAGACGTATGTCGATCTCGTGCTCCGCATACCAGGGCTCCGGCCGGTAAAGCAGGCGATCGAGGGTCATTTCGCGCAGCAGATATTTCTTGGAGAGCGGCGGCCGCTGGTAGGGCAGGCTCGCTTCGGCGGCAACCACGGTGATCGGACGCATGTCCTTGAGGGCGCGAAGCTTGGCGACCAAAGCGAATGCGGCTTGACCGCCACCGACAACAACAAGTCTTCCCGACACCTGCTCCATCCGTCTCAATCTCTGCCCATCGCTATCCTCCCGGCCGGCACCCGGTCAATCTCCGGCGGAGGCCCCGCCCGAAACTACTCCTTGCGCGGGATCTCCATGCCCTTTTGGGCGGCGGGGCGTGCCAGGCCGCGATCCACCCAGTCCATGACGTTCGGGAAGCTCTTATAGTCGAGCACCTCGGCGCCGCCATAGAACTTGCGAGCCCCTTCCACCCAAGGATAGGTCGCGATGTCGGCGATGGTGTATTCGTCCCCCATCAGCCATTGACGGCCCTCGAGCCGCGCTTCAAGGACGCCGAGAAGACGCTTCGCTTCGTCGCGATAGCGCTGAACCGGATAGGGGTTGTTGGCGACCTTGTCGGCGGCAAATTTGAAGAAATGGCCGAACTGCCCGAACATCGGTCCGATGCCGCCCATCTGGAACATCACCCAGCACAGCGTCTCGTAACGGCGGGCCGCATCCGCCGGGAGGAGCTTGCCGGTCTTTTCTGCAAGATAGATCAGAATCGCGCCGGATTCGAAGAGGCCGATCGGCTTTCCGTCCGGTCCGTTCGGATCGATGATCGCCGGAATGCGGCCGTTCGGATTGAGCGACAGGAATTCGGGCGACTTCTGCTCGTTGGTATCGAAGGAAATGCGGTGAGCCTCATAGGCAAGGCCCAGTTCTTCGAGGGCGATCGAGACCTTAACGCCGTTCGGCGTCGGGAGCGAATAGAGCTGGATGATATCGGGACTTTTCGCCGGCCAGCGAGCCGTGATCGGAAACGAAGAAAGATCAGCCATGACGGATGCCTCTAGGTGGGAAATCGAAAGGGTGTTCTGCCGCCCCAACATAGGGAGCGCCGGTTGCATTTGTCAGGGTCGAAGGCAAATTTGCCGGCCTTCACCTTCGCCGTCCTCGCGCTCAGAGCACGGCCCGCACGGCAGCAACGATGCGGTCGATCACCGGATTGCCCTCGTGGGTGGCCTTGCGCGCCCGCACGAGGCAGGCCTCGGAGCGCAGGATCACGCCGTCAGAAAGGATCTTCAGATGGTTGGCCTTGAGCGTCGAGCCCGTCGAGGTGATGTCGACGATGATGTCGGAGGAGCCGGACGCGGGCGCGCCTTCGGTCGCTCCCAGGCTCTCGACGATGCGGTAGAGCTGGATGCCGTGGCTGCCCGAGAAGAAATGCTGCGTCAGACGCCAGTATTTGGTGGCGATCGCAAGCCGGCGGCCATGGCGGGCGCGGAAGTCCGCGGCGACATCGCCGAGATCGGCCATCGTGTCGACGTCGTACCAGATCTCGGGTACTGCGACGACCACATCGGCGTGACCGAAGCCGAGCCGGGCGGCGAAGTCGACCCGGGTGTCGGCGTCCGCCAGGCCTTCGCGCACGAGATCCTCGCCCGTGACGCCGAAATCGACCGCGCCGCTGCCGATCTCACGGGCGATTTCCGAGGCGGACAAATAGGCGATCTCGACGTCGTCCCACCCTTCAACGCGGCCGCGATAGGACCGGTCGCTGCCGACTGCCGCAATCTTCATTCCGGCGCGTTCGAAGATCGCCGAGGCCTCATCCTTCATTCGCCCCTTGGAGGGCAGCGCAATGGTGACGGTCATTCCGCCCTCCCCGCAGCGATCGCCTGTTCTATCCGGTCGAGCCAGAGGGAAAAGCCGACGGCCGGAATATGCTCGCGGGCACCGAGCAAAGTCAAAAGGCGGTCGAACCGGCCGCCGCCGGCGAGCACCGCCGGCGTGCCTTCGACCCCGATTTCGAAGACGAGCCCGGTGTAGTAATCAAGCGGCCGGCCGAAGGCGGCGCGGTAGCGCATCAGACCGGGATCGGCGCCGGTCCTTGCAAGCGCGGCCACGCGCGCGTCGAAAAGCGCCAGCGCATCATCGATCTTCAGGCGCGCCTTGCCGGCGAAGCGGTGGAGCGCCGCCGGAGCATCGGCAAGCGGCAGATCGAAAGCCAGGAACGCGCGCATGACGCCGAGCGCCTCCTTGTCCAGCCGGGTGGCGGCGAGTTCGACTTTTTCCTTCAGGCGCCGCGCTATATCGCGGGGCGAGCGGCTCGCATTGGTCGAATAGCCGGTCGCCTTCATCGTCTCGCCGATATGGGCGACGAGCCGCTCCTCGTCCTCGAGCATGCCGAGCGCCGCGACGCGCTCGACGTCGTGACCGAAGACGCCGGGCGACTTCGGATCGGCGAGCGCCGCCAGAAGCCGTTCCAACTGCTTTTGATCGCCGAAGGCATGGATGAGGCGCTTCTGCCAGCCCCCGGGCAGGCCGCATGCGGCAATCACCGCTTCGAACACCGACTGGTCGCCGAGCGTCACGTTCAGCCGCTCGCCCGGCAACCGGTTGGCGAGGACGAACATAGCGTCGCCGACCACGCGGGCGTCGGCAGCGGCCGTATCCGGATCGCCAAGGTCTTCGATGCCCGCCTGGTAGAATTCACTCGATCCTTCGCGGCGCTGCCGGAACACCTCGCCCAGGTAGGCGTAACGCTGCGGCGTACCGGTTGCGGTCTCGATATGGCGGAGGCAGACGGGAATGGTGAACTCGGGGCGCAGGCAAAGGCTCTCGCCGGTCTCGCTCTCGGTCATGAAAATGCGCCGGCGCAGATCTTCGCCGGCCATGTCGAGGAAAGGCTCCGCCGGCTGGATGACCGGCGTATCGACGCGCAGCGTGTTCCGCCGCTCGAAATCTGCGAGAAGGTCACCGGCAAAGGCGGGAAGATTGATCAGAGGCATTGCGGTCAACCCGCCCTTTTCCGGTCCTCGGCCTGTTCCGCCAGAATTTCGCGCACCTTCGCGACGAGTTCGCCTTCCGGGACGGAAACCTGCGCGACACGCGCCTCGCGCCAGGCGACATTATCCTCGATTTCGCCCGAAAGGCGCTTGCCTTCGATCAGGTCCTTGATCTGCACAACGCCGGAGGCGCGCTCGTCGCCCCCCTGAATCACGGCGATCGGCGATCCGCGACGGTCGGCATATTTGAGCTGGTCGCCGAAGTTCTTCTTGTTGCCCTGGTACATTTCGGCGCGGATGCCGGCATGCCGCAGATCCTGCACGAAGCGCTGGTAACGCCCCATGCTTTCGATATCGCGATCCATGACGCAAACGACAACCGGAGCGGTGACCTGTTCGGCGCCCAGCTTGCCCAGATTCTTGAGTGCCGTCATCAGCCGCGACACGCCGATGGAGAAGCCGGTCGCCGGCACCGGCTGACCCATGAAGCGCGACACGAGGCCGTCGTAGCGGCCGCCCCCGCCGACGGAGCCGAAGACGACCTTCTCGCCCTTTTCATTGGTGACGGCGAACTGCAACTCCGCTTCGAAGACCGGGCCGGTATAATATTCGAGGCCGCGCACGACGGAGGGGTCGATCTTGATGCGGTCCGCCTCGTAACCGGCACTGAGTACAAGGCTGCGGATTGTGTTCAACTCGGTGACGCCCTCGGCGCCGCGAGCCGTTCCGGCGACGAGCGCCGCCAGATCGTCCGCGCTGCTCGCATAGTCCGTGATCCCAACGAAGAAAAGGATCTTGCCGATCTGCTCCTCGTTCAGCCCGGCGCCCTTGGTGAAGTCGCCGCTCTCGTCCTTGCGCCCTTCACCCAGCAACAGCCGCACCCCTTGCGGACCGAACTTGTCGAGCTTGTCGATGGCGCGCAGCACCGTCAGCCGCGTATTCGTCTGCTCGACTCCGCCGAGCCCGATCGCCTCCAGAACGCCGTCGAGTACCTTGCGGTTGTTGACGCGGATCACGTAATCGCCGCGGGCAATGCCGAGCGCCTCCATCGTGTCGGCCATCATCATGCACATTTCGGCATCGGCCTGTACACCGGCGGCACCGACCGTATCGGCATCGAACTGCATGAACTGGCGGAAGCGGCCCGGGCCCGGCTTCTCGTTGCGGAAAACGTAACCGGCGCGATAGGTACGATAGGGAAGCTGGATTTCGTTGAAATTCTCGGCCACGTGACGTGCGAGAGGCGCGGTCAGATCGTAGCGCAGGCTCAGCCACTGGTCGTCGTCGTCGGTCAGCGAAAAGACACCTTCATTCGGCCGGTCGCTGTCGGGCAGGAACTTGCCGAGCGCGTCGGTATATTCGAAAAGCGGCGTCTCGACCGGATCGAAGCCGTAACGTTCGTAGACTTCGCGGATTTTCGCGATCATCTCGTCGACGGCGCGAATGTCCGCGGCCGACCGGTCGACGAAGCCGCGCGGCAGGCGTGCCCTGAGCTTCTGCGTTTTCTTCTGTTTTTCATTCATTGAAAGCATTCCGGACTTCAAGCTTGGTCGGTGCCTTCCCTACCGGATCATGGCAGGGGCGGCAAGGGCGGCGACAAGCCGCAAGACCGCGCGCGTCCAGGCTTGCGGAACATTGCGGCGTTGCATGCGTTCCTGCGCGAAAGGCCCGATCACAATGCCGTGATTGTAAATCTCGCCATTTACGCGTATAGGTTACGCAGCAGATCGAGGCCGACTTTGGGGACTGAGCGATATGCTGAACTTCATGACACCGGGATCCGGATCCATAAAACCTTTGAGTCCGGAGACGCACAGAGCCTGGACCCGCCGCGTCTCGCAGGCGGGCTGCCTGGTGGAGCCATGGCGCTGCGACCTTTCCAGCGGCGCCTTCATGATAGGTTCCAAAACCGCTGCCCTCCTCGGTCTGCGGCGCAATCCCTGCGGCATCGTCGACCTTGTCAGGGCCTATGACAGAGGCGACCGGTCCACGATCCTGAACATTCTGGAACAGGCGACGGAAAGCTCCTCGTCCTTCTGCTTCTCGACCACCGTCCGCGGCATAACGGGACATCCTTCCCCGCTCTATTGCATCGGCAATTCGACACTTACGGACGAGGGCGCAGAGGGTTCGCTCGAAGGCGTGTTCGCCCTTCCGGATAGCGACAATCCGGACGCCTGACGGCGCGTGCCAATTTCCATCATCTTCGCATTCTGTCCGCCCCTGTGAGCGGCGGACTCGATGAAAGGAAACGAAATGGTCCTCAAACGATCCCTGTCTGCCCTGTTTCTCGCCGCCACGCTCGCTGCTGTTCCCGTGCTGGCGCAGGAAACCGACCACGGCAGCATGCATCACGGTTCGGCAGAGAGCGGCGCGGCGGGGGACGCGTCCCCGTCGAGCAAGGCCTTCGCCGAGGCGAACGCCAAGATGCACAAGGACATGGATATCACCTTCAGCGGCAATGCCGATCTCGATTTCGTACGCGCCATGATCGCTCACCACCAGGGAGCGATCGACATGGCGAAGGTCGAACTCGAACACGGCAAGGACGAAGCGATCCGCAAACTCGCTGATGACATCATCAAGGCCCAGGAAGCAGAGATCAGGATGATGAAGGAATGGCTGGCCGGCAATGGCGGCTAGATCACGATGCTCTTAGGTCGGGTCGACCTAAAAGCATGAACGTGATCGATTCCAAGAAGAGCGGCATGCGGGCGGCGCACACTTTTCCTCATTCCGCTCTAAGGCCTGTTGAGTTTCGGGCCACCGGCCGCGCTTGTTTGATTTCCTCATTCCTGTGCTTGTCACAGGAATCCAGCCAGACCAAGTCCTTGGGCTGAAAGAATGCTTCCCGCGCCGCAGACGCGGCGCTGCTGGATCCCTGTGACAAGCACAGGGATGAGGGTGGAGAGGATGCAGTCCTCCGATACGTTTCCTACAGCGCCGCGCGTCTTATGAGCCGCGCAAAGGTCGCTGTAGCACTTTGAGCCCGCAGCGATATTGACAGTGGGCGGCAAGCTCCTCTTCCATAGGCACAGGTGCCATGACGTCAAGAGGGGAAACGATGACGATACCACCCGGTGCATCTCCACAATTGTACAACGAAGACCTCGCGCCCGCCAAAGAACGCAACTGGGGCGCATTCTCCATTTTCAACGTCTGGACATCGGACGTGCACAGCCTGTGGGGCTACTATCTTGCCGCCAGCCTGTTTCTCTTCTGCGGCAGCTTTATGAACTTCCTCCTGGCCATCGGCATCGGCTCGCTCATCATCTTCTTCCTGATGCAGCTTGTCGGCGTTGCCGGCGTGCGCACCGGCGTGCCCTTCCCGGTCCTGGCCCGGGCGTCCTTCGGTATCTGGGGCGCGAACTTCCCGGCAATCGTCCGCGCCATCGTCGCGTGCTTTTGGTACGGCGCCCAGACGGCGGCAGCCTCGGGCGCCATCGTCGCGCTGCTTGTCCGCAATGAAAGCCTGCTTCAGTTCCACCAGTCGAGCCACATGCTCGGTCATTCCACCCTCGAACTCGTCTGCTACGTCGTCGTTTGGGGTCTTCAACTGCTGATCATCCAGAACGGCATGGAGACGGTTCGAAAGTTCCAGGACTGGGCCGGTCCAGCAGTCTGGGTGATGATGCTGCTGCTTGCGATCTATCTCGTCGTCAAGGCGGGCGGCTTCTCGTTCAGCCACACGATCCCGATGGACGTGTTGCTTGAAAAGACCAAGAATGCCGGCGTGCCGGGCCTACCGGGGTCGTTCGCCGCGCTTGGCGCAGTGGCCGCGATCTGGGTGACCTATTTCTCCGCGCTCTATCTCAATTTCTGCGACTTCTCGCGCTACTGCCCGAGCGAACGGTCGCTGAAGGTCGGCAACCTCTGGGGCCTGCCCGTCAACCTCATCCTGTTCTCGCTGGTCGCCGGCGTTACAACCATCGCCGCCTTCAATGTCTATGGCGAGGTGCTGCTGCACCCCGACCAGATCTCGGCCAAGTTCGACAGCTGGTTCCTGGCGCTGCTCGCCGCACTGACCTTCGCGGTGGCGACTCTCGGCATCAACGTCGTCGCCAACTTCGTCTCGCCCGCCTTCGACTTCGCCAACGTCTTTCCCAAGCACATCGACTTCAAGAAGGGTGGCTATATCGCGGCGCTGATCGCCCTCGCGCTCTATCCATTCGCGCCTTGGGAAGGCGGGGCCGCGCACTTCGTCAACATGATCGGTAATACGATGGGCCCGATCTTCGGCGTCATGATGGTCGACTACTACCTCATCCGGAAGGGCCGCGTGGATGTGGAGGCGCTCTACCGCGAACACGGCGAGTTCCGCTTCGAGAACGGCTGGCACGTCAACGCGCTGATCGCCGCCGGCATCGGGATCGTCTTCTCCTCGATCCTGCCGGGGCTTACATCCGTCATGCCGGCATGGTGGGGCGTCTACGGCTGGTTCTTCGGCGTCGCCATAGCGGGTGCGATATACTACGCGCTCCGCTCCTTCAAATCGGCCAGGCCATACCCGGCCCAACCTTGATAGTCTACTGCTATCAGAGAACATCGCCCTCCCGTCGAATGGGGAGGGCGATGTTCTTGCCGGATGCGGCAATCAGGCCGCCGGACGTGCGAAGCGCCGGCGCAGGTCCTCTATCGGCGCGCGGCAGAAGCAGCCCTCGATATGGTCGTTGACGAGGCCCATCGCCTGCATGAAGGCATAGACGGTGGTCGGGCCGACAAAGGTCCAGCCACGCTTCTTCAGATCCTTCGAAATCCGCACTGAGGCCGGCGTCGTCGGATTGGCGATGAGGGTCTCGAAATCGACGGTCTTCGGACGCTCGCTTCCATCGGGCTCATGCGACCAGAAATAGGCCGCCAGTGAACCGAATTCCGCGCGCAGCTCCTTCGCCCGGCGGGCATTGTTGATGGTCGAGACGATCTTGCCGCGATGGCGAACGATGCCGGTATCGGCGAGGCAACGCTCGACGTCCTCCTCGCCGAACTCGGCGACCTTGTCGAAATCGAAGCCCGCAAATGCGGCGCGAAACGCATCGCGCTTTCTCAGGATCGTCAGCCAGGAGAGGCCCGACTGAAAGCCTTCGAGGCATATCTTTTCGAACAACCTGTGATCATCGGCGACCGGCCGGCCCCATTCTTCGTCATGATAGCGGCGGTAATCCTGCAGATTGCCGTGCCAGGCACAGCGATCAAGGCCGTCTTCCCCCGTAATCAAGCCCCTGGCTGCCATTTCGCCTCTCTCCATCGTTTCTCTTTTGTTCCATTTACCATTTGCAAACCACATCGATAAAGAGGCGAATAACCCTACCCAAAGCTTTATTGCCGAGGCCGCCCTTGAGCGCCGCACCGTTTACGGTTCGGTTGCGGACAGATGAGAGCATCCCGCCATTGCCGGAGCACTGGAACGCGCATGCGATTTCCCCAGAGCTCCGCCCCATTGAATTGAACGCAAGGGCCTTGGCGGGGCAACTCACCCGGGCTCCTCCAGATTGTTCCCGCCAAGTAGCGAGTCCGTCCGATGCTGAAGAAATCCCTTTGTTTTGCCGCATGCTTCTTTTCGATCCTTTCCGGGGTTGCAGGCGCACAGGACCGGTATCAAAACCGTCCGCCTGTCATCGTCAGCCCGGATCTGACCGCCCCCTGGGTGATGCAGCTGACGGGCAAGCGCGTGGTCTATCGCCAGCAGGTTCCCACGACCACCCGAAAGCGGGTCGAGCGGCGCGAGCTCAGCCGTCACCTCGCCAACGCGGCCGTTCAGCCAGCCTCGATCGCGCGCAGACAGAAGCCGGCAAAGTCGAGAATCGATCCGCAGTTCCTCCCGCAGATGGTCGCTTACGAGACGAAGGAGAAGCCCGGGACCATCGTCATCGACACCAACAACCGCTTTCTCTATCTCGTCACCGGCAACGGCGATGCGCGGCGCTACGGCGTCGGAGTCGGCAAGCCTGGCTTCGAATGGGCGGGAGAGCACAGGATCACGCGCAAGGCCGAGTGGCCCAACTGGACGCCGCCGCAGGAAATGATCGCGCGTGAGGCAGCGCGGGGCCACTATCTGCCGGCGCGGATGGACGGCGGACCGGAGAATCCGCTCGGCGCTCGCGCCATGTATCTGGGCTCGACGCTCTACCGCATCCACGGCACCAATGCACCCTGGACGATCGGCTACGGCGTTTCCTCCGGCTGTATCCGCATGCGTAACGAGGACGTGGTCGATCTCTATGAGAGAGTTAAGGTCGGCACAAAAGTCGTCGTGATATAGCGACCATGGATGCACAATACTTCTTTTCCCTCTTCATCGCCGCAAACCGTGGTTTTGAAGCAACAGATGTTCCCTCAGATACAAGTCTCGTCGAAATCGTTGCACTATAGAATGTATCGCGGGCGCCCACTTGCGGTTAAATCGCGTGGCTTGCTTGCAACGAGGGTTCAGAGGGAAATCGTAATGAGACGTCATGTCACGGGGATGGCCGCGCTTGCAGTTGCGGCCGCTGCTCTTCTTGTCTCCGGAAACGCTTCGGCATTTACTCCGGCCGATACTGTCGGCGCGGGCGTAAAAAGTTCCGACATCATTCAAGTCGCCAAGCAGAAGAAGCCGCCTCAGAGATACTGGCGCACCAAGGTGCGCTTCCGCACGGACGAGGCTCCCGGCACCATCATCGTCGATACCAACAGCAAGTATCTTTATTACATCGACGGCCCGAACCGGGCGACGCGCTATGGCATCGGCGTCGGCCGCGACGGCTTCGGCTGGTCCGGTGTCGTCAAGGTTGGCCGAAAGGCCGAATGGCCGAGCTGGACGCCGCCGGCCGAGATGCGCGTGCGCGAGAGAGCGAATGGCCGCATCCTGCCGATCACGCAGCCCGGCGGCATCGACAATCCGCTCGGCGCCCGCGCGCTCTATCTCTACAAGGGTGGCCGCGACACGATCTTCCGTATCCACGGGACCAACCAGCCCTGGACCATCGGCCAGAACATGTCCTCGGGCTGCATCCGGATGATGAACGAGGATGTCGAACACCTCTATGAGCGCGCCGGGATCGGCACGAAAGTCGTCGTCATCGGCCCCGGCAGCAAGCCCGGCGACACCTATTTCGACGATCGCGGCGTCGACATTTTCCGCACCATTTTCGGCGGCTGACGGCGGCACTGGACCTCTCCTCACCCGAGGACCAGCCCTCTTCCCGCACGCGGGGAGAGGGGACAGGGACCTTTCCGCGAGTCCCTTCTCGCACTCAAAATAGGAGAAGGTGCCGGCAGGCGGATGAGGGTCCCCTGCTCACCCCCTGACTGTCACAACCCCGCCGGCTTTGGACCGCCATAGGCCCAGTCGAGCAGCTCCACCGTGTGCAGGATCGGTATCTCCGTGCCGCTGGCGATCTGCGTGATGCAGCCGATATTCCCGGTGGCGATCACTTCAGGCTTGGTCGCCTCTATATTTCTCACCTTCCGCGCCTTCAGCTTCGCCGAGATCTCCGGCTGCAGAATGTTGTAGGTGCCGGCCGAACCGCAACAGAGATGCCCCTCCGCCGGCTCGCGAACCGAAAAGCCCGCCCGTTTAAGGAGCTGCTTCGGTGCCGCGGTGATTTTCTGCCCATGCTGCATCGAGCATGCGGAGTGGTAGGCAACGGTGAGATTCCGTGCCCCCTGCTCCGGCAGGTCGAGGGTCGCGAGATATTCGGTGACGTCCTTGGCCAGCGCGGAAACCCTCGCCGCCTTCTCCGCATAGGCCGGGTCGAGCCGCAGCATATGGCCGTAATCCTTGATCGTCGTCCCGCAGCCGGATGCGGTAATGATGATGGCGTCGAGCCCATCCTCCTCCGCCGCCTTCAGCCAGACATCGATGTTGTGCCGAGCAGCCTTCAGCCCCGCCTCATCCCGTCCCATGTGATGGACGAGTGCCCCGCAACAGCCCTCTCCCGCCGAAACGACGACCTCGACTCCTTGGCCCGTGAGCAGACGGATGGTCGCATCGTTGATTTCCGGCCGCAGCACCGGCTGCGCGCAGCCGGTCAGAAGCGCGACGCGGGCGCGCGGCGTGCCTTTTGCCGCGTAGACCGCCGGCTTTGCCCCCCGCGATACCGGCAGCGCGCTCGGCGCCAGATCGAGCATGACGCCGAAGGTCCTGAGGAAGGGAACCCTCTTCAGCAATCCGGCGAGCGGGCGCGCAAGACCGGCAGCCCCGAGCGCCAGCCGGAACCGCGACGGATAAGGAAGAGTGGCGGCAATGACGGCGCGGGCGAGCCGGTCCTTGAACGGCCGCTTGTAGGTCTTCTCGATATGGGCGCGGGCGTGGTCGACAAGATGCATGTAGTCTACACCCGAAGGACAGGTGGTCAGGCAGGAAAGACACGAGAGACAGCGGTCGATATGGGTGACCGTCTCGCTGTCTGCCGCACGGCCGTTTTCGAGCATGTCCTTGATCAGATAGATCCGCCCGCGCGGACTGTCGAGTTCGTCGCCGAGAACCACGTAGGTCGGACAAGTGGCCGTGCAGAAACCGCAATGCACGCATTTGCGCAGGATCGTTTCGGATTCGGCGACATGCGGGTCGGCGAGCTGCTCAGGGGAGAAGTTGGTCTGCAACCGAGTACTCCATGTGGCGCCTTGCGCCTTGGATCACTTTGATCTCCGTCGGGCGGGCCGGAAATCGTCATGATCGATTCTCTTCGTCTTAGGCCGATCTTTTAGACCGCACGATGGCGAAAGGTCCCTTCGCCTAGTTCTGGACCAACGCGGCCGCGCGCCCTGGATTGAATATGCCCGAGGGGTCGAATTGGGCGCGGATGCGTTCCGATAATTGTGCCACGGCCGGGGATTGCGGTTCGAAGGCCGGAATGCGGCCGCGCGCCTCCTCGTCGGCACGCAGAAGCGCCGCATGTCCGCCGCCGACCGCGCCAATATAACGGCGGAGCAGTTCCGCCTCCGGGTCTGCCTCCATGCGCAGCCAGACCAGACCGCCCTGCCAGTCGTAGAACGCATCGACACCGGTCTGCAGGCGCAATGCGGCGACGAGCTGATGGCCCGCCGAAGGGGCGACCGATACGCGCCACAAAGGCCGTCTGGTGCCATCGGCATAAGGCTTCACATCGCGGATTTCCGTCCAGAGGGTTCCTGTCTGCGCCTCGTCGAGTTGCGAAATCCGCCCGAAGCGCGACAGTTTTTCGCCGAGCTTCTGCGCCCGAATGGCAACGGATGCCGCGAGGCCTTCGAGCCGGAGCACCGTTGCGGCGCCATCCGGCAATACGCCGTCGAGAAAGCGGCTGCGCACGCTTTCCGGCAGATGCGACGCACCCGAAACCTCCACCGGCTGCGCCATGGCCTCCGCCATCACCGCAGCGGCTTCCGCATCGTTCAGCCCGGAGACGACGACGGTCGCCGCCGCCGGCGGGAGTGGCTGCACCTTGAAGGTGACTTCGGTCAGAATGCCGAGCGTGCCGTAGGATCCCGCCATGAGCTTGACGAGATCGAGCCCGGTCACGTTCTTCATCACCCGACCGCCGGCCTTGATGAGTTCTCCCCGGCCATTGACGAAACGCACCCCGAGCAGGCTGTCGCGAGCGGCACCGGCGACGTAGCGGCGAGGCCCGGAGACATTGGCGGCGAAGACCCCGCCTATCGTCGGTTCGCCCGTCGTTGCGAAAATCGACCGGTGGTCCATCGGTTCGAAGGAGAGCATCTGGCCCTTGGCGTGCAGTGCCGCCTCGACTTCGGCGAGCGGCGTTCCGGCAAGCGCACTCATGGTCATCTCGGCCGGGTCATAGGTGACGATGCCGGAAAGGCGCCTGGTCGAGAGCGTTCTGTCCGCACGCGTGGGGTTGCCGAGGCCTGCGCGCGTGCCGCCGCCGACCACGGCGAGCGTGACGCGCTCGGCCGCCGCGGACCGCACGACGGACGCGATCCCCTCCTCGCTTGCCGGCTCGAAATGGACGATCATGCCGCGGGCCGCCCTTCGAGCGGAAACACCTTCGACGGGTTCATAAGCCATTGCGGATCGAAGGCGGCGCGCGCCGCCATCTGCTGGCCGAGATCGGCCCTGCTGTACTGGTGCAGCATCAGATCGCGTTTCTCGATGCCGACGCCGTGTTCCCCGGTCAGGCAGCCGCCCGCCTCGACACAGAGCTTCAGTATGTCGTTGCCGGCAGCTTCCGCGCGGGCAGCTTCCTCCGGATCATTGATGTTGTAGAGGATCAGCGGATGCATGTTGCCGTCGCCGGCATGGAAGACATTCGCAACGCGCAGGCCGTAGCCGGCGACGATCTCGCCGGTCCGCCTCAACACATGGGAGAGCTGGCTCAGCGGCACCGTTCCGTCCATGCAGATATAATCGGCAATCCGGCCGGTTGCGCCGAAGGCCGACTTACGCCCCTTCCAGATCAGTGCCGCTTCCAGAGCCGATTGCGATTCCTTGATCGTCATCACGCCGTGGCGGCGGGCGATCTCGATGATGCCGGCGAGCATGGCATCCATTTCGGCCTCGGAACCTTCCACTTCGACGATCAGCAATGCTTCGACGTCGAGGGGATAGCCGGCCTGGGCGAAAGCCTCGCAGATCTCGATCGCCGGCTTGTCCATGAATTCGATTGCGACGGGGATGATGCCCGATCCGATGATATCGGCGACGCAGCTGCCGGCGGACTCGGAGGAGGCAAACCCGAAGAGGACGGGCCGCGCTCCCTCGGGCTTCGCAATCAGCCGCACCGTCGCTTCCGTGATGATGCCGAGCTGCCCCTCCGAACCGCAGACGAGCCCAAGCAGGTCGTATCCCGGCGCGTCGAGCGCCTTGCCGCCGAGTTCGATCACGGTGCCGTCGAAAAGCACCATCTTGACACCCAGAAGGTTGTTGGTCGTAACCCCGTACTTCAGACAGTGCGCGCCGCCGGAATTCATCCCGATGTTCCCGCCTATGGTGCAGGCGAGCTGCGAACTCGGATCCGGCGCATAGAAGAAGCCGTCGGCCGAAACTGCATCGGAAATATTGAGATTGGTCACGCCCGCCTGAACCGTCGCCGTGCGGTTGAACAGATCGATATCCAGGATGCGCGACATCTTCGACAGACCGACGACGATCGCGTCCTCCTGAGGAATGGCGCCGCCGGAGAGCGAGGTGCCGGCGCCCCGCGGCACGATCGGAATGCCGTAGCGGCTGCAATATTTGAGCACCGCGGCCACCTGCTCCGTCGTCTGAGGAAGGACGACCGCGAGCGGCATCCGCCGATAGGCGATAAACGCATCCGTCTCGAAGGGCTTGAGGCCGCGCTCGTCGCTGATGAGGCCGCCTTCCGGCAACAGATCGGCAAGATCGGCGACGATTTCCCGCCGACGGTCGAGGACGGCCTGCCTTGGCTTAAGAAAGCCGATCGTCTCCGGCATGAGCGCCTCCCATTCACAGCAAAGTGGTATTTTTTGCTTACCACTAATGCATGTCGCCCAAAAGTGTGCGGCGGACTTGAGACGAGGACATACACAAGCAATGACCTCATCGCATCCCGCTCTAACCTTTTACAGGGCTGGACGGACACCCGGCAAATGTTAATGATCTTTTCGCCTTTGGAAACAATGATCAGGATTGATGACGAATCTAGGCGATCTCGAAATTTTTGCGCGGGTGGTGTCGACCGGCAGCATGTCGGCGGCGGGACGCGCGCTCGGTTTTTCCGCAGCCGTGATTTCCAAACGTATCAAGCGGCTCGAAGACAGGCTGGGCACGCGGCTCCTGCAGCGCACGACGCGGCAGATTTCGCTGACGGAGGCCGGCCAGGGTTTCTATGACCGCGTTCTCGGCATTCTCGCCGGGCTGGAGGAAGCGGAGGCCTATGCCTCGGGCCGTTCGTCCCAGGTCCAGGGGACGCTGCGCATTTCCGCGCCGACTTCCTTCGGGCGCATGCACATCGCACCGCATCTGACCGGTTTCATGAAGGACCATCCCGACCTGAAGCTGCACATCGTGCTGACCGACGATTTCACCGACATCGTCGCAGAAGGTTTCGACCTCGCCATCCGAATAGGCGAACTCAGCGATTCGAGCCTCGTCGCCCGCAAGCTCGCGCCGGTGCGCCGGCTTCTCTGCGCGGCGCCGAGCTATGTCGCCCGTCATGGAACGCCGACGGAGATCGGCGAACTCGCGCATCACATCTGTCTGCCTGCGCACAACAACGACAACTGGAAGCTGGAGGGGCCTGACGGCAGCCTCTCCTATCGGCCGGAGGGACCGCTCGTCACCAACTCGTCGGAAATCATCCGCGAAGCGGTGATTGCCGGTGCCGGCATCGCCCTGCGGTCCACCTGGGACATCGGCAGGGAACTTCGGGAGGGGCGCCTGGTTCAGGTGCTGCCGCAATGGGAAGGATCGCACAAGCTGACGCTTTCGGCGGTCTATCCGAGCCGGCAATTCCTGCCGGCCAAGGTCAGGCAGTTCATCGACTATCTCGCCGCACTCTACGGCCCGGTGCCCTACTGGGAGCAATAGACTATCCGTGCTCGTCGTGATGGCGGCGAATGCGCCGCACCACCAGCCAGACCCCGGCGACCGCGAAGGGAACGGCGAGGCCCGTCAGGAGACCGGGGTCAACGGGTATTTCATGACTGACGGCCTTGGCGAGGTAGCCGAAGAGCCCGACGACATAATAGGAAATCGCCGCCACCGACAATCCTTCGACGGTCTGCTGCAGGCGCAATTGCAGCTTGGCGCGGCGATCCATCGAATTCAACAGGGCGCTGTTCTGCCGTTCCAGTTCGACGTCGATCCAGCTTCTCAGGAGAGCCGTAGCGCGGGCGAGCTTGCGCGAGAGATTCGCCTGCCGCTCCTCGACCGACTGACAGGTGCGCATTGCCGGCGCCAGCCTGCGCTCGAGGAAGGTGCCGATGGTCTCGTAACCGGGCACCGGCGTCTCGGAAAGCGTGCGGATGCGTTCCTGGACAATGCCGTAATAGGCGCGGCTGGCGCCGAAGCGATAGAGGCTGAGGGCGGCACCCGCTTCGAGATCGGCGGCAAGGCGGGTGATCTCCGCCAGCATCTCGTCAGCCTCCTCGCGGACGTTTTCCTTCATGCGCTGAGTCACCGCCGTCAGGCCGTCCTCGGTGTGGCGGATCTCCGGCGACAGCGACTGAGCAAGCGGCAGGCCGAGAATGGCGAGCGTGCGGTAGGTCTCGATGTCGAGCAGGCGCTGCACCAGGGCGCCGGTTCCCGCCTCCGTCATGCCGCGATCGATGACCAGCACCTGGGTCAGCCCGTCGCCGTTCTGGCGAAAGTCGGTCAGGAGCACCGCCTGGCCATTCTTGGTTTCGCTGTAACAGAGGCTCGTGGGATCGAAGGCCGCGATCGCCTCGCGGGTCTCCGGCGTATCGGGACGGATTTCCAGACGAACTCCGGAAATCAGCGAGCCCGGAGGCGAAAAGCCGTCGCCGAAAGGATGGATCGGCACCTCGCCGCCGAAGCTTTCCGGCGCGGGCGCGTCCCAGAAATAGGTGGAGAATTCCGTGTGCCGCTCCCAGCGCAGCGTTCCCTGTCCCCAGGGGATCGCGTGGTGATTGGCGTCGCGACCGGGCGGGGCGATGCCGCGCGAGCGCGACAACTCGGACATCACGGCGTGATCGACGATCGACCCGCCCTCCGTCATGAAGGCGAGTTGAAAGATGACGCGCGGAGTCGTCACCAGTGCATAGGGCCGTGAATGGACCTCGCCGAGCGCCTGGGCGCGCATGGGCGCCACCGGAAATGCAAAACTGCCCTTTGGCATGAAGCGCTTCTTCCCCCTCACGCGTTCATCATCACCTTCTTATCAACGGATAAGGTAAAAAGAACAGGGCGCTTTGACGCAGTTCGATCTTTGTCAACACCGGCAGAGTGGACAATCAATTTGACCACTTGATCGGTCCTGTTAGATTGCCGAATGGAAGCGGAGGCCGGCGACACCTGTGCACAAAGCCCTTGGCGCTCCGGGAGACGTGGCCGTGACCGAAGACCAGGACGACCTTTATGCCCGCATCAGCCATGGCCGGACGGCCGACGAGGTGGTGCAGCAGATCGAGCTTCTGATCCTCGAGGGCGTATTACGCGACGGCGATCGCTTGCCGGGCGAGCGAGAACTCTCCAGGCGCTTCGACGTGTCGCGGCCGATCCTGCGTGAGGCGCTCAAGGAGTTGGAGGCGCGCGGTCTCGTCGAAAGCCGGCATGGCGGCGGCACGTTCGTCGCCGACGTGGTCGGCCAGATCTTTTCCAAACCCCTGATCGAGCTCATCGGACGCCACCACAAGGCGACCCAGGACTATCTCGAATACAGGCGCGAACTCGAAGGCTTGACGGCGGAACTGGCGGCGACCCGCGCAACCGACTTCGACCGCGACATTCTTACCCGCGTCATCAAGCGCATGCGCGCCGCACACGAGAGCGGCAACTTCGCCGAAGAACTCGAAGCCGATATCGAACTGCACAATGCCATTGGCGAAAGCGCTCATAATATCATCCTGCTTCACACCCTCAGAGCCTGTTACAGGCTGCTGACCCAAGGCATCTTCTTCCACCGCAATTCCGTCTTCGACGCGCCCGGCGCGCGCGACCAGCTTCTCGCGCAGCACGAGGCGATCTATGCGGCGATCATGGTCGGCGATCCGCAAACCGCCAAGGCGGCCGCGCAGAGCCACATCGATTTCGTCGCCACGGCAGCGCGCGAGGCCGAGCGCAGCGGAGAGTGGGTGCGCATTGCCCGCCTGCGCCTGCAGCAGCGCGATCGCGCGGGTTCCTGACCCGTCGCGCGCCCGACAAGCGCAAAAGTACGGATGGCGAGTGCCCCGTGGTAAAATTCCAGCCGATTTCCTAAATATGGTCATGGGACAGTGGTTCGGTCGGAACCGCGACTCCGCGCTTTGCGTTAGCTGGGTGATGCATAGTCCCGAAAAGGAAGAGCGTGAATCCGAATGAATGCGGCGCGTTTGACGAACGCATTTACAGCGGCATGCGACGGTTCATACTCGGGTCGCGCGCACTAACCACTGATTCGTTGAGGAGTATCGGGAATCTTGAACTTTCTGCACCGGCTCGCTTCTGATGTGCAACTCATGCTGCGTCGCCCGGCGCGAATGCAGTATGCGGCGCTGTGCTATCGGCTTGCCAGGAAGACGAATGCGCTGGAAATCCTGGTGATCACCAGCCGCGACACCGGCCGGTGGGTCATCCCCAAGGGGTGGCCGATGCAGGGCAAGCAGGCACACGAGGTCGCCGAGCGCGAGGCCTATGAGGAAGCCGGGGTGAAGGGCAAGGTGCAGAGGGCCGCCATCGGCGCCTACGTCTATCAGAAGCGGATGGACCACGGCCTGGAGATCTCCTGCAAGGTGCAGGTGCATGCGCTCGAAGTCGAGGATTTCTGCAAGAACTTCCCGGAGAAAGGCAGCAGGCGGCTGGAATGGGTCGACTATCGTGAGGCGGCAAAGCGCGTTGCAGAGCCTTCGCTGAAAGAGCTTATCCTCGATTTCGGCAAACGCCTCGGCCCCGACCCGGAGCAGCGGCCGAAAGCCTCCAGCAACTGACGGCGAGGCGGAAGCCCACGGCATCCGCCCCGACGACTGGTCGAACGCGCAAGCTCGCCGCAGGCTGCGACATGCCGGATCGGGTAACGCCCCGGCCGCACCCCCTCGCCTCCCTCGTCAATTCCTCTTGAATACGCCCGTTTGTGCCGCTACTGGCGAATATTACAGTTGGAGAACAGCCATTGGCCAAGCCGCGACCGCGCCTCGAAAAGCTGACGCTCGACAAGGATCTCGACAAGTTCAGCCTTGCCGAGGA
This sequence comes from Sinorhizobium sp. P24N7, assembly GCF_042436655.1. Taxonomy (NCBI): domain Bacteria; kingdom Pseudomonadati; phylum Pseudomonadota; class Alphaproteobacteria; order Hyphomicrobiales; family Rhizobiaceae; genus Sinorhizobium; species Sinorhizobium sp. P24N7. Next base: position 95,583 of record NZ_JBHMIW010000007.1, on the reverse strand, counting down.
AGCGTCGCATCACGTCATGCGCAGATTGGCTGCTCCCGGACTTGCCGCTCTCTTCCTGATCCTCAGCATGGGTTTCGCGGCGAGCTATTTCACCGGCGCCTCCGGTGCGGCCGTGGTGGTTGCAGCAGCGGCGGTCGCGGGCTACATGGCGATGAACATCGGCGCCAACGACGTCACCAACAACGTCGGAGCGGCGGTCGGCGCAAAGGCGATATCGATGCCCGTGGCGCTGGGGATTGCGGCGGTGTTCGAGATAGCCGGAGCGCTGATCGCCGGCCGTAAGGTCACGCTGACCGTAGAGGCCGGGATCATCGACGGCACGCAGGTAGTCGGCGCCGAAGGGCTGGTCTGGGTGATGCTCTCGGCGCTTATCTCATCGGCGATCTGGATCAATATCGCGACCTACTCGCGTGCGCCCGTTTCGACGACGCATTCGCTCATCGGCGGCATTATCGGCGCAGGGGTCGCCGCCGCCGGGCTTTCCAGCGTCAAGTGGTGGGCGATCGCCGGCATCACAGCGAGCTGGACGATTTCGCCCGTGCTCGGCGGGATCATTGCCGCACTCTTCCTCGCCTTCCTGAAGGAGTTCGTCATCTACCGCGATGACAAGATCTCGGCCGCCCGGCGTTGGATGCCTGTCGTCCTCGGCGTCACTGCCGGTTCGTTCACGGCCTATGTCGCGGTCTTTGCAATCGACCATCTGGCTTCCGTTCCGCTTCCGACCGGCCTGGCGATCGGCGGACTGGCCGGGATCGCTTGCTATATCGTGTCGAGGCCGTGGATCCACCGCCAGTCGGAAGGTCTCGAAAACCGCAACCAGTCGCTTCGCAAGCTGTTCCGCCTGCCGCTCATCTTCTCGGCCGCCCTGCTCTCCTTCGCCCATGGCGCAAACGACGTATCGAACGCCATCGGCCCGCTGTCGGCGATCGTCTCGGCTGTCGACGGCGTGATCTCGACCGCGGATTCGGAGGCCCCCTTCTGGGTACTCCTCATCGGCGCACTCGGCATTTCGGTGGGTCTTCTGCTCTACGGTCCGCTGCTGATCCGCGTCGTCGGCGAGGAAATCACGCGTCTCAACCCTATGCGCGCCTTCTGCGTGGCGCTTGCAACCGCCGTGACGGTTCTGCTTGCCTCGGCTCTCGGCCTGCCGATCAGTTCCACCCACACGGCGGTCGGCGCCGTGTTCGGCGTCGGCTTCTTTCGCGAGTGGTACACGCGTCATTCGCAACGGCGGCTCGAATATGTCCGGCGCAAGACGGGCCAGACCGAATTCATGGAAAAGGGCGAGACGAACTTTGCGGAAGTGCGCCGCCGGCGCCTGGTGCGGCGCTCCCACTTCCTGACCATCGTCGCCGCCTGGGTCATCACGGTTCCCGTGTCGGCGCTGCTCTCGGCCTTTCTCTATCTCGTCCTCTCCGGTCTGTTTCTCTAGAAGGTACCCGATACCGATGCGCGCCAATTTCCGCATGCAGCGACTGTTCATCGAGAACCCGCTCCACGCCGGAGCGAAACATGAAGCCACCAGGGAGCAGTTCAACTATCTCATCAACGTCCTGCGCCTGGGTGAAGGCGCATCGCTTCTGGTCTTCAACGGCCGGGACGGCGAATGGCGGGCGGAGATAGCCATGCCTTCGCGCAAGCAGGCGGTTCTCGTCGCGGTCGAGCAGACGCGCCCTCAGCCCGCCCCTTGCGATCTCGTTTACCTGTTTGCGCCTCTTAAGGTAGGGCGGCTCGATTATCTCGTGCAGAAGGCGGTGGAAATGGGCGCCGGCGTGCTGCAGCCAGTCATGACCCAGCATGTCCAGGGAAAGATCGGCAGCCTCGAACGCGTTCGCGCCAACGTCATCGAAGCGGCGGAGCAATGCGGCGTGCTCGGCATCCCGGCAGTCGAAGAACCCCGCAAGCTCGAGGACCTTCTCATGGACTGGCCGCGCGACCGGCGCATCGTCTTCTGCGACGAGGGAAACGACAGCCAGAATCCACTGCCCATCCTCGAGGGAATTGCCGAACGCCGGCTGGCGCTCCTGATCGGGCCGGAGGGCGGCTTTTCGGAGGCGGAGCGGGATCTGCTGCGGAGCCGTGACTTCGTGACGGCGATCCCTCTCGGGCCGCGCATCCTGCGCGCCGATACCGCGGCAGTGGCTGCGATGGCCGTCATTCAGGCGACGCTTGGCGACTGGCGATGATGCGTCATCCGCTTGCTCCTAGTTTTTTTGAGGGCATCTTGAAAGAAATTGACTTGCGCCGCACTTGATTACGGTTCAAGCACTCCATCCGATCCTGCTGACCCCGCAGGAGCCGCCCAGGCAAAGAAGACGAATATGGCCCGAGACACTACCGACCAGACGCCGGTTACCTCTGTCGCTGAACTGACCGCCTATCTGGCATCCGGATCGAAGCCGAAGGAAAAGTTCCGGATCGGCACCGAGCATGAGAAGTTCGCCTTCTTCAAGGCGGACAACAGCCCGGTGCCCTATTTCGGCGAGGCCAGCATCCAGGCGCTCCTGAACGGTATGGCCGAAAGGAACGGCTGGGAGCCGATCGTGGACGAGGGGAATGTCATCGGCCTTGCCGAGCCCTCGGGCAATGGAGCGATTTCGCTCGAGCCGGGCGGGCAATTCGAGCTTTCCGGCGCACCGCTCGAGAACCTCCATCAGACCTGCAAGGAATCCAACCAGCACCTTGCCGTGCTTCGGGAAATCGCCGAACCGCTCGGCATCCGTTTCCTCGGCATCGGCGGCAGTCCGAAATGGAGCTTCGCCGAGACGCCGCGCATGCCGAAATCGCGCTACGCCATCATGACGCGCTACATGCCCAAGGTGGGCAGCAAGGGCCTCGACATGATGTATCGCACCTGCACGATCCAGGTTAACCTCGACTTCTCCTCGGAAGAGGACATGCGGCGGAAGATGCAGGTCTCCCTGAAGCTGCAGCCGCTCGCCACCGCCCTCTTTGCGAGCTCCCCCTTCACCGAAGGCAAGCCGAACGGGCTGCTTTCCTGGCGGGGAGACATCTGGCGCGATACCGACAACCGGCGCTCGGGCCTGTTGCCGACGGCCTTCAAGCCGGACTTCGGCTTCAGCGACTATGTGGAATGGGCGCTCGACGTCCCCATGTATTTCGTCGTCCGCGACGGGCATTACCATGACTGCACCCATGTCACCTTCCGTCAGTTCATGAACGGGGCGCTGAAGGGCGAAATCGCCGAGTGGCAGCCGACGATGGGCGACTGGACCAATCATCTGTCGACTCTCTTTCCCGACGTCCGTCTGAAGCGTTTTCTGGAAATGCGCGGGGCAGACGGCGGCCCCTGGCGGCGGATCTGCGCCCTGCCGGCGTTCTGGGTCGGCCTGCTCTACGATGACGAGGCCCTGTCGGCAGCCGAGGAATTGACCCGCGATTGGGGTTACGAAGAGGTCCTGGCACTCAGAGATGCCGTGCCCGCAAAGGCGCTCGCGGCCGAATTCCGGTCGAGGTCGCTTTTCGATGTCGCGCGCGAGGTTCTCGCCATTTCGCGCAACGGCCTCAAGCGCCGCAACCGGCTGAACGGCGACGGCATCGACGAAAGCCAGTTCCTGGCACCGCTTGACGAAGTGCTGGCGAAGAAGGCGACGCTCGCGGAAGACATGCTCTCGCTCTATCACGGCCGCTGGAACGAATCGGTCGAACCGGTTTTCGCCGACTACCAATACTGAGCGGACCCTCTACCCGGACGGAGCGCAGCCGACATGCTCCTTCCGCCCCTGTCTGGCGCTTCAGAAAAAGCGGTTTCCAGCCCTCCAATTCCCGTTATAGTGCAAGGACATGCGTCGCTCGTCCCGGGAAGGAACGCCAATGGCACCGCTTTTTGACATGTTCGCGCAGGCGCAGAACGGCCACGCCATCGAACTGATGGCGAAACAATTCGGGCTCGCGCAGGAGCAGATGGCGAAAGCCACGGCAGCGCTGATGCCCGCATTTTCCACCGGCTTTAAGTACAATACGACGAACCCCTACGACTTCGGCGCGCTGCTGACGGCGCTCTCGACCGGCAATTACGCCCGATATTTCGAAGACATGAGCCAGGCGTTCACACCCCAGGGTGTCGCAGATGGCAACGGCATTCTCGGCCAGCTTTTCGGCTCGAAGGAAATGTCGCGCGCGATTGCGGCGCAGGCGGCCCAGATGACGGGAATCGGTCAGGAGATCTACAAGCAGATGCTGCCGGTGATGGCGAGTACGCTGATGGGCGGGCTCTTCAAACAGACCACGGGGCAGATGAGCGGTGGGCTCGCCGACAATCCGATGATGACGCTGATGCAGCAATGGATGGAGGCGACAGGCCTCGCCAAGAAGCCCGAACCGCAGTCCAACCCCTTCGACAATCCTTTCACCCAGGCGATGCAGGGCTTCTTCGGCATGGGCAAGCCGGGAGAAACGGGCAAGGCCGGCGATAAGCCGAAAGCAGCCGATCTTTTCGCCGACAATCCGTTCTTCAAGGCCTATGCGGAGATGATGCGGGGCGCCGACACGGCGCAGAAAGCGCCGGCCGACAACCCGGCCTTCGCCCAGTTTTCGCAGGCGATGAACAGTCTCTTCGACAGCGGGCTGGAAATGCAAAAGGAATATCAGAAGAGCATCGACGCGCTGTTCGAGAGCTACAAGGGCGGCTCGGGCGGCAAGGCGTAGCCGCCGGGATTGCCCCTCTCCGCAGGACGGGCACGCGCTCGACTGGCCTCCGCCATGATTTATTCCCAAACTGGAAACATGCCGATAAATCGGTGAGGAAAGCTGCGTCCGAGCACCGCGCCGCGCCTTATCGGACGCGCAAAAAAGCCCGGTACACGTCTTGGCATGTACCGGGCAAGCAGCAGGGTCTATTGGCTCATACCCTGCGGGGAACTGTTACGACGTGCCATCGGCACGATCTAAAATTCGCGGCATGATCCGCGCGAGGCGAAGATTTCGCAGATCATGCCGCACTGGCGCATCCGAGGCGGCGGGACGCGCCATGAGGGGTCAATCGTGGCGCACTCCCCTGTAGAAGAGGTTCGCCCGATTGCGTGAGGCGCGCGTCAGGTAGCTGCCCGGGTTTTCGAAGAAGGCCGAGGTCAGCGCCTCGTGCAGGTCTTCGCGTTTCAAACCCATGTCCAGCAACTGGCGATCGTCGAGATCCTGCAGGCGGGCAATCTGGCAGCGGTTTCGATAAAGGCGCCAGACGGCCGTCAGCACGCCGATGATGCCTGTTGTGCGGGCTGCAGGCGACTGCCTGCTCGCAACGAGGCCGAAACCGGAGGCGTGGTGGGTCGTGCGCATGACGGAACTCCTTTTCGCGGGCACGAAGAAACCCGTCCCCTGCGGGGAGGTCTTTCGCAGGGGCAGGCGGAAATACTTTTGGCGAACCGGCGACTATTTTGGCCGGAAAGATTGACGTGGTTTGCGGATTATCATTCGCAAATCCTTATTGATCAGTCCAACGAATGTTTTTAATGATATTCATCAAACAATCTTATAGGTATTCCGGCCATGTCCGCACCGCTCGATATCGACCAGCTGCAAACCTTCGTAGCAATCGCAGACACGGGCAGCTTCACCAAGGCGGCCGACCGTGTCTTCAAGACTCAATCCGCCGTGTCGATGCAGATGCGACGCCTGGAAGAGCGGATCGGCAAGCCGCTTTTCATGAAGGATGGCCGGGGCAACCGGCTGACCGTCGAGGGCGACAGGCTCCTGAATTTTGCCCGCCGGATGATCCGCCTCAACAATGAGGCAATAGCCTCCTTCGACGACAACCGCCTCGAGGGCACGCTGCGGATCGGCACACCGGACGACTACGCGGACCGCTACATGCCCGAAATCATCGTCCGCTTCGCCAAGACGCATCCGAACGTCGAGCTCTACATCGTTTGCGAGCCTTCGGTGGACCTCGCGGAAAAAATGGCGAAGGGCGATCTCGACATCGCGCTCGTCACCCACAATCCGCGTGCGCGGGCTTCCGACGTCGTACGAACCGAACCGCTCTGCTGGGTCAGCTCCATCAATCATCCGCTGCCCGAGAATGCGCCAATCCCGCTTGCGGTCGGCCGGCGCGACTGTCAGTGGCGGCAGGCTGCCTGCGCGGCGCTCGATGCGACCGGCAAGGAATATCAGATCCTGTTCACGAGCTGGTCCTCGACCGTCGTTGCCGCGGCGGTGCTCGCCGGCATGGCGGTCTCCGTCCTTCCGGAGTCGGCACTGCGACCGGGCATGAAGGTGCTGACGCTGGCCGACGGCTTCCCGTCGCTGGCGCCGGTGCAGATCGGCATCATGAAGCGCCCCGGCCTTTCGCCGTCGCTGTCGAACGCGATCACCAATCACATTACCGCCTGCCTGGACAACATCACGCCGATCACCGTCAACGACGATCTCGAAGGCGATCTCAAGGGCTATCCCCGTTATCCGCGCCTCAGACAGAGCCATATGCTGCCGGGCTGGTGAGCCGCTTACATATCTCCTCCAATGACGAAGGCCACGCCTTGCTGAGGCGTGGCCTTCGCGCTTGCCGGTACGGGCGCCGGACTACTCGGCGGCCGTGCTGATCGTGTCCGCCTCGTAGCCGTGGGCGGTCTTCAGCGCCTGGCGGACGCCCGCCTCGTATTCCGGGTGGACGCGGGCGAAATGAATGAGCTGCCGCTCGATGATCTCGCCCGGGACGCCGCCCATGGCGGCCGCGATGTTGGAGAAGAGGCGCGACTTCTGCCCCTCGTCGAAAAGGTCGAACAGCGCCCGCACCTGAATGTAGTCGTCATTGCCGACGCGGTGGTCGTAGCGGGACATGTCGCCGTCTATTCTGAGCGGCGGTTCCTTGGCCAGCGGCTGTTCGGCCGGTCCATTGAAGGAGTTCGGCTCGTAATAGGCGTCCGGATTGCCGGTGCGGATGCCGCCATAGGTGTTCATCTGACCGTCGCGATGGTAGTGGTGAACCGGGCAGCGCGGCTGGTTGACCGGGATGTGTTCGTAATGCGTGCCGAGGCGGTAGCGGTGGGCATCCGCGTAGGAGAATATGCGGGCCTGCAGCACCTTGTCCGGCGAGAAGCCGATGCCGGGAACGATATTGGAGGGCGAGAAGGCTGCGTTCTCGATCTCGGCAAAGTAGTTTTCCGGGTTGCGGTTGAGCTCCAGCACGCCGATCTCGATCGGCGGGTAGTCGGCATGCGGCCAGACCTTGGTCAGGTCGAACGGGTTGTAGGGCGTCTTCTCCACGTCGAGCTCCGGCATGATCTGCACCTGAACCGTCCAGCGCGGGAAAGCCCCGTTCTCGATCGCGTAGAACAGTGCCTCCTGATAGCCCTCGCGGGTCTTGCCGATGACCGTTTCGCCTTCCTCGTTCGTGAAGAACTTGTGGCCCTGCTGCGTCTTGAAGTGGAACTTCACCCAGTAGCGTTCGCCCGCGTCGTTCCAGAAGGAATAGGTGTGCGAGCCGTAGCCGTTCATATGCATCGGCGTCTGCGGGAGGCCGCGGTCGGACATCAGGATCGTCACCTGATGCAGGCTTTCCGGCGACAGGGACCAGTAGTCCCACATGGCAGTGGCGGAACGCAGATTGGTCTTCGGATGCCGCTTCTGCGTGTGGATGAAGTCGGGGAACTTGTAGGGATCGCGAATGAAGAAGACCGGCGTATTGTTGCCGACGAGGTCCCAGTTGCCTTCCCCGGTGTAGAATTTAAGCGCGAAACCGCGGACGTCGCGCTCGTGGTCGGCGGCGCCCTGTTCGCCGGCGACGGTCGAGAAGCGGGCCAGCATCGGCGTTTCGGCGCCGGGCTGGAGACATTTCGCTCTGGTGTATTGCGAGATGTCACCGGTGATTTTCAGCGTGCCGAAAGCACCCCAGCCCTTGGCATGGACGACGCGTTCCGGAATGCGCTCGCGGTTCTGATGCGCCAGCTTCTCGATGAGCTGATAGTCCTGCAGCATGATGCCGCCGCGCGGCCCTGCCGTCAGCGAATTCTGGTTGTCCGGCACCGGCGCCCCGGCGGTGGTGGTGATCGTCGGACGATCTGTCATCGCATCCCTCCTGTTTCGACGTTTCGGCTTCCGATGCTCGCTGGAGAGCGTGACGGCTGACGACAGCAGCCACGATCGGCATAGCGCATGGAATGCCTTGGCACTGGTTTCTCCCATCCCGGGACGATAATCTCCAATTGTATTTCCTGCTGATTACGATAAGATTTTCCTATCATGTTGACACTCAGGCAGATGCGTTACTTCGATGCCCTCGCGGCCACTCGCCACTTCGGCAAGGCGGCCGAACTCACCCATGTCAGCCAGCCGGCGCTCTCTGCGCAGATCATGGAGATGGAAGAACATCTGGGCGTGAAGCTGGTGGAACGGAGCCGCGCCGGCGTTTTCCTGACCGTCAAGGGCGAGGAAGTGCTGGCGCAGGTGCGTTCCATCCTCGCGGATGTCGGCAGATTGGAGGAGAGCGCCCGGACAAACACGGGCACTCTCGAGGGGCGGGTCCGCCTCGGGGTTATCCCGACGCTCGCGCCCTATCTCGTACCGAGGCTCATTCCCTACCTGCGCGAACGGTATCCGGCGATCGAGATAGAGCTGAAGGAGTCGCTTACCGACCGGCTCATCGCCGATCTCGGCGACGGCCGGCTGGATGCGGTCGTGGCGGCGCTGCCGGTCGATGCGGACGGCATCGTAACCCGGCCGCTGTTTTCCGACCGCTTCTATATGGCCGTGGCGGAGAACGACCGACATGTGCTCATGTCGCCGATGACGGAAGAGCAGGTGGATATATCGCAGCTGCTGTTGCTCGAAGAAGGCCATTGCCTGCGTGATCAGGCGCTGGCCGTCTGCAATACGGCCGGCAAACGGCAGCTCCTGAGTTTCGGCGCCACGTCGATGGCAACGCTTTTGCAGATGGTGGCAAACGGCATGGGAATGACACTCATCCCCGAGATCGCGATACCGAGCGAAGCCGCACGCAACGCGATCCGGATCCTGCCCTTCGCCGCCCCGGAGCCCTCTCGCGAAATCGGGCTCATCTGGCGGCGCAGCAACCCGCGGCCGCGCGACATGGACGCGCTTGCAGACGCCATATCGGCCTGCGCCCGGGAGATCTCACGGGACGCTGCCTCGGCCGGACGGGGCGCGGCGAAAGCTGCGCCTCGTCCAGCCGCATGATCAAGCCAGCTTCGTCTTCAGGAATTCGACGGTCCGCTGCCAGGCGAGGTCGGCCGCCTCCTTGTTGTACCGCGCCGCCGAGGTGTCGTTGTTGAAAGCGTGGTTCACACCTTCATAGACGTGGATCGTCACGTCCTTGCCATTTTCCGTCAGCGCTTTGCGGTAGGCCTCTATGCCGGCATTGATGCGCTCGTCGAGCCCGGCATAATGCAGCAGCAGCGCCGCCTTGATCTTCGGCACGTCCTCGGCCTTCGCCTGGGCGCCGTAATAGGCCACGCCGGCCTTGAGATCGGGTGCGTTCACGGCAAGCCTGTTGACGAGACCGCCGCCCCAGCAAAAGCCGATCGCGCCGACATTGCCGGTGCTTTCCGCATGGCCTTTCAGAAAGCTCACGGTGGCGACGGCATTCTCATTCGTCTCGGTTGCGTCGAGTGCGCTGATCATCTCCCGCGCCTTGTCCTCGTCGGCCGGTGTGCCACCGTCCGGCGACAGGAAATCGGGCGCAAGCGCCACGAAACCTTCGAGCGCCATGCGGCGCGCAACGTCTCTTATGTGTGGGTTCAGGCCACGATTCTCGTGAATGACGATAACGGCGGGAAGCTTGCCGGACGCATCGGCGGGTCTGACGAGATATCCCTTCATTTCGCCGTCGGCGCCGGGATAGGTGATGTCCTCTCCCTTGATGCGCTCGTCCGTCTCGGCAATCACTTCGGCTTTGGCACTATCGGCAGCCAGCATCGGCGCGATTGCGGCGGCAGCCGCAGCCGTACCCGCCAGCGCCGTCAATCTCTCCATGAAACGGCGGCGATCCAAAGTGAGATGCGTATATTCGTCATAGGCATCGATCATCGCCTGGGTGATGACAGGCTTGTTCATGACGCTCTCCCTGGGGCTATGGCAGATCAAATGTCGCTGTAGCAGGCGGCAGCAGACCACCCGGCGACAGGATAGGTCAGCGGCACGGTCACGGACTTACAAAACTGCGTTACCTCAGCTCATCGCCATCCAGACGGAAAGCCATGTCCACATCGCGAAGAGCACGATGAAACCTGCCATGAACAGCGGCTGGCGAAAGCGAAGCCGATTGCTCGTGACGTGGATGAAGGCGTGAGCATAACGGAGCGCCACGAAAAGCCAGGCGAGACCAAGCGAGAGGAGATTGTCCGCCTCGGTGATGTAGAGCAGCACGCAGCAGAGATGGAAGAGAACCGGCAGCTCGAACTGGTTCGCTATGCTGTTTCGCACGATAAGGCTATCGCCCGGCTCGCCGCGGTTTTCCCGGAACAGGGAAGCGTCGATCTCGCCCGACCTGATGAGCGATGCCCGACGCGTGGAGAGGAGCGCATAAAGCGCAAAGACAAGCGCGACATGGGCCACCATCGGCCAGAATATTTCGAAGCCTGTCATCGATGCTCTCAGCGTCAGCAATGGACATGGCGGACGCCGGACGGCGCCCGCCGATGATATCAGGCGCCGCCCGGATAGTTCGGGCTCTCGCGGGTGATCGTCACATCATGGGCATGGCTCTCGCGGAGGCCGGCGCCGGAGATGCGAACGAAGGTGGCGCGCTCCTGGTAATCCTTGATCGTGGCCCCGCCGACATAGCCCATGGAGGCGCGGAGGCCGCCGGCGAGCTGGTGCAGGACGCCGGAGACCGGCCCCTTGTAAGGCACCTGCCCCTCGATGCCTTCCGGCACGAGCTTCAGCGTGTCGCGGACTTCCGCCTGGAAATAGCGGTCGGCCGAGCCGCGCGCCATGGCGCCGACGGACCCCATGCCGCGATAGGCCTTGAAGGACCGGCCCTGGTACAGGAAGACCTCGCCAGGGCTCTCCTCGGTTCCGGCGAGCAGCGAGCCGATCATCACGGCCGAAGCGCCGGCGGCGATCGCCTTGGCGACATCGCCCGAATATTTGATGCCGCCGTCGGCGATAATCGGGATGTCCGCGGCCTGTGCGGCCTCGACGGCCGCCATGATCGCGGCGAGCTGGGGCACGCCGACCCCGGCGACGATGCGCGTCGTGCAGATCGAGCCGGGGCCGATGCCGACCTTGACCGCATCCGCGCCGGCGTCGATCAGCGCCTTGGTACCGTCCCCGGTCGCGACGTTGCCCGCCATGATGCGCACCGAGTTGGAAAGCTTCTTCACCCGTGCCACCGCATCGAGCACGCGCTGCGAATGGCCGTGGGCGGTGTCGACGACGATCAGGTCGACGCCGGCATCGATCAGCCGCTCGGCGCGCTCGAAACCGTCGTCGCCGACGCTGACGGCGGCGGCGGCGCGAAGCCGGCCCTGCGCATCCTTGGCGGCGTTCGGGTTGAGCTGGGACTTTTCGATGTCCTTGACCGTGATCAGGCCGACGCAGCGTCCTTCGGGATCGACCACGAGGAGCTTCTCGATCCGGTGCTTGTGCAGAAGGCGCTTTGCCTCCTGCTGATCGACGCTTTCCTTCACCGTGATAAGGTTTTCCCGCGTCATCAATTCGTAGATCTTCTGGGAAGGATCGGACGCGAAGCGGACGTCGCGGTTGGTGAGGATGCCGACGAGGCGCCCCTGCTTCTGCCCGCCGAGACCGCCGTTTTCCACGACGGGAATGCCGGAAATGCCGTGCGCCTTCATCAGGCCCAGAGCATCCGCAAGCGTCGCATCCGGGCCGATCGTCACCGGATTGACGACCATGCCGCTTTCGAACTTCTTGACCTGCCGGACTTCTTCCGCCTGTTCGGCGGGCGTCAGGTTGCGGTGGATGACGCCGATGCCGCCGGCTTGTGCCATGGCGATCGCGAGCCGCGCCTCGGTGACGGTATCCATGGCCGCCGAGAGTATCGGAAGATTGAGTTCGATGTCCTGTGCGATGCGGGTGGCGATATTCGTCTGACCCGGCATCACCTCGGAATGTCCTGGCTGGAGCAGAACGTCGTCGAAGGTCAAAGCCTCCAGACCGGTTGCCGTTTCGATGATGCGCGCCATGGCCAGTTCCTCTTCAAATAAACGAAAAATCCCCGGGGACGCTCAGCGACTTGTCCACCGGGTGACTTCAAGGCTTTTCTTGGAAGTTGGCGAGGGCTGGTAACACGGATATGCCGGAATGAAAATAGCCAAGGGGCCCAAATCTTATGGGCCCCGGCGAATTGTTGTCGCATTGCAGCAAGCCGTCTCTTCATATGTCGAACTGATAGCTCGCCGGTACGAAGCGATAGCCCTGATCCTGGCTCTCGACGAAGCCGACGGACGGAAACGGCATATGATAGCCGATGAAGGGCAGCCGGTCGGTCGCGATCATGTCGAAGACCTTTTTTCTGCTCGCGCTGGCAGCCGCCTTGTCCATGTCGAAGCGAACCTCCCAATCCGGCCGCTGCAGCGACAGGACATAGTGGTTGGCCGTGTCTGCGGTCAGGATCATGGCCTTGCCGTCGGACTCGAGCCGATAGATCATATGCCCCGGAGAATGACCGAACGCAGCCATCGCAGAGATGCCGGGGACGACCTCCCCGCCATCCGCGACAAAGGTGATCTTTTCCGCCAGCGGCACGACCTTCGCCAGCACCGCCTTGTGCCCGTTTTCGGCGGGCGTGCCGACGCGGGCGCCGTCCTTCCAGAAATCGTACTCGACCTGCCCGGTCACATAGCGCGCATTGGCAAAAGCGGGCTTTCCACCCTCCGTCAGGCCGCCGATGTGGTCGCCGTGCATGTGGGTGATGACGACGACCGTCACCTGTTCCGGAGCATAACCGGCAGCTTTCAGCCCTTCCGCAAGCTTGCCCGTGCCCGCCTCGCGACCTCCCTCGCCAAGCCCGGTGTCGAAGAGAACGACCTCGGATCCGGTATCGACCAGAACCGGGGAAAAGCCGTTGACGAAGCCGCTGGTCGGCAGGAAATTCTGTTCCAGAAGTTTGGAGACCGACTCCGCAGGCTGATTGGTACCGAAGATCTCGTGCGGCTTGTCCGCGGCGCGCGTCCCGTCGCTGATCACCGTCACCTTGAAACTTCCGAGTTTCAAAGTCCTGAAGTCCGCACTCATCGCCGCGCCGCCCTTTTCCGTCGTTTCCTGAGCACCGGCAATGCCTGCCAGCAGACTTGGTGCAGCCAATGCGCCCGCGCCTGCTGCGAACAGCGTCCGCCGCTTCAATTGAAAAGCCATCGTCATTCCCTCCTGTTGACCGGCGCTGCCCGCGCGCCGGTGATCACAGGCGAAAAGTAGTGCCTTGACAGAAATGGACAGGACGGATCACACGCATGTGATCTTCAATCTCCGGTTTCGCCCCGACAAAGCCATCGGAACCGCTTACCGGCGACCAGCGCGCTCGAGTTTCTGATGATTTTGTCCTCAAATCGATTTCGAATTAAGAACCAATGGGGCTAACGCCCGCAGTGACAGCCCCAAGGCGCCTTTCATGAACCGCATCGTCCCGTTGATCCTCGCCGTCGCTCTCTTCATGGAGCAGATGGATTCAACCGTCATTTCGACATCGCTGCCGGCAATCGCGCGCGATATGGGCGTCGGGCCGATCACGCTGAAGCTCGCACTGACCTCCTATATGGTGGCGCTGGCGATCTTCATTCCCCTGAGCGGCTGGATGGCGGACCGGTTCGGCGCCAAGCGAATCTTCCGCGCAGCGATCCTCGTCTTCATCGCGGGCTCCCTCTTCTGTGCGGTGGCGGATAGCCTCTTCGCCTTCGTCCTTGCGCGCTTCCTGCAGGGCATGGGCGGCGCCATGATGACGCCGGTCGCGCGGCTCGTCCTCGTGCGCAGTGCGCCGCGCAGCGAGCTTGTCTCGGCAATGGCTTTGCTGACGATACCCGCACTGGTGGGACCGCTTGCGGGCCCGCCGCTGGGCGGCTTCATCACGACCTATTTCTCCTGGCACTGGATCTTCCTGATCAACGTGCCGGTTGGAATTGTCGGCTATTTTCTTTCGGGCATCTACCTGCCCGAGATGGAGCGGCGAAATCCGCCCCCGGTGGATATCATCGGTTTCCTGCTCGGAGGCATTGCCGCCGCGGGCGTGGTCTTCGGGCTTTCGGTCATCAGCCTGCCGGCCCTGCCGCCGGCGATCGGTATCGCTTCCGTGTCGGCCGGCGTCGCCGCCTCGCTCCTCTACATCTTCCATGCGCGCCGGCATCCGGCGCCCGTGCTCGATCTCAAGCTCTTCCGCGACGGTGCCTTCCGCGCCGCGTCGATCGGCGGCACGATCTTCCGCATCTCCGTCGGCGCAGTGCCTTTCCTGATGCCGCTGATGCTCCAGGTCGGCTTTGGTCTCAGCCCGTTCCAATCGGGCCTCATCACCTTCGTCGGCGCCGTCGGCGCCATCACCACGAAGTTCCTCGCGCGCCGCGTGTTCGCTTTCGCCGGCTTCCGCACGACGCTGCTCATCGCCGCCGTGATTGCGGCCGTCACGACTTTCGCGAACGGCTTCTTCACGCCGGCGACGCCCTATCTCCTGTTGATCTCCGTCCTGCTGATCGCCGGCTTCGCCCGCTCCTTCTTCTTCACCGGCGTCAACGCACTCTCTTTCGCCGACATCGACGATGCCGACGCCAGCAAGGCGACATCGATGAGCGCCGTGCTACAGCAGATCAGTCTCGCATTGGGGGTCGCAGTCGCAGGCGCCATTCTCGAATTCCAGACGGCGCTCAGCGGCAGGCCGCTTGAGCTCGAAGACTTCCACGTCGCCTTCATGATCATTGCCATCGCCAATCTTCTGGCGGCAATTCCCTTCGTCGCCATGGCGAAGAATGCCGGCGCCGCCGTTTCGGGCCATCGGCTGGCCGTGCGGGAAGTGGAAACGACGGCTGCCGGCAAATGATCTGCTGCAGCCTCCGATCGGGCAGCGCTGTCAGCGAGGAAAGCTCCGCCCTTTGCCCTCTCAAGCAAGCCTCGTAACGCCTATTCCGGCCGCTCGCAGACCGCCGAAAGCTTGTTGCCGTCCGGGTCACGGACGTAAGCCGCGTAAAAATTTGCATGGAAGGGGCGCAGCCCCGGCGCGCCTTCATCGGTGCCGCCACCGGCGAGCGCCGCGGCATGGAAGGCGTCCACCGCCGCGCGGCTTTGCGCCTCGAGCGCCACCATCGAGCCGTTGCCGATGGTCGCGGCCTCGCGATTGAACGGGGTCACCACCCAAAGCCGGCAGCGGAAGTCACCCTCCGCGCCGTAACCAATCTCCACCTCATCCTCCTTGCGGCGCTTGAGGCCGAGGGGCGCAAGCGCCGTGTCGTAGAAAGCGCCCGCCCTTTCGAGGTCGTTGGAGCCGAGGGTCACATATAGCAGCATGGCACTATTCCTCCGCAGCACCCTCTGCCGGCTCGTCGGTCTTAAGCCCATGGCGGCCCTTGAAACCCTTGGCGAGCAGAAACATCTCGACCGATTCGGCACGGGAGGACGCCGGCTTCACATGGACGACCTGGCGGAAGTTCTGCTTCAGCATGTTCAGGAGGTCGCGCTCGGTGCCGCCCTGGAATGTCTTCGCCAGAAAATGTCCGCCCTCCGCGAGTACCTCGACGGCGAAATGCGCCGCCACCTCGCAGAGATGCATGGTTCTGATATGGTCGGTCTGGCGATGGCCCGTGGTCGGCGCCGCCATATCGGACAGGACGAGGTCCGGAGCTCCGCCGATCGCCTGCTTCAGCTTTTCCGGCGCCTCGGGATCCAGGAAATCCATCTGCAGGAAGCGGACGCCCGGGATCGGATCCATTTCGAGGAAGTCGATCGCCGCAACCCGCGGATCGGCATCGGTCGAGTTCGTCACCTTGGCGGCGATCTGAGACCAGCTTCCGGGTGCCGCGCCCAGATCTATGATGCGCTTGGCGCCAGCAAGAATCTTGTGCTTCTCGTCGATCTCCAGGAGCTTGAACGCCGCTCTTGCGCGGTATCCTTCGAGCTGCGCCCGCTGAACATAGGGGTCGTTGATGTGGCGCTCGATCCAGCGGCGCGAAGACGCCTTCAGCTTGCCCTTCTTGACCTTCTGTCCGAGCTTGCGGCCGCTGCGATTGCCGCCGATCGGGGATTTCGTCATGCCTCGGTTCCTTCGTGGCGCTTTACCCGTTCCTCGCCCGCCTGCGGAGAACCGAAGCTGCGCTGATGACGGCGCGGACGCCCCCGGCGCCAGGCCCCGTCATCAGCCATCATATCGGTCAGCAGCCCTTCGCGAAGCCCGCGATCGGCGACGCGCATGCGGCTCGACGGCCAGCGGCGGCGGATCGCCTCGAGGATCGCGCAGCCGGCAAGCACCAGATCGGCCCGATCCGGACCGATGCAGGGGTTGGCGGCACGTGCGGCGAAATCCCAGGAGAGGAGGCGCGCCTGCATGGCCGAGACCTCGTCATCGGAAAGCCAGAGGCCGTCCACGCGGCGGCGGTCGTAGCGCGGCAGATCGAGATGCACGCCGGCAAGCGTCGTCACGGTTCCCGACGTTCCGATCAGGTGGAAGCCGCCGCCATAGGAGCCGCTTGCCAGCGCGTCGACGGAGGGGCTCTCGAAGCCGGCAAGCATGGCCTCGACCTCGCGCACCATCACCTCGAAACTCTGGGGCGTCACATGCTCGCCGCCGTGGCGCTCGGAAAGGGTGACGACGCCCACGGGCAGCGAAGTCCAGTGGGTAATGTGATTGGCAAGCCGGCTCGAGCGATTTTCGCCGATCCGGATGACCGCAATTTCCGACGAGCCGCCGCCGATGTCGAAGAGCACGACGGACCGGGTTTCGCGGTCGACGAGCGACGAGCAGCCGGACACGGCAAGCCGTGCCTCCGTCTCGCGATCGATGATCTCGAGTTCGAGACCGGTTTCCTCGGCGACGCGGTTCATGAAGGCTTCGCCGTTGGCAGCCGCACGCGCAGCCTCGGTCGCGATCAGCCGGCGCCGGCGGATCGATCGGGCACCGAGCTTGGCGGCACAGACCTTGAGCGCTTCGACCGAGCGCTCCATCGCGTCCTCCGAAAGCCGCCCGCTGGCGCCGAGCCCCTCGCCCAACCGGACGATTCGAGAAAACGCATCGACCACACGGAACTGGCCCGGCCGGGTCGGCTGCGCGATGAGCAGCCGGCAATTGTTGGTGCCGAGATCAAGGGCCGCATAAAGCGGTGCCGGCGGCTCGCCCGGCGCGACGAATGGTGCACCGAGCCTCTCCGGTCGCGCCTGCTGCTGCGCGGCGGCTTCGCCGCTCCGCGGCCGCGGAGCATCGCCGGACCGCTCGCCCGGCCGGCCTCCCGGCCGCAGGTTTGTCGTCGGGTTGCTCGCGGAAGCAAGCGGCCGCCCCTGAAGGCCGCGCCGATGGCGCGCCTTCCTGTTGCGCTTTTGGGCGCCCCTCTTGTCGCTGAGGGCCGCATCCGACGCCGGCGCGCTTGCACCGGAGGCAGCGGACTGATCTTGCGGTCTTGCTGATTTCGAACGCCGGCGCCGTTTGCGCTTGCGCGACGGCTCCGCCTCGTTCAGTGCTGCGGGACGCCCTGCTTCTCCGGACGGACCGGATCCGCTGGCAATTGCAGACGGGGAACCGGACGGCTTGCGCCGCCGCCGCTTGCCCTTGCCGCCCCGCGACGCGCCCATGCGCCCCTCGCTGCGGCCTGCTGCCGACGCCCCGGATTCAGACGGCTTATCGCCGTGATCGGGGTCTTTCACTTGTCTCAACCATGGCGCCGCGCGAAGCCTGACGGCCGCTCAAGGCGCTCTCTCGATTTTGCGTTGGCGCGACTGTACCAGCGCCGCCTCCTTTCGCCAAACTTTTTTTGGAACCATAGCGGAGCCGGCGAACCCCACCGCCTTTCCCCCACCGGTTGCCGAAGACCGACCAAGGACGAGACCCTTATCGAGGCTCAACCCAGAAGCAGAAGGACACAGCCCGGCCGCATTTTTTTGGCAAAAGGTATTTGCATCGGGCGTTCTTTTGTTTATAAGCCCGCCACACCGACGCGGCGCATACACACCGCCAGCGGCCTTGGGGAATAGGTTAACGGTAGACCAGCGGACTCTGACTCCGTTAGTCCTGGTTCGAATCCAGGTTCCCCAGCCAGTTTTGTTACTCCCCTAGTTCCTTGATTTTTCCGTCGTGCCGGATTCCGTTTTGGCATCATTGGCGACCTGATGTCCGGAACTGGTGCCCAACGGTGATGCCCAGGCGCCGGCGCGCGGCAGCCGACCCTTCGCGCGAAGCGCAAGCAACAACCACGATCAATACGTGCACGCTTTCCGCTATAATAGGGGCCTGAAACGGCGAGTATCCGAGCCCTTTCAAGTCAGCCTGCCGCCTGGTACCAAGGTCCCGGCAACCTGATTTCCAGTGAGAGCAAGTCCATCCCATGGCGAAGGCCATACTTACCACCAAGGTAGATCCGACCTATGACGATCTCCCAGAACAGCGGTACCATTTTCCGCGGACCTATTTGCGTCAGGTCGAGGCGGCCCGCGGGGACTGGATAGTCTACTATGAACCCCGACGCCCGAGTGGTGATCTGATGAAATCTGGTGGCAAGCAGGCGTATTTTGCGACGGCCCGAATTGCCGACATCATCGAAGACCCATCGAAACCCGGCCACTTCTACGCCCTGATCGAGGACTTCCTGCCTTTCGATCATGCCGTCCCATTCAAGGAGGCGGATCATTACTATGAGAGCGCCCTGCGCAAGGAGGACGGCTCGACGAACAAAGGCGCGTTCGGCCGCGCTGTCCGGAACATCCCCGACGCCGAATATGACCTGATCCTTGGCGCCGGCTTCGCGCATGTCCTCGGGAAGCGTGACCGCGAACGGCAGGCGCCGTATCCGGCCGAGGAAGCGCGCATCGGATTTGGCGACAACCCGCAGATGCCGTACGAGACAGACAGCATCGATCGCAGGATCGTCGCCCAAGTCGTACAACGCCCCTTCCGGGATCGAGCGTTCTCCGCAGCCATCAAGACTGCCTACCAAGACACCTGCGCCGTCACCGGCCTGAAGCTGATCAACGGGGGCGGACGATCGGAAGTTCAGGCAGCGCACATTCGCCCCGTAGCGCAAGGCGGGCCGGACAGCGTGCGAAACGGCCTCGCACTCTCCGGCACCCTGCACTGGATGTTCGACCGCGGGCTGATCTCGGTCGACGACGACTACAGTCTGCTGATCGCAAGCGGCGGCGTACCAGACACCATCACGCGGCTGATCAATTTGGAACGGCGCCTGCTCGTGCCGGCACGACCAGACGAGCGGCCCCATTCACAGTTTCTGCGCTATCATCGCGAGCGGGTCTTCAAGGGGTGAGCAGATGATTTCCGCCCTCCACGCAGCAGCTCAGTCCTCGCCGAAGAAGTCCTCGTCCAGCCGCTTAAATTCGACAGTGCGATAGCTGCGAACGCCCACGCCGTGCTCGATCATCAGTTCGGCCAGTTCCTGGCTGAATGCGGAGATGGCGACGAAGACGCCCTTGGTGGCGCCGAGGCCGACGAGACTTCCAACGAGGCCGTTCACGTCCGGGCGGCCGACCGGGTTGCCGTGTGCGTAGCGCTTGGCCTGGACATAGATTCGTCTAGGCCGAGGCGATCTTCGTCGACGATGCCATCGACACTGCCGTCACCGGAGCGGCCAAGCTGGGCGGCGGCGTCCTTGTGGCTGCCGCCATAGCCCATGGCAACGAGGAGATCGACGATCAGTTGTTCGAAGAACGTCGGACTGTTGGCAAGGAGGCGCTGAAGCAACCTTTGTATCTATACACTTATCTGCACCGTCTTACGCTTGCGTTTTTCGATAGGCATAACCACGCTCCACCGCGCCGTGGCCGTCTGGACGGAGACGGCGGCCGCCCTAGCCAGCGATGCCCGTGTAATGGACTCGCCTGAGGCGACCAGCCGTTGATGGGCTTCTCGCAGCCGCTGGAAAACGTTCGCGGCCTTTGCCTTGCCCGAATACCGTCCGCCTACCTGCTGGCGCTCCTTGAACGACTTCAGGCCGTCCACGACGTCGAGCAGTCGACCACGGATGCGGCGCGGCCCTTCCAGCTTCGCCGCGTCGAAGTGTCCGGCGAGGTGATCAGCTACCTTGCCCGTCACATATCTTACGCCTTCTTCGCCCAACCCAGCCCTCTCCGCGAAAGCGACGAGCGCATCGTGGAGTTCGTCAGCCAACGCGGCACGGCTACCACGCATCCGGGGGGGCTCCGAAATACCATTCGGCCGGGAGCCGATGCCCTTCCTCGCGCAGTGCGTCGAACAGCCGGTTCGACGCTATGGGGCTAAGGCCAGACTGCACCGCCGCCGCCCTGCAAGCGAGAACAGCGCGGCTCGCGCCGGTGTCTACATAGTCCGCGTACTCGGACAACGTGGGCCACATTGTCCATGTTCGCGTGATGGTGTGCCAGCACGGCGAGGTCGGGCATTCATGCGTTCCGTCATCGTCCGTCGGAGCAGCGGTGTCTGCGCCAATGTCAACAACGCCGTAGCCAGCCCGCGCACGACCACATTGAAGAACTTAAACGGCGCCCTCCGGCACCGCTCGTCGTCGCTCCGCCACACCGCAGCCCCCTGCGGCAGCAGCCATACGAAATGCAGCCGGGAATAGCGCCCGTCCTCCAGCCTGTCGCCGACAATGATATGAGGCAGGCACGGAATCGCGCCTTCCCGAACACGTTCGCGAAGTGCGGCTACACAAGCTTCCGATGACAGGAAGACGCCGTCGCAGTTAACCGCACCGCAGCCATGAACTCCCGGTTCAGTTCGACTAAGGGAAATCCAGCGTCAGGATCTTTTGCGAGCACTGTACTTCCAGCCGTGCCTTGTCCCATGATGCCCGCAATCGGCCCCTTTGGGCACAAGGGTCACGAAGTACTTGAGCACCGTGTTGTCTTCGGATCGCAGCCCCCTCTCGTGACGCCTCTTCGCCACCGGCCGCCGCCCTGGCGATCGCCGCGCTGGACATTGCCCTCGGCCAGCCGCTCGCGAACAAGTCTCGCTGCTTGATGTGCTGTTGCGCAAACCGTGCTGCATCGATGTCGAATTCCTGCTCAGCCCGACATCGGTCGCGCTGCTCCGCTTTCCTGATTCGCTCGCGGCTCGCAAGCCGCTGTGCCTCGGCATAGCGCCTCGAAGCCATCGAGCCAAATTTGTTGACGCTGTAGGTTATGAAATCCGTTGGCTTGGCTGAGGTATGTCCCAGCCGAGGGCTCACCCGTTCGTCAACAACGGCAGCTTTACAATGTCAGCGATGTCGTCCAACATTCTGGAACACCTTGATGAAAAACCGCCGGAGGGTTGCGAGCCCATTGATGGCGGTTTTTTTCATGCTCCATCGAGGGCTAGCGAAGGTCATGGCTATCCAGTTCACGAGGGTTTCAGTTACTTAAGGATGCAACTTGAAACTGAAACCGTTGATTCGCCAGGAAACCTCGTCAATGCCTTTCGACCTGAGTGTACAGCTTGCATCGGGCGTTCAGTTGAACTTTACCCTCGCAACGGGGGAAGTGCTCTTCGTCCTGGGTGCGAATGGAACTGGTAAGTCAAGTCTGCTTCAGCGCTTCTACACCTCCCATCATGGACGAGCCCGGAGAATTTCGGCTCATCGGCAGACGTGGTTTCCCTCAAATGCAATGACTTTGTCGGCCCAGAAAAAGAAGAGCACAGAGACCAGCATATTCAGTGAAGATACGAGTCCTCACTCCCGGTGGATGGACAACTACTCGGCTCAACGCGCAAGTGTCGCGATATACGATCTCATTGATGCTGAGAATGTTCGCGCACGAGGAATTGCGGAAGCTGTAGATGCAGACGACATCGCGCTGGCTCGCCAACTGTCGAAACGCGACGCCCCAATAAAAGTTATCAACGAGCTACTTAAACTATCGAATATTCCGATAGAGATCAGCGTAAAAGAGTCTGAAGAGGTTATGGCCAACAGGAACGGCGGACCGCAGTATAGTATCGCTGAGCTGTCGGATGGAGAGCGAAATGCTCTGCTTATCGCTGCCAATGTCCTAACCGCGAGGCCGGAGACGATCCTGTTCATCGATGAGCCGGAGAGACATCTCCATCGGTCCATCATCTCGCCCCTTCTTACACTGTTGTTTTCACAAAGAGACGACTGCGCGTTCGTGATATCTACGCACGACGTCATGCTCCCGTTGGACAATCCGGATGCCCGAACTCTTCTTGTGAGGGGCTGTGCGTACCAAAACTCTCAGGTCATGAACTGGGATGCGGACCTCGTGGCAACTGACACTGAGATTGATGAACAGTTGAAACAAGATGTCCTAGGAAGTCGCCGCAAGTTGCTCTTCGTCGAGGGGACCGAAAGCAGCCTGGACAAGCCCCTCTATAGTCTGCTGTTCCCTCAGGTATCTGTGATCCCGAAGTCGAGCTGTCGTGATGTCGAACACGCTGTATCGAGCATCCGTGACGCGCACGATTTGCACTGGTTGCGAGCGTTTGGCATTGTGGACAATGATCGTCGGCCGGAAGGCGTGATTGCTGAACTGAAGGAGAAGGGCGTCTACGCTGTACCGGTCTATGCAGTCGAATCCATCTACTATCACGCCGAAGTGCTTCAGCGCCTGGCAACTCGCCAACACGAAATGACTGGTGCAGACGCTGATCAGTTGCTTGAACAGGCCAAGGCTGCAGCCATCGACTCGGTTCGACCGCACATCCAACGCCTTTCCGAGCGGGTAGTCGAAGCCTCGATCCGGCAGTCACTAATGAGCAGGCTCCCGAGTCGATCCAACATCGCTCAAGCGCAGCCGATCGACGTCACGATCGACGTACCAGCGATTGTTGCGGACGAGGTCGCGAGGTTGATGCAAGCATGCGATGACGGGGACCTCGGTGTGATCGTCGCGAGATATCCGGCTCGCGAGACCCCAGCGCTGGATCGGATTGCAACCGGCCTCGGCTTCCAAGGAAAAGCGCAGTATGAGAGCGCGGTTCGGAAGTTGCTAATGGACGATGCCGAGGCTCTGTCAACACTTCGGAATTTGTTCAGTACACTCAAGGCCGACATCGACGCCGCGTGATCGAATCGCTGGGTGATGGCAAGGCCGACTATCGGACAGGTGCGACGGCGAAGGGCTTGCCGCAATGAACTCAATACACGCGCGTATCCAGGTGATTATCGAGGACCTCACTGAACTTCAGGAACATCCTCAGCGCTTGCGGAATGGTGATGATGACTTCCCATTCCCTCGTGTGATCGATGCCGGGAACGGTGGCAGTCTTTACGTTTCAGGCAAGATCGATGACTACATCGCGAAGGTCGCGGATGAACTTCTCTCCTTGGATACTTCGCTTAAGCCGAGGTTCACCACGGCCGAATGGCGAGCCATGGTGCGTAAGAGCTTCGGACCGGCTCTCGCTCAGATAGACCTTGATGATGATATCTCTGAGAACACTACTCAGGTGTTTGCAAAAGTACAGGAAAGGCTCAAGCGGGACGTCAATCACCATGGCATCCGGGAATACGCCTTCGGCTGTACGTTGTTCGGCAACTCTGACGTGAAGCCATTCTCGATCGGACCTGTGAAGTTCGAAGACAGAGAAACATGGCTCCACCGAAAAACCCAAGAGCGCGACATCTCCGCTGTGACGCGGCGTCGCGTGATCCAATCCTGGAATGGAAAGCACCTCAAGAAAAGGCGACCTTCTAGGAGCAGCATAGACGAAACTGATGTTCTTCAAGCTTTCTCAGAGTCCTCGTTCGTCTCAAGCATCCTAACCGAAGGATTGGGGTCAGAGGCCGGACGCGACAAGGCGCTAACCGCAGCTCGCCTGGCGATCACGGGGATCGCCCTCCTGTGGCAGACCCCTTCGAAAGCTCTGCACGGAATGAACCTGCTTTACGACAGAGGCCCTCGCAGGCAGAAGACCATGTCCTTTATTCCGGGAAAGGCCGTCCTCTCCGGCTCCAGTTGGAGTCATATGCCTCATGGGCCGCGATTGAAGTCTGGCGAATGGGAACAGAAGCTTCAGGAACGCCAAGATCATTTCCAGATAATCGGGGAAGTGCTTGAGTATGTCGTCAGTCCTTCTGGAGACGTGGCTCGACCGCGAGTCATGAACACGTTGGTGCAGGCCTTGCTGTGGTTTCACGAAGGTTGTCGTGAGACCGTTGCCTTGATGGCGATCGTAAAGTTCTCATCTGTGCTGGATGCATTGGCATCCGGAGGAAAGGCCCGAGGCATAAGAGAGGTCATCACAGCGAGGGTTGGCATCAAAGATGATCAGGCACTCTGGGCCGATGGCCCCACCATGAAGCACGCGGTTGATGAGATTTACAGCGAAGGACGAAGCAGGACCGTCCACGGCACCAACATGAAGATTGGTCACGATTGGACCTCGACTCGATCAATAGCTGAGCAACTCGCGCGCCTGTGTCTGATTATGTGCATCGATTGGGCGGCAGAGGCTACGTCTTCTGATGATCCGTTACGGTTGCGTTCATAGTATTGTTGACCACCCCACAATCTACCTCCACATTGTTGAGGCGACATTGCGCAACCGGTCGAAAGAAAACAGGTATTGGGATAGCCGTCCGGCTCCAGGTTCCCCAGCCAATTCTCCCTACATGTCCTTGCGCGCATCGGATTTGGCGACACCCCGCAGATGCCATGCGAGACAGACAGCATCGATCGCATGATCGTCGCCCAGTCGTGTGGCGGGTGACCACCTTGTGAAAAATGCAGAGGCTCCGGGCGTTTTTGAGCACCGGCACAAAAGTCAAATCGAACGGCTGTCATAGGCCCAATGCAGCAGAGCCTGGCGCTGACGCGGCCGGCACCAGCAATCCCCGGGCTCGCAGGCTCGGCGAAGCTGAGCGACATGGCGGCGAATAGCTTTCCAACGGGCGATCTGTCTCTCGTCCTCGCCGGGCATGCGACGTCCTTGGTGATACCGGCAGTACCACTGGAACCAGCCACGCGGATCGTCGGAATGTATCCATCCCTTGGCTCGCCAGACGCTCAGCGGTTGGCTGGCGTCGACACCGAACCAGTTGAGTGATGGGTCTTTGCGAAGCGGCGACAGCCGGGCCTCTGCAAACCAGCTGTTGGGGAATTCGTTACGGCAGTCGGTCATGTATTTGCCACCGAACACGCCGAGCGCAAGCATCTCGGCGGGTGTCAAGTCTGGCTGGAAATCGGGATGAAAGTCACGGCCAACGGGTGCAACGAGAGCGTACCGGTAGCCTTGCTGCATCCGATCATTCACGAGGATCCATCGGGTTCTCATCGGGCGCCCTGCAACATTGGTTTCGAGCGGTTGCGCCGCCAGATCGACATGTTAAGTGCCGCCGCAAAACTCACCCAGGCGAGGTAAGGAGCAAGCAGCAAGGCAGCCACCGCATTCACGGGGTAAAACACTATAATTGTCGCGAGGATCGCGGCCCAAAGCAAGACGATCTCCACCACGGCCAGCCCGGGTCGGTGAAGTCCAAAAAAGATCGGCGTCCACGCAGCATTGAGCAGAAGTTGCACTGCATAGACACCTAGTGGCAGTGCTGCGCCGGCAATGCCTGCCTCAATCAGTACGAGCCAGCCCGACAGTCCGATTAATGCATAGAGAACGGTCCAGACCGGAGCGAACAGCCAATCGGGCGGGCGCCATCTTGGCTTGTCGAGCTGCTGGTACCAGGCACCCGGCCTGAAGATCACGCCGGGAGCCGCCGCAGCAAAGCTCGCAAGCTCGAAGACGGCCAGGAGAAGGAGGGAAGACATGTCCATCGGCAAAAGATGGAGGGAGCCGCCGACGAGGAAAGCGGATCCCTCCCAAGTCCTATCGGTTCTGCCCGGCAGCGAAATTGCCGGAGCCCATCGTAGAAAAGAGGGGGATGATCTGCCAGGCGGCCGACAGCCCCACCAGGATGTAAACGATCCGGGCGAGCCCCGAGCCAGCCCCAAAGATCGCGGCCACGAGGTCGAAGCTGAATAATCCGACCAGCCCCCAGTTCAGGCCACCTACGATCAGGAGGATGAGAGTGAAAACGTTGATAAACTTCATGGTTCTTCTCCAGGTCGAGGGATGAAAGGTCAGCCCTCCCGCGGCATGATCACCTCGTCGATGACGTGGATGACCCCGTTCGAGGCAGCAATGTCGGCAGCAGTGACGGCGGCGTCGTTGACCTTTACGGTGGAGCCCTCGACTTCGATGTCGATCATTTTGCCATTTACCGACTTCGCTTGGTCGAGACCGGCCACGTCCGCGGCCATCACCTTCCCCGCGACCACATGGTAGGTGAGGATGGCAGTAAGCTTTTGCTTGTTCTCCGGCTTCAGCAGGTTTTCGACGGTACCGGCCGGCAATTTGGCGAAAGCTTCATCGGTGGGAGCAAAGACCGTGAACGGACCAGTCCCTTTGAGAGTGGCGACCAGACCTGCCGCCTCGAGCGCTGCAGCCAGCGTCTCGAATTGACCCGCCGCAATGGCGGTGTCGACGACGTCCTTCTCCGCGGCGAACGCGCTGACGCTGCCTCCGAGCGTGATCGCTGCCGCGAACAAAAGGCTTCTCAACTTCATGGCAATCTCCTCTCGATCAGGGGTGCGAAATGCACCGCACCTTTCATGTGGAGCAAACCGGTTTTCTTTCTACTCAAATTTTCGTGAGAAGAACGCTAATTCTCTTGTGAAGATAATTCTCGTTGTGATAGTTTCACGACATGAAAAGGAGTTTGAGACGTGCTCTCTGACACGCTGTCCAATGAGCTCCAGCGCTACGCAATCGGTCCTCGCATCAAGGCACTGCGTCTGAGAAAGAAGCTGGGGTTGGTGCAGTTGGCCGGGCACACGGGGCTCTCGCCTGCGATGCTCTCAAAGATCGAGCGCGGGCAGATGTTTCCAACGCTGCCCACGCTGCTTCGGATCGCCATGGTTTTCGGCGTCGGCCTCGATCACTTCTTCAATGTCGACAAGGAGGAGCCGCTCATTGCGGTCGTCCGAAAGCGGCAGCGTCTCAAACTTCCAAGCCCGCCGGGCGAAAAGACCCCCGCCTTTCTATTCGAAAGCCTGGACTATCCCGCTTCCGACCGCCGCATGGAGTCGTTCTACGCCGAGTTTCCGGTCGATGCGCCGCCGTCAGAGCCGCATCAACATGGCAGCGCCGAATTCATCTACGTGCTCAACGGTCGGCTTATAGTCAATGTGGATGGTAAGGAGGCAGCGCTGGATACGGGGGACGCTATGTATTTTGACTCTAGCGTTCCGCACAGTTACCGCCGTGAAGGCAAGGAAATGTCAACGGCTATCGTTGTGACTTCTTCATAGGCGGCCGTCGACTGAATACTCCAGAAACTCATCCCCATGGATTGCCAACATAAGGATTCACGGAGGCCGGAAGCTGCCGGTCTGCTATGGACAGGCGATCCCAAGGAGCTGCTGCGGTGCGCGACCGCAACCATGGGATCGGGCTCATGCCCTAAAGGTCACGCCTGTGACAGTTCGTACTGTCGAGAAGCTACAATAGCTTTCCAAGCATGTGAGCCAGTTGATCCTGGGAATACGGCTTTGGCAGCCTGGCCACGTCGATTTCCACGCCCGACGGTAAGTCCGCGTAGCCAGAGGCCAGCACGATGGGTAACCCCGGCATACGGTCACGCGCCGCTTTCGCCAGTTCCGCTCCCGTCATGCCCGGCATCGAGTAGTCCGTGATTAACAGGTCGAAGGTGGCGCCGCCATCGATCAAGGCGAGCGCCTCCTTTCCTGAATATGCCTCCACGACCTCGTGGCCGAGGTCAGCCAGCATGTCAGCCGAACTCATGGCAATCAGGACGTCGTCGTCGACGAGAAGGATCCGCTTGGGGCCGGCTTCATTCCGGGGGCCTACTGCCGCGACCTCCTGCTTTTTTTCGTGACTCTCGGATGTCGACACCGGAATCCATAGTTCCGCAGTGGTCCCGTGACCGAGGGCGCTTGTCAGCTTCAACCGGCCGTCCAACTGCAAGGCCAGTCCGTGAACCATGGAAAGACCAAGGCCTGTACCCTTGCCGAGTTCCTTGGTGGAAAAGAACGGCTCGATCGCCTTCTCTAGAGTTGCTGAGTCCATGCCCTGGCCCTGGTCGATAACCGACAGGAGGACATAGCGTCCGGGTGCAAGGGATTCCGATACCGCCGGCTGCTCCGCTTCCTTCAGCTCGATCCGGATCGTTCCGCCATCCGGCATCGCGTCGCGGGCATTGACGGCCAGGTTGAGGAGGGCGAGCTCCACCTGGTTCGCATCGGCCGACACGGGCGGGAGGCGCTCCGGAGCGGCCACCTCGATGGCGATCCGCGATCCGACCGAGCGCTGCAAAAGATCCTCCATCTCTGTCACGAGTCCGGCGAGGTTTACCGGGCCCACCTGAAGGTCCTGCCTGCGGGCGAAGGCAAGCAGCCGCTGGGTAAGCGACGCGCCGCGCTGTGCGCCCTGCAAGGCTCCGTCGATCAGCCGCGTAGCCTTCGCATCGCCGGCTACATGCTTTCGGATGAGTTCAAGGTTGCCGAGCACCGCCATCAGGAGATTGTTGAAGTCGTGCGCCACTCCGCCGGTGAGCTGGCCGATCGCTTCCATCTTCTGCGCGTGGCGAAGCTGCTCCTCTGCCCGTTCCCGCTGACTGACCTCCGCCAGCACGAGCCTGTGCGCCTCTTGCAGCTCGCGCGTCCGCTCCGCCACGCGTTCCTCAAGCATCTCGTTGAGATGCCGCTGCTGTTCTTCGGCCTGCAGGCGCTCGGTTATGTCGGCTGAGACCCCGACCAGCTTGATCGGCCGCCCGGTGCGGTCCCGGTGAAGTTGCGCGCGGATTTCAGCGCCGTGCACAGAGCCGTCAGGCCAGACAGTCCGGTAGGCGATGGCGTAGTCGGCCCCCGTTTCCATCGTGTTGCGCACCGCCTCCGTCATGCGTGCCAGGTCATCCGGGTGGATCGCTTGCAGTAAGTCCTCGTAGGTGAAGCCGTCCTCCGGCGAGCGGCCGAAGATTTCCCTGCAGGTGGGCGAGGTGGTCAAGCCGTTTGTGGCCAGATCGAGTTCCCAAGCCCCGAGGCGGCCGGCCTCCAGCGCCGTTTGAAGGCGGCGTTCCCCTTCGTCCAGTGCCTCCATACGGGCACTCGCCTCGTATTGCCGGCGTCGCGCGCGCATCGCGGAACGCGCGACGCTGATGAATGTCGTCGGGTGGAAGGGCCGCTCGACGAAACTGACATTGCCGAGGACTTCCGATAGTCGGGCGGCGGCTGGGTTTCGCTCAGGACCACCGCCGCGCGCGGTGAGTATAATGAAGGGAAGGTCGGACCAACTCGGCTGCGTCTCGATCCACGAGACAAGCGGACGCAGGTCGACCGACCGCAACGCCTCTTCGGTCATCACGGCGAAGGCGGCGTTCTCGTTCAAGTCCGCCACCAGCACGTCCAGGGTCGAGGCAATTTTTGCAGCCAAGCCCGCTTCCTGCAGCAACGCCGCCGCAATCTGCCCGTCGCGGCCCAGCGGGGCGTGGATCAGGCCAAACACATCTCGCTCAGGAATGGGCGCCATCCTCGTCAAGTGTTTGCAAAAGGGGCTGTCGGTCTCCCACGAAAACAGGAACACCACGCAGGACTCCCTGGAACCCGGAAAGGGGTTCGCCGAGCGTCAACCCCTTTGTTCCGATCTTGTATTCACGGATCGTATCCTCGTGTTGTCCGGTGCGCTTCTTGATCACCGAGATCGCCCGGCGAACCCGACCCTCCGCCTCGAAGTAGCGCAGCAGGATGACTGTATCTGCAAGGTACGTCACGTCCACCGGCGACTTCATGTCGCCAACGAGGCCGTGCTGTGCGACGGTGATAAAGGTGTTGGCACCCTGCCTGTTCAAATATTGCAGCAGCTCATGCATGTGCAGGATAAGTGCGTTCTCCTCAGGCATCGCAGCCTGATAGCCGTTGATGCTGTCGATGACGACTGTCTTGGCGTCGAAGCCGGCTACCCTGTCCCTTACGCGCTGGGCGAACTCGCCGGGTGACAGTTCGGCGGCGTCGAGCTGTTCGATGTGGATCAGGCCCTTGTCGCGCAGGGCCTCCAGGTCGAGCCCCGTCTCCTTCGTGCGGGCAAACAGCAGCCCCAGTTCCTCGTCGAAGACGAAGATCGCCGCCCGCTCGCCACGCCGGATCGCGGCCTCGACGAACTGTAGTGCAAACAGACTCTTGCCGGTGCCGGCAGGGCCGATCAGCAGCGTGCTGGAGCCGCGTGCGATGCCGCCGCCGAGGAGATCGTCGAATTGACTGATGCCGCTCGCCAGTACGGTCCGCTGAAAGCCCGACCTGTGCTCCGAGGCGCGCAGCCGCGGGAAGACCGCCACGCCGCCGGTCTTGATGATGAAGTCATGATAGCCACCGCGGAACGCCTGCCCACGATATTTGAGAACCCGCAACCGGCGACGCTCAGACCCGTAGTCCGGAGCAAGCTGCTCAAGGTGGATGACACCATGCACCACGCTATGGACAGTCTTGTCCATGGCGTCGGAGGTCATGTCGTCGAGAAGCAGAACCGTTGCGTCCGAGCGCGAGAAAAAGTGCTTCAGCGCAAGGATCTGGCGGCGGTAGCGCAGTGAACTCTGGGCCAGCAGCCGGATCTCCGAGAGGCTGTCGATCACCACCCGATGGGGCTTCACCCGCTCGAAGGCTTCGAAGATGAGCTTTGTGGTCTCCCCGAGCTCCAAGTCGGAGGAGTACAGGAGGCTTTGCTGCTGGTCGGCATCAAGAAGACTTTCCGGCGGAACGAGCTCGAAAATCTCGACCTGATCGCCGATGTCCTTCCCATGCGAGAGGGCACTGTCGCGCAGTTCCTCCTCGGTTTCCGAAAGCGTAATGTAGAGACAGCGCTCGCCAATGCTGGCGCCTTCGAGGAGGAACTGCAATGCGACCGTCGTCTTCCCCGACCCAGGAGCCCCTTCGAGCAGGAAGACGCGGCCGCGTGAGAGCCCGCCGGACAGAACGTCGTCGAGTCCCTCAACCCCGGTCTTCGCTTTTGCACTTGAACTGTCTGTCATACATCCTCCATGGCGGCCTATGAAGTAGAGTAAACGCGCTGGTTTCCTAGAGGGGAAGACGTTGAAACCAGGAGATTCGTTCCGCCATCGCAGCCAAACTCAGCCGGAGCGGCGAGCGGTCGTGAGCGTCCGTTGAGCCTGAGGCAGAGCGGTCTGTTCGAGCGTGGCAGCAGGTGAGGTGACGCCGCAGCAGGTCCTTGGCGGGTCTACGCTCTCTCCCAAACGAACGCCGGCATCGAAGCGCTTCTCCACGATGTTGCGCATCCCGTTATCGCTGTAGAGCTCCACCTTGATGTCAGGGTAATCCGGCGCCGACGCGGCTCGCCTCGATCTTTCTCCGCAAGCACCGGGCCTTCTCGCCGCTCGCTGGGGCTGTCGCGCATGAACGCGGGCGACAATGAACAAGTTGAGGCAGGCTTACTTCCGTACGACGCCTTCTATCGTGGTGCCGTGACGCGACTGATGAGATACACAATGGCTGTCGCCGAAGAAGGGAGCGTGAATTGACCGAAACTGCAAAGAACACGACCACATCCGCTCAAGGTCAGTCTTTGAGCCACGGTATTTCCTTTGGCGAGGCGCTCCGGGTCTGGGCACGCGTGGCGGCTTTGAGCTTCGGTGGCCCAGCCGGACAGATTGCGATGATGCATCGCATCATTGTCGAGGAGAAGCGCTGGATCGGCGAGACCCGATTTCTGCATGCGCTGAACTATTGCACTCTACTGCCAGGGCCGGAGGCGCAGCAGCTAGCCATCTATATCGGCTGGCTCATGCACAAGACCAAGGGCGGTCTGGTTGCAGGGGCCCTATTCGTACTCCCCGGCGCCGTCGCCATCATGGTGCTGAGCTGGATCTACGCCCTCCTCGGAAATGTCGGCGCCGTTCAGGCGCTCTTCTTCGGATTGAAAGCCGCG
This sequence comes from Sinorhizobium sp. P24N7, assembly GCF_042436655.1. NCBI lineage: Bacteria > Pseudomonadati > Pseudomonadota > Alphaproteobacteria > Hyphomicrobiales > Rhizobiaceae > Sinorhizobium > Sinorhizobium sp. P24N7. The sequence goes on along the minus strand of NZ_JBHMIW010000007.1, from coordinate 63,593 downwards.
GTTCTGGCGATCGTGCTCGAAGCGGTTCTTCGTATCGGCCGTCGGGCGCTCAGGAACAGCACCATGATAGCCCTTGCTGCCGGGGCATTCATCGCGCTTTTCCTGTTCCGCGCCCCCTTCCCACTGGTCGTCCTCGCTGCGGGTCTCATCGGCTTTGTCGGCGGTCGAGCCGGCTGGGCTGCCTTTCAGGCGGGCAACGGACACGGAAAAGTAGGCAGCAGGCAAGTCGCTGATATCGAGACCGCGCTTGGCGAAGAGATTCCGCCCCATGCACGCCCCCCAATCAGTTGGTCGATCAAGGTTGCCGGTGTCGCTCTCTTTTTGTGGTTCGCTCCGGTGCTTGCACTTGCCGCGTTTTTTGGCCCAGGCAATGTCTTTACCGACATCTCGATCTTCTTTTCGAAGATGGCGATGGTCACCTTTGGCGGCGCCTATGCGGTTCTCTCCTATGTCGCTCAACAAGCCGTCGAGCACTATCATTGGCTGAAGCCCGGCGAGATGTTGGACGGCCTCGGCATGGCTGAGACAACGCCAGGGCCGTTGATCATGGTCACCCAGTTCGTGGGCTTCATGGGCGCCTACCGCGACCCCGGTCTGTTTCATCCGTTGCTCGCTGGCACGCTGGGCGCGCTGCTCACGACCTGGGTGACTTTCGTGCCCTGCTTTCTCTGGATTTTCCTCGGCGCGCCGTTCATGGAAACGATGCGCAGCAACAGGGCTCTGTCCGCCGCGCTGGCGGCAATCACCGCGGCGGTCGTCGGGGTCATCCTGAATCTGGCGGTCTGGTTCGCGCTGCACGTGCTCTTTCGCGAACTCTGTGAAGCGCGCGGATTCGGCATGACGGTCGATGTGCCGGTTCTGAGTTCCGTGAACCTGGCCTCTCTCATTCTGACCGTCGGCGCGATGGTCGCGGTGTTCCGGTTCAAAATCGGCATGCTGACAGTCTTAGCCGGCTGCTCCCTCATCGGCCTTGTCTATGGATTGTTCATGGAGTGGGTCCAGCTTCTTTAACGCGATCCAGCAGCGCTTCCACTCGCAGATGGGTGTTCCGACGCATTCATCCTATGTCATGGCGGTCGTGACCGAGGCGGACGCGCCGCGGCCGCAAGCTCACCTCGGTGCCGCGTAGTTCCTTGAAGACGTCGCTATAATCGCCGTACCCAGGCGCCCCGCATCAGGAACTCCGCCGCGGCTGGCCCGTTTTCATTCTGCCGAAAGGAGAAGACGATGAGTACCAAGGATACCAATGCGACCCCTGAACAGTCTGAACCAGCCGATATTCTTCAGCCGGCAAACCGAAAGAAGCACCGGGACGAGGAGTCGATCGCACCACCAACGGTCCAGCCTCCCGGGGCAAAGGACACGAGTGAGAAACCCGAAGTGAACCCGGTCACCGGCGGGGCGCTATAGCGCTCGCCACGCCTATTTGACCACCTGCACGACGGTGCGGCTCTTCACATCCGCGATGACGCGCTTCTCGTTGACCACCGCAAAGCCATAGCGCCTGTCGGCCGGAACCGTATTGAGAAAGACTGTTTCAGGCACCGGTTTGCCAACGGATATCTGCTCCTGCAGCACAAGCGGCCGTTGCGGAAGCGGCTGCAGTTCGACGTATTGCGTCACGCCTCGCGGCGGTGGGTCGATCGCCGCACCCTCGACGGGTCCTGCGGCAGCGACCACCGTCGTACCGGCAGCGCCGATTTCGTTTGTGCTTTGCGCTTGGACAGGAGCCGCGGCCAAAAAAACCGCAACACCCAATGCAACGGAGCTCTTGACGAGGACAATTGTCATGAGAGCTACTCCAGCTACGAATCCCTTCTCGTGAAGAATCGCCTGCCGCGAGCTTTGTTCCGGCGTGGTCGCGGTATCGGACCTTGGTCCTACACGGGAAGGTTAAAGGTCCTAGAACCATTGCACGCTGCTCCTCGTGACGCATATCGCTCTGAGACGACCACGCGGCATCCTCGTCAGCCGTCCACGTCGTCTGAAGGTCCCAGAGTCAACGCGATTGTCCCTTCTAAACGCTCTGGGACCTTCATTGCCGTCCATCTCCGTGACCCTCTATGCGGAAACCCGGCTTGGCCTGCGCACGGCCCTCACCTTCCCGCTGCTTCCTCCGCCACAGAAAAAGCGATCGCCGCCATCGGATTCAAGGCCGGAAACGCCTGCACCCGGGGGCATTTCGAGCGTTTCGAGGACTTCTCCCGTTTCCGGGTCAAGGCGTCTCAAGTCGCTCTCGTCGCCTTCCCATGTGGCATGCCAGAGCTCGCCATCGACCCAGGTGACGCCGGTGACGACCCGGTTGGATTCGATGGTGCGGAGAATCTTCCCGGTGTCGGGATCCACCTGGTGGATCTTCCGCCCTCGATAATGGCCCACCCAAAGCGTTCCTTCCGCCCAGGCCAGGCCTGAATCGCCGCCCTCGGCAGGCGCCGGAATGGTGGCAAGCACGCGGCCGGTCTCCGGATCGATCTTCTGGATACGATCTTCCGCAATCTGGAACAGATGCCGACCGTCGTAGGCCGTTCCCGCATGTGCGGCGACATCGATCGAGCGCACCGTCTTGCCGCTCACCGGATCCAGGGCGTTCAGCCTGTCGCCGGACGCGAACCAGACGTGCCGGCCGTCGAAGGTGACGCCGGCCACCTGCTCGGTGTTCGGGAAAGGTCCGTACTCCTGGAGAATTTCGGCTTTCGATCGTTTCATTTTTCCATCCTCGTCGCTGTAGGTGTCTCGCATCCTAGTCGCTCGGTAGCGGGCCCGGGAGTAACAAGACTGTCGGGAAGCCCGGGACGGGCGGGGTCATCCAGCGAAGCGCCCGTCCGCGGCCGAAGGACTGTACCTTGCCGGCCGACGCAAGCTGCTCGAGTGCGCGCTGCACGGTGCGCGGGCTCGCCCCGAGCGCAATCGCCAGTGCCGAGCTCGACCACGACTCTCCGTCGGCCAGCAGGGCAAGCACCGCCGCATGCTGCTCTTCTACCGGCGGCGTCAACACGACGACCGCGCCCGCGCGCCGCGGCGAAAGCACAAAGCCCTGTTTCGTCGCCCACACCTGCGCCAGCGCATGAAGTTCCGTGCGGAGCCGTCCGATCTCCACGCGCAACCGGGCGCGGTGCGATTCGTCCGCATGTCTTGCCCGAAAGGCGCGTGCGAGGAGCGTGGCTCTCGGCACGTCTGCCGGCCAGGCTTCGCCGAGCGCGCGGGCAAGCGCGAAGAGCACCGGGCGCGTCGCGAGCGAGACGACCAGCCTTTCGTCCCGCACCACATTGCGGCAGGCATCCACCACGAGCGCTCCCGACGCGAGCAGCGTTTCCACTTCCTCGATGAGGAGAGAGCGCTCGCCACCGCTGCCGATCAGGCGCGCGACGGGCGCATCGAGCACGAGCGATGCGCTTTCGACCTCGGCCGTCAGTGCCGGGATATTGGCTTCGCGCGCGGCGCGTTCGGCTCGGGCGAGCGCTATCCGCGCGGCTTTCGCCTGCAGACGCCGTATGGCGATGCCGGCGACGACGAGTTCGCGGGCCGCCCGCGTCGCCGGGGGGAGCGCCATGCCGGAGTCCAGCTCTGCAAGCGCGCGTTCTGCCTCGTCCAGGCGGCCGATGAGAAGCAGGCGCCGGGCCTCGAGATTGCGCGCATGCGCTGCATTGACGTGATCGCCATGCGCTTCGAGCGTCGACCTCGCCGCTTCGAGCGTTTTCGTGGGCCAGCCGAGATCCCGCGAGACGAGCGCAATCTCGGCCTCGGCGACGATGCAGCGCGCGCGCGCCACCGCCTGTCTCTGGCCGAAGGCATGCGCAGCGCTTCTGAGAAGAGTCTTCGCCCGGCCGAAGTCTCCGAGCTGCGCCATCGCAATGCCCCGAAGCGCGAGCGCATGCGCGTCGTCGCGCAAAGCCACGCGGTTCAGTACGCCGAGCAGATCGCCGGCCGCGAGCGCCCGTGCCGCAGCGGTGATCAGCGAGTCCATCGAAATCCCGTCACACTTGTCACTCTCACCATGCGATCTCCGGCTCTAGTCTGGGTTCCTGTCGGTCGAACAACCCGCCCCCGGGCAATGTACGACGACAAATGGCCAAAGGAGAAGAATGATGACGGCACATGCAATCGGAACACGGGAAGAATGGCTGGCAGCGCGGCTCGACCTGCTCGAGGCCGAAAAGAACCTGACGCGGCGAAGCGACGAGCTGGCGCGGTGGCGCCGGGAATTGCCCTGGGTACGGATCGACAAGGCGTACCGGTTCGAAACCGACGAGGGCGAGGCCTCGCTGCGCGACCTCTTCAAGGGGCGCTCGCAACTCCTCGTCTATCATTTCATGTTCGGCCCCGACTATACGGCCGGCTGCCCGTCCTGCTCTGCGATCGCCGATGGGTTCAACGGGATCGTCGCTCATCTCGAAAACCACGACGTCGCCTTCTCCGCGGTTTCGCGCGCGCCGCTTGCGAAGCTCAAGGCCTATAAGCAGCGGCTGGGATGGAGCTTCCCCTGGGCTTCTTCGGACGATGGCGACTTCAACCGCGATTTCTGCGTCTGGTTCACCGAACAACAACAGCGCGAGGGCGGCATCGAGTATAATTTTCGCCGCGAGCCGCCAATCCCCGAACAACCGGCATCTGAGCCGCTCGCGGGCAGGACAGTCCGGGATTGGGACCCGAGCGGCAGCGAGGGGCCGGTCGCACAGATCGCAGCCATGACGGGAACCGACGTCGCCACCTATACACGCGACAGGCCCGGCGTCAGCGCCTTCGCGCTCGAGGACGGAATCGTCTATCACACCTATTCCAGCTATGCGCGTGGACTGGATGGGCTATGGGGCATGTATCAGTGGCTCGACCGGGCTCCCCTCGGACGCAACGAGAACGGCATCTGGTGGCGCCGCCACGACGAATATGCCCAAAGGTGACCGTCCGATGCGGCTTGAAACGGGTACCGTCGTGCGAGGCCTCGGCGACTGGCTGGGCTTCGCCGCCGCACCGACTTTCGCGGTTATGGCGCTTCTGGCCGCCGGCGGCGATGCGGATATCTGCTCATCGATACAGGGCGCTTCGATACAGGGCGCTTCGCTGCTGAACGGGATGAGTAGCATGTATTTGCTGATGTCGGTCTTTCACCTGGCGCCATGGCTGAAGCTGATTTCCGCAAGACGGGAAGCGCCAGCTGATCCGGCGCTTCCGCGTGTCACTCCGCCGACTTGAACTGCAACGTGAACACGTTGCCTGCGATCTCGTCGGAGAGTGATTTCGAAAATTCCAGCGGCACGCAATTCTGCAGCGCCTCGGTGGCGGCGGTCACGAATGCCTGCCGCTGCTTTTCGTCGCCGTTCACCTTGATCGCAGTCGGCCGGGGCGGGCCCATCAACGTACCGTCGCCGCGGAACCCGAACCTAAGGGTGACGAAGGAATCCGTGAAGCCTTGCGGCGGAGTCCAGCATCTGCCAAGCGCGGCTCCAAGGTCGGCCACCGTATAAAGCGGTTCGGCATGGAGCCTTTCAGCCCCCGACACGGCAAGGATCAGACCAGTGCAAGCCAATCTCGCCATCTGCATCGTCTTCAGCCCCTATCCCAGAGGATGGTGTAGAGCGGGACGAGGAAAAGTGTGTGCGCTTTTCAGCCCGCATCCCGCTTCTCAACCTGTTCGAATCGACCACGCTCGTGATTTTAGGCCGACGCGGCCCAAGGTCGTTATGATCTAGCAGATTTGGAAGCGCCTGCAACAGGCCCGTATTCCCCCTACCGGCTGCGTTTCAGCGGCGCTTCGTTTTCAGTGCCGCATGGCTCGTGAGGCTGAGGAAGACGGCCAGGAACATGATGCCGAGGATCTTGAAGCCCTCCTCGACGAAAACCAGTCCGGCGAAGTGCTCCGAGACCGCGTCCACCAGGAAGGAACAGCCGAGCGAGGCGACGGCGGCGGCAAGAAGGACCCACTGAATATCCCGGCGGATAAACCAGGCGTGATAACAGAGCGTCGCGAGCAACAGCATATGGGGAACAAGGACAAGCGGCTCCGGGACGCCCGCCGTGGCAATCGCCTCGTGAAGCATCAGGAGATCGTCGATGCCCATCAGGCCCGAAAAGAGTCCGCCGGCGAGAAGCGTGCGTCGCAGATGCGGCGCGCCGAAGCCGGCGCCGGACCAATAGGCCTGGAGAGCCGCAATTCCTCCCGTAAACCAGAAAATGACGCCGAGGTTGGAGACCAACCCGAAATACTTCGGCTGCCCGGCAATCGCGTTGGGGTCGCGTACGAGGTCGTAGTAGTCGATGCCGAAAAGCCGATCGGCGATGACGATCGACGTCAACAGCACGATGCAGGAGCAGATGACGAGAAGGGCGTAGTGGAAATCGCCCTGTATTCGCCTGTCGCGTGTCAGGGCTTTGGCCGTGGTGATGCCTTCGACATCCATCTCGATCCTCCGCAACAGATGCCCCAGCCATGCCACCGCGGACGGTCAGCTGCCTTTGTGACTGTTTTATGACAAAACGCGGCCGGCGGTTGCGGATCTCCCGGCAAGGTTGTCGGAGACCGGCGGCACGGTCGCGGACACAACGGAACCTTGCAGCCTGCCGGACGTTAATCGTTGCGTCGCGTGCCCACCGGGGCGCGACGAGGCCGCAATTTACTTGCGGTGGCACGGAACCCCTCCCCTTTGGTCATGCTGATTTGGGGATCTATGCAAAGGCGATTTGCAGGCGGGGTGACGGAGAGAAAGGATGTATGTCATGAACCAGCACGAAGAATTGCGGGAGAAACCGCCGCTCGATCCTGCCACCGGCCAACCGACGCCGCGGGACCCGGAAGCGCCCGTGACCAGATCGCGCCGTAGCAGTTGGCCATTGCTGGTCATCATTCTTGCTGGCCTGATACTCGCGCTGATCGCCTGGCTGCCGGCAGAGCTGACCAGGGACGCCGAGAACGAGCCGGTCACGCCGAGCCAATCCGAGACGACCCCGCCGGCCGCCGCGCCTACGGATCAGCCCGCGCCTGCCGATCAGGCCGCACCTACGGACCAGGCGACGCCGCCCGCCGGAGGAACGACGGCGCCGGCAGCACCTGAGACCCAGACCCCGGCAGCGCCCGAGACGCCAGCTGCACCGGCAGCACCTGCCACGCCGGCCCAGCCGCAGAGCACTCCTGCGCAGTAGATCGACGAACGCCCCTTGTCGAGCGGGATGAAGTCGAGCGGGATGACGCGCTTTGCCGCGCCATCCCGCACTTCTGCAATCAGATCCGCCCCGAGCGGTCGAGTGACGGAGCGCGTTCGTCTTTCATGAACGAAGTCTTTAACGACATCCTTGTCGATACCCAAACACCTTATTCAGTGATATTCGCGCGGCTCTTCGGCGCCATCCTGCTCGGTGCAATGATCGGCGTCGAGCGTGAAAAGCGGCAGCGGCCGGCCGGGCTCAGGACCCACATTCTCGTCAGCCTCGCCTCCGCGATCTTCGCGGTGGTCGCCATCGAAAGCGTGCACATGAAAAGCCTTTCCGGCCCCGAGGTGCGCATCGATCCCATTCGCGTCGTGGAAGCCGTAACCGCGGGAGTGGCCTTTCTCGCCGCCGGCATGATCGTCTTTTCGAAGGGTGAGGTGAAGGGCCTGACGACCGGCGCTGGCATGTGGCTTGCCGGCGCCGTCGGTCTCGGGGTTGGGTTCGGCTTCTGGCTGATAGCGGCCTTCGCCGCCATTGCGAGCCTCGTCGTGCTCTTTGTCCTCGGCCGGCTGGAGGTGGCGTTGCAGTGGAAGGCGCCGGACGAGTTCGACGCGGACGCTACGTCGCAGAAGAATGAAGATCCAGGAGAAGACCGGCCACGAGACCGGGTCGATGTGCGCGAACGATGATCGGAGCCGCCAATGGCCGCCCGATCAGCGCAGTTCGGAAATTGGGGTTGTCTGATACCCACCCAAGGGGAGCGGACGGTTGTCGAAGACCGACCTACCCTCCTTCAGGCCATGAATGACAGCAACGGCCTTACGGGCTTCGTCCGGCGTCGCGAACAACTGGCCTTCCAGGGACCAGACGCTGAATTTCACGGCCATGAACCGCAATCGGCCGTTCTCCGGGATCAGCGCACCGACAGCCTCGCCGGCAAACTCCACCGTGTGCTTGCTCATCGTGTTTGAAACTCCTCCCGCGGCCGGGCAAAGCCCAAGCCGGCCGACTCTCGCGGTCAGCCGGAGGAGAAACACGCGAAGACCAGGTTGGTTCCGGCGCCAGAACAAAAAAAGCTATGACCATCGCCTCTCCTCATAAAGGCGCGGCCTCAAATCACCTTGTTGTAAGACAACTGACATGCACATGAGCTTTCGTCTCCGCCCGAATAAATCACTTGCCGTTGCAGCCGAGTCAGGCCCGGCCGGCTTAACGCAGCGCCCGTTTGCGCGTTCCTGAGATCGGTCGCTCATATTTTTTGTTGACAGATGTCTGACAATTGCGCAATTTTTCATTCGACAGGACCGCGCCTAGGGCGAGCGGCCGGCAAGCCTCCTGGCGCCGGCCGAGAACAAGAAACGGCCTGCGGGAACGAAAACTTGGGACCGGAAATGCACTCACCCAAAATAGGCGTGCAGGCTTCTGCACTTTCTGAACGCATCGACGACGCGATTGCCCGCCTCGCCCCCGGCGCGGAGCACCTTCTTGAGCAGCTTGTGTCGGTCAACAGCATCAATCCGGGCTTTCCCGGCATTGCCCGTGAAACCGTGATCGGCGGAGAGACGGCCTGTACGCGCCTCATCGGCGCCTATCTCTTCAACCTCGGCTTCGAACTCCATGACATCGCAGTCGATCCGCAGCGGGTCAATCTGGCGGCAGTATTGAAGGGCACCGGCGGCGGGCGCTCCCTGCTCTTCAACGGCCATGTCGACACGGTCGCTCCGTTCAAGCCCGAAGCCTGGATTTCCGGAGATCCGTGGAAGCCGGTACGGCGCGGAGAGGAGCTCTTCGCTCTCGGATCCACCGACATGAAGGGCGGCCTTGCCGCTGCCTGTCTCGCCATCGCGGCGCTCAAGGAGGCCGGCGTCCTGCTGAAGGGCGACCTGCAGGTCCATGCCGTCGTCGGCGAAGAGACGATGGACCACGAAAACGGCACGACAGCCGTGATCAAGGCCGGCTTCCGGGCCGATGCGGTCATCGTTGCCGAACCCTCCTCCCAACCCGAGCCGCTGACGATCGCTCCCGTCTCGGCCGGCAACTTCAACCTTGAAATTTCGGTCAAGGGTCATGGCACCCATGCCGGCAACCGCGGGGCCGCTATCCGCGCCGGCGGCGAAGGCTCGAGCGCCGGCGTCAACGCCGTCGAGAAACTGATCAAGGTCGTGCAAGCGCTACAGGATCTCGAACAGGAGTGGGGTATCAGCAAACGCCATCCGGCCTTTCCGCCGGGGCTGTTTTCGCTCGTGCCGGGCGTGTTCCACGGCGATGTCGGCGTTCCGAGCGTCGGCTACATGGCCGACCACGCCTATGTCGGCTACCTCGTCTGGTACGCGCCGCAAGAAGACCCCGAGGCGGTGAAGGCTGAAATCGAGCGCCATGTGCACCACGCGGCCCAACTCGACCCCTGGCTTCGCGACAACCCGCCGAGATTCACCTGGCGCAGCCACTGGCCTGCTGCAGACGTTCCGACGGATCACCCACTTGTAGACGTGCTCGTCGAGGCCCGTTCCGCAGTGCTGGGTGCCCTCCCCCCAGGGCGGGCCAAAACCGCTTCCTTCAATGCCGTAAGCGATGCGTCCTTCCTTCAGGCTCAGGGCATTCCAGCGATCGTGCTCGGCCCCGGGAACATCCGCTACGCTCATGCTGTCGATGAACGCATCAACATGCGCGAATGGCGAGAATGCGCCCGCATCTATGCCCGCGCCATCGTCGAGTGGTGTGGCCTCGCCAACTGACTGCTGCTGCTTTCGAACCGACACCCGCCATGGAGGCGGGCGGAAAGCACCGTCGGGTGGCGCCGACCGTGCAACGCGCACCTGAACGTTGTTGGAGCCCGACGAACCATGATCGCTTTTCTAGTCTGGAGACTGCCATGACAACCCCGATCCTCGCAGCTCGCAATATCGAAAAAAGCTTCGGGCAGATGCGCGCCATGCAAGGCGCAAGTTTCGATGTCCATGAGGGCGAAATCGTCGCCCTCATCGGCGACAACGGTGCCGGCAAATCGACCTTGACCAAGATTCTTTCCGGCGTGCTCCAGCCGGACAGCGGCGAGATCCTTGTCGATGGAAAGCCGGTCCATTTCGACAGCCCGCTCGACGCACGCACACACGGCATCGAAACCGTTTACCAGGACCTATCGCTGGCGGTCGATCTCAATGCGGTGCAGAACCTCTATCTCGGCCGCGAGATCGCCGCCCCCGGACTGATGGGCCGCCTCGGCTTTCTTGACAAGACGCTGATGCGGCGCAGGGCCCAGGAGTCCTTTACCCGTCTGGGCGTGCGCGTTCCCGACCTGCGCGCGGCCGTCGCCAATTTCTCCGGTGGACAGCGTCAGGGCATCGCGGTTGCACGCGCGCTGATGTGGGCGAAACGGGTGGTGTTCATGGACGAACCGACCGCAGCGCTCGGCGTTGCGCAGACGCGCAACGTGCTCGACCTCATCCGCCGCGTTCGAGACACCGGCATCTCCGTCGTGCTCATCAGCCACAGCATGCCGGATGTCCTTGCGGTGTCGGACCGCGTCACCGTGCTTCGCCACGGTCGTCGCGTTGCGACCTATGCCACCGGTGCGGTTACCTCCGACGAGCTCGTCGCAGCGATGACCGGCGCCCTCGAACGCGAAGGAGCCGCGGCATGACCGTCGAAACCGCATCCGACCACACGACGACCAAGGACCAGCCTTCCATGCTGCATGACACTTCGCCGCCAAAGCCCCTGATCCGCCGGCTGTTGGACGGTCCGGAACTGATGATCTTCGGTTCGCTTATCATCATCATAGCGATCTTCACGGTCATGGCGCCCGCCGCGTTTCTGAGCGGTATCAACCTGCGGAACATGGCGATCGAGGCTTCGATGATGATGATCCTCGCCGTGGGCATGACCTATGTCATCATCGCCTCCGGTATCGATCTGTCGGTTGGCGCCGTGCTTGTCTTCTCAAGCGTCGCGTCGCTGATCGCCATGCGTGCAACTGGCTCGGATGCGTCCTGGGTGCCGGTGCTCGGGCTTGTCGTGTCGCTTGCCTCCGGAGCGATCTGGGGGCTCGTCAACGGCCTCCTCATCGCCAGAGCCCGGCTTACGCCGCTGATCGTCACACTTGCCAGCATGGGCATCGCGCTCGGGTTGGCCCGGCTGATGACCGGCGGCGTCGACCTGACCGGGGTGCCTCGATCAATCGTTACCTCGATCGGCATCGGTCGTCTCGGGGGCATTCCGGTCATCGTGCTGATCGCCTGCGTCTTTACGGCCATCGCCGGCATCGCTCTGCATATGACCCGCTTCGGCCTCTATACCTATGCAGTCGGATCCAACGAGCAAGGCGCGCGCCGCGCCGGCATCAAGGTCGATCGGCATATCGTATCGATCTATGTGATTTCCGGCGTTTGTGCCGGCTTGGCCGGCTATCTCACCCTCGCCCGCTTCTCGTCCACGACGATTTCGGGCCATGCCATGGACAATCTGAAGGCGATCACGGCTGTCGTCCTCGGTGGCGCAAGCCTCTTCGGCGGCGTCGGCTCCATGTACGGTACGGCAGCCGGGGTGTTCATCCCTGTCGTCCTGGCTTCGGGCCTGATCATCGTCGGCCTGCCGAGCTTCTGGCAAGAAGTCGCTGTGGGCATCGTCCTTCTCGCGGCCGTGCTGCTCGACCAGTACCGACGCCGCTCCCGCTCCTCCTGACCTCCAACCACAACCACAAGAGGGAACACAATGACGAAGATGACCAAGAGACTTGCTTTCCTGCTTGCCGCCACCACGCTGTCGGCAACAGTCGCCGCGGCTTCGGACGACATCAGCGTGTCGCTGGTTCTCGGCCAGCGGAACAGCGGCTTCCATGAGGCCATCGCCTGCGGCGCCCGCGCCGCCGCCGAGGAGCTAGGCGTGAAGGTCAACATCCAGGCCGCCCCGACTTACTCAGCTTCCGAACAAATCCCCGTATTGAACTCCGTCATGGCGACGAGTCCTTCCGCCATCGTGCTCGATCCGACGAGCTCGACCGCACTGATCGCGCCGCTTATGGAGGCGGCGGCCAACGGTGCCAAGATCGTTGCCGTCGACACCACCCTTGATGACCCCTCTGTACTGGCTGCCGTGGTCGGCACCGACAATGAAAGTGTCGGCCGGGAAACCGCCAAGGCGCTGGCGAAAGCACTGGAAGGAAAGGCCGGCAAGGTGGCGCAGATCAACAGCATTCCCGGCATCTCCACCGTCGATGCCCGGATCAGGGGCTTCGAGGAAGAGATCAAAAATCATCCGAACCTTACCTACATCGGAAATCAGTTTGCCAGTGAAGACATACCGAAGGCGCAGCAGGCCTTCGTGTCGCTCATGAGCGCCCATCCCGACCTCATCGGCGTCGTATCGCAGTCCAACAACCCCGCGATCGGCGTCGCCGGCGGCATTCGTTCAACCGAGACCGCCGACAGCGTCGTCGCCGTCGCAGTGGATGCCGACGATGCCGAGATCGAGGCCCTGAACGAAGGTCTGCTCGACGCTCTCGTCATCCAGCAGCCCTTCGAGATGGGTTATATTGGCTTCAAGCAGGCCGTCGCTGCCGTCAAAGGCGAGCCCGTCGAGACGCCGATAGGCACCGGCACCGTAACCGCGACCAAGGCGAACATCGCCGAGCCGGACGTCGCCAAATACCTCTACAAGGGAAATTGCATCTGATCGAAAGTTCAGGCGACAGGCGGGGGCCGACAATCTCGCCCCCGTCTTTTTATGCCTCTGGTGAGCCCGTGGTCAGTTGGAGGCACAAAGGGCGCTCCAGATCACGATGGTTTTAGCAAACCATCGAACACACTCCTCCTCATCCTCTATGCGAGGAAGCGCTCCGGCCGATACGGCGCGATGTCGATTACGGGCTTCTCACCCGTCATCGCCTGTGCCAGCGCGCGGCCGGTGACCGGCCCTAGCGTCATGCCGTGATGCGCGTGGCCGAAGGCGAACCAGAGGCCTTCGTGTCGCGGAGCCTTGCCGATAACGGGCATCATGTCGGGCGTGCAGGGCCGCGCGCCCATCCACGGCTCCTCGTCGCGCCGCTCGGCGAGCGGGAAGAATTCGCGAGCGACCCGCTCCGCCCGCGTCAGCTGCACCGGCGTTTTCGGCGCGTCGCGCAGTGCGAACTCGGCGCCGGTCGTCAGCCGGATACCGCGCAGCATCGGCGCCAGGAAATATCCCTTCTCGGCGTCGAGCACCCAGTTGTTGAGTTGAGCGCCCTCCCGGGCGCCGTAATGCATGTGGTAGCCGCGCTTCACGGCAAGCGGGAAATGATAGCCGAGCTTTCGCGTCACCGTGTCGGCCCACGGCCCGAGCGCGACGACGACCTCCCGCGCCTCCAACGGGCCGTCCGGTGTGGCGACACGCCAGCCCGCCCCTTCCAGAATGTGCTCCAGTGTCGCGGCATCGCCGGAAACGAGCCGGCCGCCGAGCGACTGGAAGTAGGCGAGATATGCCTTGTTCAGGCTGTGCGGATCGCGGATCGACCACGGATCCGTCCAGCGCAGGCCGCCGGCGAGTTCGACCTGGATGGATGGTTCGATCGTCTTCAGCTCGCTGGTCGAAAGCTTCTGGTGATTGACTCCGAACCCGGCGGAAAGCCGTTCTGCGTCCTTATAGGCCGCGTCCCGCTCCTTTTCGGTGCGGAAAACCTTCATCCAACCATCCTTGCGAATGAGGTCGCCGGCGCCGGACGCGTCGATCAGGTCCTGATGTTCCGCGATCGAATGTTCGATAAGCGGTGCATAAAGATGAGCTATCTTCTGGTGCTGGGTGAAGCCCGAGTGCCACCAGTAGCGCGCGAGGAACGGCACGAGACTGGGCAGCGCACGGAAGTGATAGCTGGCGTCGATCGTGTTGTTCAGGGCGTAACGGAAAAGCGCTCCAAAATTGTGCGGGAAGCCGTAAGGGAAGACGCCCTCGCGCTGTATCAGGCCTGCATTGCCGAAGGACGTTTCCTCCCCGGCGCCGCGCCGATCCAGAAGCACCACCGACTTTCCAAGCCGAGCCAGATGGATCGCGCTGGAAATCCCGACAATGCCGGCACCGAGAACCACTACGTCCGTCTTCATGTGCAGATGCTCCTATCCGTCATGCCGCCGTGCCGCGTCACTTCACGACGACAACTTCCAGGGATTTCATGGGAGATGGTGTCCTGACATGCGCGGCGGATATTCGCATGAATAGCCAAGCGAACCCGGCAGGGCAAGGGAACAGAGCGTCACACCACAACTGGAAAGGGGTGGAGACGAGAGCTCCACCCCTTATCGATCGGCACCTTTTTTGCGGGCGGCAAGCCCCGCCTGGAGGCTCACGTTCGGCGGATGAGACCCGCTACGAGCGAGATCACGAGGAATATGAGGAACAGGAAGAACAGGACTTGCGCAATTCCCGCCGATGCGCCGGCAATTCCGCCGAAGCCGAGGACACCGGCGATGATCGCGACGATCAGGAACACGAGAGCGTAATAGAGCATCTGCTATCTCCTTGTCAGCGTTATCGAAATCGAAACGCGTGTCGGCTCGCCTTTGTTCCCGGGCCGGCCGTGGCTGCGCGGTGCGAGGTTGTCTACCCGGTTCAGAAAGCATTGATTAACCAAGAGAACCGCAAATAGAACCGAACTTATATTTCACGTGCAAGCGAGAGGAACCTTCGAAAGCGCTTGGCGTTGTTCGAATTGAAAGAATCTCCAGGAAGACAATGAAGATACCATCGCGACATATCTGGAAGACCGTAAACGATGCGGGCCGTTATCAGACCGATCTGCGTGATCGGAATCTCCATATCGGCAGGACGATGCGCGACCTTCAGCGGCACTCCGAGGAAAAGTACAACAAGCGGATCCAGGCGCTGCTCGAAACTCTGGAACGTGCCGAACGCCAGTCGCATAAATGACGACCGCTCCGTGTCCCTCCGGCAACAGGCATGCGCGCCGGCGTCATCGCGCGCGGAACAAAAGGCGCCAATCGGCGTTTTGGCGACAATAACAAGCGCCGCGGCGGCGGCATCCATGGGAGATGGGAATGCAAGCCTTGGCGGCGCCTGTTGTGACCAGTGGGGACCGACGCTCAGATGAGCGCCGCAGCGGCTCCAGCCGTGCCTCGGTGCGCATTTCCACCGAAGACTATGCTCGGCATCTCCAGCAGTTCTGTGTCAACCCTGAATAGGAACGCGTCATGAAGAAGTTACTCGTCGTCGCAAGCCTGATCCTTCCCTTGGCTGCCTGCACGCAAACGGAACGAGGTGCGGCAATCGGCGCTGCCTCCGGCGGTATCATCGGCGGTGCCATATCCAATGATGTCAGGGGAGCTGCGGTAGGTGCCGCTGTCGGCGGTGTCGCCGGTGCCCTTATCGGTCGTGCGAACGAGCCCGGCTATTGCGTCTATCGCGACCGCTACGGCCGCCGCTACACGGCGCGCTGCTGATACGGATAGTTCTCGGGCCGCGCTCCTGCCGGGGCGGCTCGGTTTGTCGGTGGCCGCCAGCGTGAAAGCTGCGGCGTCACTCGCGCGGTCGTTCTTCGGCCTCATCCAGACGGTGCAGAAGGTCCAGAAAGTGCTGCGGCACGGGTTCGTTCTCCACCGTCTGGTAGAGCGCCTTCAGCTTCGAAGCGATTTGACCGTGAGGTTGCGTCGTCTCGGCGCGGTCGATCCCCGCTGGCACGGCGCCTTTCTTTGAGGACTTCTTCATCTTCCCGTTCCGTGCGGGCTGCAGTTCCGCGCCATTTCAGGTCCACGGTACCTGATGTGGCGCTTTTCGTGCCTGTCGGAATAAGCTTCAGCCAATCCCATCCAAGGTCGCAGCAGCCGGTCGCCCAATTCATTTGCCGCGATTGTTTCTCAAGGCTTTCCATAAACCGGAATACGTGCTCAAAACATTTGAGGTATCCTGCTTGCGCCGTCGGCAAGATATGCACAATAGTTTAGGAAGGTCTAAATGCCACTTTCCACAAGGATTGCGCCCCACCTCCCCTATCTTCGGCGTTACGCCCGTGCCGTCACCGGCTCGCAGGCAGCCGGCGATGCCTATGTCTCTGCCGTGCTCGAAGCGCTGATCGACGACCTGGGGCTTTTCCCGGCCGCGTCGAACGATCGCATCGGTCTTTACAAGCTGTTCTGTTCCCTGTTCGGAAAACTCAAGATCGACCGAACTCAGCTCGCCTCGCCTTTCGCATGGGAGCAGAAGGCGGCTTCCAATCTCTCCCTCATCGCGCCGCCCCAGAGACAGGCATTCCTTCTCGTCGCCCTTGAGGGTTTCTCGACCGGCGAGGCAGCGGAAATCATGGGGCTGGACCACGGCGCCTTCGGCAAGCTGCTGACCAGCGCCTCGGAGGAGATTTCGCGCCAGATCGCGACCGACGTGATGATCATCGAGGATGAGCCTCTCATCGCGTTGGACATCGAGGACATGGTGACGAGCCTCGGTCACCGGGTCACCGGGATCGCCCGCACGCGCCGCGAGGCGCTTGATCTCTATCACCAGACATCGCCGAAAATGGTGCTCGCGGATATCCAGCTGGCCGACGGCAGTTCGGGCATAGACGCGGTCAACGACATCCTGACGCAGGCGGCCGTACCGGTCATCTTCATCACCGCCTTTCCCGAACGGCTACTGACCGGCAAGAAACCCGAGCCGGCCTTTCTGGTGACCAAACCCTTCAACCCGGAAACCGTGAAGGCGCTGATCAGTCAGGCTCTTTTCTTCGACGAACATGCGCAGGCCGGAGCGAGCTAGAGCATTTCCTGTTTCATGGAAACGGTGAAATGCTCCAACCCTTTGGTCCAACGCGCTTCCGGACGGAAAACCGTTACACGCTTTTCCTGGAAGTGCTCTAAGGCCTGTTGAGATTCGGGTCACCCGCCGCCGCTTGTTTGATTCCCTCATTCCTGTGCTCGTCACAGGGATGAGGTGGGGAGCGATTGCAGTCCTCCGAACATTTTCCTACAGCGCGGCGCGTCTTATGAGACGCGCGCATGAAGGATCAGCCCGGCAACTGGCGTTCCGGCTGCGGCAGCAGGGTCTGCTCGAATATGATCATCGCGATCAGCGAAAGCGGAAAGGCGAGGAGCGCTCCGACAGCACCCCACATCCACGTCCAGAAAATGATCGCGACGAAGACCAGGAACGGGTTGATATCGAAGCGTTGGCCGAGGATGGCGGGCACCAGCAGATTTTCCATGGCGAGGTGAACGGTGAAGAAGGCGACCGCCGGGGCGATGGCCACGATGAGCGCTTCATGCGTCATCAGCCCGCCGACGAGCAAAGAGAGGGTCATGAAGGTGACCCCGAGATAGGGAATGAAACTCGAGACGAAGGCGAACAGCCCCCAAAGCGGGGGCATCGCCAATCCGCCGACCAGCGCAATGACCATGGTTATGAAGCCCAGCGCCAGATAGATCAGGCTGGCGGTCGAGAAATAATGCGTAAGCGCATCCTCCAGGGCGTTCATGATCCGGATCGCGCTCAGGCGACCTTCGCGGCTGGGAAAAGCGAGAATGATCGTGCTGCGCAACTGAACGCGCCCCAGCAGGAAGAGCACAAGCGCGGCCAGGAAGATCAGGGTCTGCACCAAAGCGGGCGTCAGGCTTGCCGCCGCGCCGCCGATCAGCGGTCCCGCATTCTTGACGATGACGTCGGCGAAAGCCTCTTCTCCGCTGCCGCGGGCAAGCGCTACGTTTATCCATTCGAAGCGCTGCAGATAGGGCAGTATCCGCTCCATGAGGCCTTCGACCAGCCGCGGCGCCTCGCGCGCGACCTCGGTGATCGGCCAGAGGATGGCATTGACCAGGTATGACAGGCCAAGCAGAAAGCAAAGCGCCAGCAAAAGGCCGCCGAACATGGGCGGCAGCCCGAACCGGGCCAGTTCATCGGCGGCGCGGCCGAGAACGATGCCGATGACGACGGCGAGCGTAATCGGCAGGAGGATCGCTTCCATCGCATAGACGACTGTCGCGCAGGCGATCACGAACAGTCCAATGACGCTCCACGCGCCGGCGAGATCGATGCTGTCGCGTTTTCGGGCGACGATCGCCGATGCCTCGGCTAGCGCGATTTCCCTCTCCGCTTCGCGCTTTCGTCGACGCTCGGCCGTCGTCCGCCCGACTATGTCCATCGGCACCTACCTCTCAAACGCTCATGCGGCGAACAGCTCGTTCGCGAATGCGGGACGGAGGTGGCGCACTCCACCGCGGATGCCCCCGCGAAGCCTTGCTCAATGTCGCTCAAGCGGGACAGGTGAAGCGTGGCGGAAAGCAGGCCAGGCTCACCGATGATGATCAGCAATGTATAGGCCACGCCCTGCGGCGTGCGCGGGAAGAGGTCCATGCCGAATACCGGCACGTCAGGACGGGTCGTGGCACCCGGTAGAGCATGTCTCATCCTCCTTGCGGAACGCACCGATAAACGCCGCAACTGCGGAAATCGTTCCTGCGCGACAAGCGTGTAAGGACGGCAGCAAAACGCCGCCGGCCCAGGGGCCGACGGCGGGGAAAGTGGAGCGTATATCTGCTTGCTTGAAACGGCTTAGAGAGCTGCCGTCACGATGACTTCGACGAGATATTCCGGGGTTGCGAGTTTCGCTTCGCCGGTCGCGCGCGCCGGCGCGTGGCCCTGAGGCACCCAGGCGTCCCAGACCGAGTTCATCTTGGCGAAGTCCGCCATGTCGGCGAGCCAGACGGTCGTGGAAAGAATGCGCGTCTTATCCGTGCCTGCGAGCGCCAGCAGACGATCGACCTCCGCCAGCGCCTGCTTCGTCTGGGTGACGACGTCGTCGCCGGCATTGCCGACCTGGCCGGCGAGATAGACCGTGTTGTTGTAGACCACAGCCTGGCTCATCCTCGAGCCGCTTTCGAAACGCTTGATTTCCATAATCCTCATCCTGGTGTTGGGCCGAACAACGGTCTGCCGGCATTTGGGTGATACGTATTTCCGCTCAGGCGGCATTCTTCCGGGCGAGCCGGGCCTTGATGCTGGCAACATCCGCCCGCGGCGTCGCCGCGAACAACGTCTTCGTATAATCGTGCTGCGGGTCGGAGAATACCGCGTCCCGGCTGCCATACTCGACCGCTTCGCCGTAATACATCACCATTACGTCATCGGCGATGTAGCGCACCACCGACAGATCGTGACTGATGAAGACATAGGTGAGCTTGAATTCGTCCTGCAGATCGGCGAGCAGGTTCAGAACCTGCGCCTGTACGGAGAGGTCGAGCGCCGAAACCGGCTCATCCAGAACCAGAAGCTTGGGATTGAGCATCAGCGCACGGGCAATCGCGATGCGCTGCCGCTGGCCGCCGGAGAACATGTGCGGATAGCGATTGTAGTGCTTCTCCTCGAGGCCGACCTTCTTCAACATCGCCATTGCCCGCTCTCGGCGTTCGCCTGCCGGAACCTTGGTGTTGATGATGAGCGGTTCCGCGAGAATATCGCCGATCTTCTGGCGAGGATTGAGGGAGCCGTAAGGGTTCTGAAAGACGATCTGAACCTTGCGGCGCATCTCCGCCGTCAGCCCCTCGCGCGCGATGTCGACCGTCTTGCCGTCGATCGACAGCTCGCCCGCCGTCGCCGGGTCGATGAGCGTGATGATGCGTCCGAGCGTAGACTTGCCGCAGCCGCTTTCGCCCACGATCGCGAGCGTCTTGCCCTCGTCGACCGTGAAGCTTACGCCCTTCAGCGCATGAACGGTGCGCGCCGCACGGAACAGGTTTCCGGGAATATGATAGTCGCGCACCAGGTTGCGGGCTTCGAGAACATGGGTCATCGAGCAGCTCCCTCGAGCATCTGTTGCTCATTGAAAAGTTCGGAAATCGTCGGCAACCGGTCTCCCGTCGCATTCTCCGGCAAGGCCGAGAGAAGCGCGCGGGTATAATTGCTCTTCGGCGACTCGAACAGCGAAAGGACATCCGCCTCTTCGATCTTCCGGCCCTTGTACTGCACGATGACGCGATCCGCCGTCTCCGCTACGACGCCCATGTTATGGGTGATCATGATAAGGCCCATGCGGTATTCCTGCTGCAGCTTCATCAGGAGATCGAGGATCTGCTTCTGAATCGTCACGTCCAGTGCGGTCGTCGGCTCGTCCGCGATGAGCAGTTTAGGGTTGCAGGCAAGCGCGATGGCGATCATCACGCGCTGGCACTGCCCGCCCGACATCTGGTGCGGAAAGTGCCCGAGGCGCTCGGCGGGGTCGGGAATGCCGACCGCATCGAACAGCTCGATCGCGCGCTTGCGCCGCGCTGCCCGGTCGAGACCCATATGTATGCGCAGCACTTCCTCGATCTGGAAACCGACCGTGAAGCACGGATTGAGGCTGGCGATGGGCTCCTGAAAGATCATCGCAATGTCCTTGCCGACGATCTTGCGCCGGTCGGAGGCCGGCATCTTCAATAGATCCCGTCCGTTGAAGGCGAGCTTGTCCGCGGTCACCTTGGCGGTCCAGGGCAGAAGCCCCATGGCGGCAAGCATGGACACGGATTTGCCGGAGCCCGATTCCCCGACGATCGCCAGGACCTCGCCCTCATGCACCTTGAGCGAGACGCCGTCGACGGCTCGGAACGGCCCGGACGCCGTCTGGAATTCGACGACGAGGTTTTCGATTTCGAGAAGCGCCATGTCAGGACCTCTTCAGCTTGGGGTCGAGTGCGTCGCGCAGGCCGTCGCCCATCAGATTGATTGCCAGAACGGTCACGAGGATAGCGAGGCCGGGAAGCGTCACGACCCACCAGGCACGGAGGATGAATTCGCGTGCTTCCGCCAGCATCGTTCCCCATTCCGGCGTCGGCGGCTGCGCACCCATACCCAGGAAGCCGAGTGCCGCCGCATCGAGGATCGCGCTCGAAAACGAGAGCGTCGCCTGGACGATGAGCGGGGCCATGCAGTTCGGCAGGATGGTCTTGAACATCAGCCTCGCATGTCCGGCTCCGGCGACCTTCGCCGCCACGACGTAGTCGCGCGTTTTCTCCGTCATCACCGCCGCCCGCGTCAGGCGGACGAAATGCGGCTGGAAAACCAGCGCGATCGCGATCATCGCATTGGTGAGGCCCGGCCCCAGCACCGCCACCAGGACGAGCGCCAGCAGGAGCGACGGGAAGGCCAGGATGATGTCCATGATCCGCATGATGACCGTGTCGATCCACCCGCGGAAGTAGCCGGCGATGACGCCGACGAGGATTCCGCCCGTCAGGGACAGAACCGTCACGATGACGCCAACGAAGAGCGAGAACCGTGTGCCGTAGATGAGACGGGAGAGCATATCGCGGCCCACGGCGTCGGTCCCGAGCAGGAAAGTCGCGCGGCCGCCTTCCTGCCAGACGGGCGGGAGCAGCACCGCCTCGCGGAACTGGATGGTCGGGTTATGGGGTGCCACCAGCGGAGCGAAGATGGCGAGCAGCACCAGGAACAGGAAGAAGAACAGGCCGATAACGGCGCCGCGGTTCTCCGAGAAATAGTACCAGAATTCGGCGAGACGCGCCCGGCGCGTCGGATCGGTCGATATGGCGGTTGTCGCGGTAACTTCGGTCATATCGCTCTCCTCAGTGCCGGATGCGGGGGTTGATCAGGCCGTAGAGCAGATCCACGGCGAGGTTCACCAGCATGATGACCGCGGCGATGATCAAAAGCCCGCCCTGTATGACGGCATAGTCGCGCCGGAAGACCGAATCGACCATCCATTTGCCGATCCCCGGCCAGGAGAAGATCGTCTCCGTCAGGATCGCGCCCGCCAGCATCACACCGACCTGCAGGCCGATGGTGGTGACGACAGGGATCATCGCATTGCGCAGCGCATGAATGCCGACCACACGGAAGGTGGAGAGCCCCTTGGCACGTGCCGTGCGCACATAGTCCTCGGAAAGCACTTCGAGCATTGCAGAGCGGGTCTGGCGCGCAATGACGGCGAGCGGAATGGTGCCGAGAACGATCGTCGGCAGGATGAGGTGATTGAAGGCCGACTGGAACGCCCCTTCCTGGCCGGACAATAGCGAGTCGATCAGCATGAAGCCGGTGACCGACGGGAAGAAGAACATCAACGAGATACGCCCGGACACCGGCGTCCACTGCAGAATGCCGGAGACGACGATGATCAGCAGCAGGCCCCACCAGAAGATCGGCATCGAGAAGCCGATGAGCGCGGTGCCCATGATGATCTGGTCGAAGATGGACCCGCGCTTGACTGCCGCGACGACACCAGCGGGGATGCCGACGACCACCGCGAAGATGATGGCGCAGAGCGACAGCTCGACGGTCGCCGGGAAGAGCTCCATGAACTGATCGATCACCGGCTTCTTGGTGACGATCGACGTTCCGAAGTCGCCCTGCAGAACGCCCCAGAGATAATCCAGGTACTGCATCACGATCGGGCGGTCGAAGCCCAGTTGGTGGGAGATCTCGGCGTGCCGCTCCGGCGACATCACCCGTTCGCCGGAAAGCAGCGCCACGGGATCGCCGGGAAGCAGGCGGATGAAGGAAAAGGCGATGATGGAAACCCCGATGAAAGTCGGGATCAGCACTGCCAAACGCCCCAGAAGGAATCGGAACATAGTCAAACCTCATGCCAACCGTGCCCGCATGAGTGGCGGCACTGGCAAAAAGGAAGAGGGGCGCTCGCCAGCGGCAAACGCCCCCTTCGGATCTGTCGATAAGATTACTCTACAATATCAACGCCGTCGAAAGCAAAGTCGCCGAGCGGGCTCTGCACGAAGCCTTCGACATTCTTGCGCATCGGGACGATGGAGAGCGAGTGGTCGAGCGTTGCCCAGGGAGCTTCGCGCTTGAAGATGACCTGCGCTTCCTCGTAGAGCTTGGTGCGCTCTGCGACGTCGGATGCTTCCTTCGCCTTCGTGACGAGGTCGTCGAACTCCTTGTTGCACCACTGCGCGCGGTTGTTGCCGCCGACGGCATCGCAACCGAGCAGAGTGTCGAGGAAGTTGTCCGGGTCGCCATTGTCGCCCGTCCAGCCGAGGATGACCGCACCGTCGCGGTCCTTCGCCTTGGACTTCTCGAGATATTCCGCCCATTCGTAGGAAACGATTTCGACCTTGACGCCGACCTTTGCAAAGTCCGCCTGCATCAGTTCGGCGGCGCGACGGGCGTTCAGCATGTAGGGACGCGCGACAGGCATTGCCCAGACCTTCATCGAAAGGTCCTTGACGCCGGCATCCTCGAGCATCTTCTTGGCCGCTTCCGGATCGTAGGTGTCGTCTTCGATCTGTTCGTTATAGGACCACATCGTCGGCGGAATCGGGTTGACCGCCGGCTGCGCCTGTCCCTGGAAGACGGCATCGACGATCGCCTGCTTGTTGATCGCCTTGTTCAGGGCCTTGCGCACTTCGACCTTGTCGAAAGGCGCCTGCGTCGTGTTGTAGGCGAGATAGGCGACGTTGAGGCCGGCCTGCTCCATCACCTTGAGGTTCGGATCGGCCTTCATGGCTTCCACATCGGCCGCGTTCGGATAGGGCATCAGGTGGCATTCGCCGGCCTGCAGCTTCTGAAAGCGAACGGCCGCATCCGTGGTGATCGCGAAGACCAGATCATCGATCTTCTGTTTTCCGCCCCAGAAGTCCGGATGAGCCTTGTAGCGGATGACCGCGTCCTGCTGGTAGCCGACAAAGGCGAAAGGACCGGTGCCGAGCGGCATCTGGTTGAGCTGGTTCATCTTGCCTTCGGCCTGCAGCTTGTCGGCATATTCCTTCGACATGATCGAAGCGAAGGGCATGGCAAGATTGGCGAGGAACGGCGCTTCCTTGCGCTTCAGCTTGATCTTGACCGTCATGTCGTCGACTTTCTCGACCGACTCGAGCAGTTCCGGCAGGCCCATGCCGGCGAAATATTCCCAGGAACCGCCGGTTACGTAGCCGTGCCACGGATGGTCGGACTTCCACTGGCGCTCGATCGAGAAGATCACATCGTCGGCGTTCAGTTCGCGAGTGGGGGTGAAGAACTCGGTCGTCTGGAACTTGACGCCGGGACGCAGCTTGAAAGTATATTCAAGGCCGTCGTCGGAAATCGTCCAGCTTTCGGCGAGCCCGGGCTCGGTCTCCGTCGTGCCCTTCTTGAACTCGAGAAGACGGCTGTAGACGGTATGCGCGGCAGCGTCGAAGGTCGTGCCGGCCGTATAGAGGCCGGGATCAAAGCCCTCCGGCGACCCTTCCGAGCAGAAGACGAACGTTTTCGACCAGGCGGTGCCGGCCATCAGCGTGGCAATCGCCGTCGCTGCCAAGAGAGTAGTGAGCTTTTTCATGAGCTTGCTTCCCAGATTTGTTTTTGTTCTCGCAATTTATCTGACACGGCATGACGTTTACACCCGGTCAAGGGCGGATGGAACGACATTTGGCGTCGCAATGCAATAAGTCGCTTTGGAATTTTGTCTATGCGAAAAATTCTTCCGCAAACAGAGCATGCGGAACTATCCCCGACTTTCGCCGGCAGCCGCGGTTCCGGGGCAAGCAATGCGAGTCGCGAACTCTCAAGGGGAATGCAGATAAACTCTAAGCTGCGCTGTCGAAGGGAAACATTCGACCTCGAAAATGCTCGCTACCTTCAAGGTGCCGAGATCGCCCGCCGGAAGCGAGACCTGTCGACTGGAAGCAGCAGTTCGCGGATGAGTTGCCGCCAGCGTACGCGGGTTTTCCGTCCCGCTCTCACGCTGCTTCAGGGCAGAGCCTCTCGGCCGCAAGCTCGCAGACGCGAGTGAACTCAGGCGGCCGAGGTCTGCGGGCGCACCGGCTCTTCCAGGCCCAGGAGGAAGTTGATCTGCGGCCGGGCCTTGACCAGGTCGTCGATCGTGTATCCCTGAAGCACTTCGAAAAAGGCGTTCAGCGCCTTGCGCAGCGCGGCGTTGAGGCCGCAGCTGTCCACCAGCGGGCAGTCGATCTCGCCCGCCTCGAAGCATTCCGCCATGGCGAAACTGTCTTCCGTGACTTTGACGACGTCGAAAAGGGTGATCTCCGACGCCGGCTTCGGCAGGCGGACGCCGCCGTTGCGGCCGCGCACCGTCTCGACCAGGCCGGCTCTCGTGAGCGGCTGCAGAATCTTGAAGAGGAACAGCTCGGATACGCCGTAAGCCCTCGCAATCTCGGGAATGCGGCTGAGCTTCTCGCCGTTCGCAGCACAGTACATCAACATGCGTACCGCGTAGTTGGTTTGCTTCGTCAGACGCATTTTTTGCTCCGGATTCGATAAATTCGTGCCTCATCATATAGGACGGATCGCAGTTTGGAACAATTCCAAAAAGTGGAAATATTCACGAAGGTTATCTCTTCACCTTTTCGCTGTTGACTGATGCGCCGGCGGACGGCAGAAATATGATTGAGTTAGTTAAGTTTAAAACACGAAAAAGGAGAGAGCACCATGCAAATTTCAAAAGCGCTGATCGGAGCGCTGTCCATAGCGGCGACGTTTCTTGCCTCTACGGCGGTCCGAGCCGACGGAGAGGTCAACATCTACTCTTACCGGCAGCCGGACCTCATTAAGCCGCTTTTGGACGCCTTCACCGAGAAGACAGGCATTGCGACCAACGTGCTCTTTCTCGACAAGGGTCTTGTCGAGCGCATCCAGGCGGAAGGCGCAAACTCTCCAGCCGACGTGATTCTGACCGTGGACATCAGCCGCCTGACCGAAGCGAAGGACGCGGGCGTGACGCAGCCGGTCGTCAACGAGACCATCAACAAGGACATTCCCGACCATTTCCGGGATCCGGACGGCAACTGGTTCGGCCTGACGACACGCGGCCGCGTCGTCTATGCCTCGAAGGAGCGCGTCGCGCAGGACGACATCACCTATGAGGAACTCGCCGACCCGAAGTGGAAGGGCAAGATCTGCACCCGCGACGGCCAGCACTCCTATAATGTCGGCCTGTTCGCCTCCATGATCGCCCACCACGGCGAAGCCGAAGCGGAAAAATGGCTGACCGGCCTCAGGAACAATCTCGCCAAGAAGCCGGACGGCGGCGATCGGGACCAGGCCAAGGCGATCTTCGCCGGCGAATGCGACATTGCGCTCGGCAACAGCTACTATGTCGGCCTTATGATCACCAACGAGAAGGAGCCCGAGCAGAAGGAATGGGCTTCGGCGATCAAGGTGCTGTTCCCGAACACCAAGGACCGGGGCACGCATGTGAACATCTCCGGCATGGCGCTCGCCAAGAACGCGCCGAACAAGGAAAATGCCCTCAAACTCATGGAATTCCTGTCGGAAGGCGAAGCGCAGAAAATCTATGCCGAACAGGTCTTCGAGTATCCGGTTCTGCCGGGCGCCGAACCATCGGAAGTCGTGAAGTCCTTCGGTGAGATCAAGCCGGACACGCTGCCGCTTGCCGAAATCGCGGCAAACCGCAAGAAGGCCTCGGAAATCGTCGACAAGATCGGCTACAACGACGGCCCGCAGGACTGAGACCGACCATCGAAGCAATACGAGGACGGCGGGCGCATGCCCGCCGTTTTCGTGCCGCTCCAGTGGGGCGAACAGTTATTCGCGCCGCTTTCGCGCCTCTTCGATCCAATCGGAGGCCTCCCGAAGGAGGCCCCGGTCGAAGCAGGCGTTCGCTGCCGCGTTATCGCATCGTCGGTATCGAGAACTCGGCTCCATCCTTGATGCCGGACGGCCAGCGGGACGTGATCGTCTTCGTCCGCGTCCAGAACTTGATCGAGTCCGGCCCATGCTGGTTGAGGTCGCCGAAGGACGAGGATTTCCAGCCGCCGAAGGAATGGTAGGCGAGCGGAACCGGGATCGGAACATTGACGCCGACCATGCCGATATTGATGCGGGAGGCGAAGTCGCGCGCCGCATCGCCGTCGCGGGTGTAGATGGCGACACCGTTGCCGTATTCGTGCTTCATCGGCAGCGACAGGGCCTCTTCGTAATTCCTGGCCCGGACGACCGACAGGACGGGTCCGAAGATTTCGGTCTTGTAGATGTCCATGTCGGGTGTGACGTCGTCGAAGAGGCAGCCGCCTATGAAGTGGCCGTTCTCATAGCCCTGCAGCTTGAAGTCGCGGCCGTCGACCACGAGCTTCGCACCCTGCTCGATGCCGCTGTCGATCAGGCTGCGGATGCGCTGCTCCGCCTCCTTGGTGACGACGGGGCCCATATCGGCCTTTTCGTCGGTATAGGGACCGATGCGCAGGCTTTCGACCATCGGAACAAGCTTGTCGATCAGCCGGTTTGCGGTTTCCTCGCCGACCGGAACGGCGACCGAGATCGCCATGCAGCGCTCGCCCGCGGAACCGTAGCCGGCGCCGATGAGGGCGTTGGCCGCCTGGTCAAGGTCGGCGTCCGGCATGATGATCATGTGGTTCTTTGCGCCGCCGAAGCATTGCGCACGCTTGCCGTTCATCGCCGCCGTGCCATAGACGTAGCGGGCGATCGGGGTCGAGCCGACGAAGGAAACGGCGGCGATATCGGGATGCGTCAGGATCGCATCCACCGCGCCCTTGTCACCGTTGACGACGTTGAGGATGCCCGCCGGCAGACCGGCTTCGATCATCAGTTCGGCAAGGCGGATCGGCACGGAGGGATCGCGTTCGGAAGGCTTGAGGATGAATGCATTGCCGCAGGCGATCGCCGGGGCGAACATCCACATCGGGATCATGCCGGGGAAGTTGAACGGGGTGATGCCGGCGCCGACGCCGACCGGCTGGCGGATCGAGTACATGTCGATGCCGGGACCGGCGCCTTCGGTGAATTCGCTCTTCTGCAGGTGTGGAATACCGATGACGAATTCGCAGACTTCGAGGCCGCGCACGATGTCGCCCTTGGCGTCGTCGATGGTCTTGCCGTGCTCGCGGGAAAGCATCTCGGCCAGCTCGTTCATGTTGTCGTTCAGGAGCTGGACGAACTTCATGAAGACGCGGGCGCGGCGCTGCGGGTTGGTTGCGGCCCATTTGGGCTGGGCAGCCTTGGCGCTCTCGACGGCGGCGGCCAGGTCCGCGTCGCTCGCCAGCGCTACGGTGCCTTGAACTTCGCCCGTTGCCGGGTTGAAGATGTTGCTGACGCGACCGCTCGTGCCGGCAACGCGCTTGCCGTCGATGAAATGACCGAGTTCATACATGAGTGTTTCTCCTGACCCTTGATTGTGCCCTCATGATCGCACTACGATTTCAACAATTCAATTTCCGAATTTCAGGAACCGTTGTGCGCAAATTAAAGTCCATGAAAGCGTTCGCATGAACTGGGACGACGTCCGGGTATTTCTGGCCGTCGCTCGGACGGGCCAGATCCTCGCCGCCTCGAAAAGGCTCGGCATCAATCACGCGACGCTCAGCCGGCGGGTTACCGCGCTCGAGGAAAAGCTGAAAGCGAAGCTCCTCATCCGGCGTCCCAACGGCTGCGAACTAACGGCCGAAGGCGAGGTCTTCTTTGCCGCGGCCGAGCGCATGGAAACCGAGATGCTCGCCGCCCAATCGCAGGTCGGGCGGATCGATACGGCGATCGCGGGCACGGTGCGCATCGGCGCCCCTGATGGTTTCGGCGTCTCGTTCCTGGCGCCGCGTCTCGGGCGGCTCACGGCACGTTACCCGGAATTGAAGCTCCAGCTCGTTCCTGTTCCGCGCTCCTTCTCGCTGTCGCAGCGCGAGGCCGATATCGCGATTACCATCGAACGACCGGAACAGGGGCGGCTCGTCTCGTCCAAGCTTACCGATTATACACTGGGCCTCTACGCATCGGCAGAATATCTTGGCCGCTACGGCACACCCGGGACTGTCGACGATCTCAAGAACCATCGGCGGATCGGCTATGTGGAGGATCTGATCTTCACACCGTCGCTCAATTTCTCCAGCGAGGTCATGCGCAGCTGGAACGCCTCCTTCGAAATCTCCAGCGCCACCGGCCAGACCGAAGCCGCCCGGTCCAGCGCCGGCATCGGCATCCTGCATAATTACATCGCCCGGCAATATCCGGAGCTTGTACGCCTGCTCCCCCAGACGACGATCCGCCGCGCCTACTGGACGACCTATCACGAGAGCGCCCGCGACCTGGTGCGCGTGCGTACGGTCGCAGCGTTTCTACAGGAACTGGTGACGGCGGAGCATCAGATCTTCGTTTAGAGCGGAATGAGGGAAACTGTGTGCGGTTTCCGACCGCATCCCTCGTCTCAACTCGACCTGACATCATGAACGTCAGCCGAGCAGCATCTTCAGGTGGTCGTTCAGGAAGCGCCCCTTCGGGTCCAGTTCCCTTCGCAGCGAACGGAAGTCCCCGGCGCGCGGATAGAGATGCGTCACATCGTCGGTGTCGAGGAAATGCATCTTCCCCCAATGCGGCCGCGAGTCGTATCCGCGCAGGATCTGGTCGACGTCCTTCAGAAACGCCCAGTAATCGATCCCCGGCCCCCCCGAGACGGAGAGCGTGATGCTGTCCTGGTGATGGAAGGGGCTCATCCACGCCGGATCGCTGGCGGTGAAGCGATATTCGATCGGATAGATGCAGTTCGTATGCTTGTTGAGCATGAGATCGCGGACGGCTCTGACCGCTGCCTTGCCGTGTTCGAGGGGCACCGCATATTCGAGTTCGACGAAGTTGGGGACGTATTCGATGGGATAGACTTCCGAACTGTAGGCGATCTTTTCGAACTCGCTCTCCATGGGCGCCGCGTCGGTGATATCCATCACCTTCATTTCGCAGACATCGGCCAATTTGTTCGTGGACGAGACGGCCGAGGTATCCGGCAGGCAGTAGAGGTGACGGCTTTCCGGCGTCGGGCACCAGAAAAATCCGAAATGCCGGTGATTTGCGGCCAGTTCGTCATGGCGCTCCATGCAGGTCTCGAAGTCGTCACGCCACAGCCGCTCGTGCAGGTTATAGGCGTCCATGACGTTGAGCGTCATGGACGAGATGACGCCGAGCGTGCCGACCGAGACCTGGGCCGCGTGGAGCAGTTCTTCGTTGCTCCCATCGATGTCGAGAATTTCCCCGTTCGCCTTGACGATCCTCATCCCGGCGATCGAAGACGCCATGTTTCCGAGCTTGATCCCGGTCCCGTGGGTTCCGGTGGTAAAGGCGCCGGCCACCGCCTGGCTGTCGATATCGCCCTGATTGATCAGCGACAGTCCGTGCTGCTTCAGCGTCTTGCCCACCTCGTTGATGCGCGTTCCGCCTGCTACGGTAATTTGCTTGCGCGCCTTGTCGACGTTCTGAACGCCCCTGAGATTTGCCAGCGACAAAAGGAGACCGCTGGTCCCGACGACCGGCGTGAAGGAGTGGCCCGAACCCGAAACGCGCACTCCGAGATCCCGCCTGTCCGCCTCTGCGACCAGCTCGGCCAGTTCGGATTCGGTTTCGGGCGAGGCCTTGTATTGCGATACGCAGTACTGATTGCCTACCCAGTTCCGCCAGACTCCACCCTTCTCGAAAGCCATGTTTCTCCCCTCACACCGCTGTAAAACAATTGTCGACGAACAGATGGGCGCCGCTGACGAAGCTTGCGTCGTCGCTCGCAAGATAAAGGGCGGCCTTGGCGACCTCGTCCGGCCGGCACATCCGCCCCTGCTGGGCGGCGATCGCCGCCTCGGAGACATCGACCCCGTAGCGGGTCAGCTCCTCGACTTCCCTTTGGCCGTGCGCCGTCTGGATGAAACCGGGGCACACCGCATTGCACCGGATGTTCCGATCCCTGAACTCCACGGCGACGGATCGGGCGAACATGTGGCACGCCCCCTTGGTCGTATTGTAAAGGACCTCCATCGGCGTTGCGGCCACCGCCGATATGGAAGAGGTGCAGACGATCGATCCGCCTCCGGCGTCGATCATCTGGGGAAGGACGGCGCGGGTCATGAGGAACATGCTGCGCACGTTGACGGCCATCAGCCGGTCCCACTCGTCGGCCGTGGTCTCCAGAAACGGCCGAATGACGATGGTACCCGCGTGATTGAACAGGACCGTGATCGGTCCGAGTTCTCCCGAAACCCTCTCCACCGCTTGCGTTACCTGACGTTCGTCCGACACGTCGGCCGAGGCGAATGCCGCTCTGAAGCCCTCGCTGCGGAGGCGGGCGGCGATGGCCTCGCCATCGCTCTGCGGGAGATCCACGATCCCGACCGCTGCGCCCTCCCGAGCGAAAAGTTCGGTGGCGGCGAGACCACACCCCCCTGCCCCGCCGCTGATAAGCGCAATTTTTCCGTCCAGTCGACCAGCCACGTGCTCCTCCAGCCGTCGTCGTGCTGCCTGCCGGCGCGGACTGGAGGACGGCTCTCTCGGCGTCTTGATGTCCCGGTCGGCTAAGGCAGCTATGATGCTTGTTCCACTTGGTCAGATTGCCGCAGCGTGACGAAGCAGTCTATATTCCAAAGGTGATAAGGTCGGGGCCACATCCCCGACGCAACGAGGATCGAGTGCAGAAGACCGAAGTGCCAGACCTATCGGCCATTGCCACTGTCGTGGGACAGATCGGCAGGCCGACATTGCCGGACGCGCTGGACGACATGCTCGCGAGAGTGGCACCGTTCGACCTGTCGGCGATCTTCGGCTTCCCCTTTGATTCAAGGCCGCTGCTCTTGCACGACGGCTATCGGCAGCATGCCGAGGCCTCGGCTCTCAAAGCCTATCTCGACGGCGCATATCTGTTCGACCCTTTCTACACTGCCTGCACAGAGAACCTTCAGCCGGGGATCTGGCGAATGCGGGAGCTCGCCCCGGACGAATTCTTCGATTCCGAATTCTACAGTTCCAGAGAGGTTCACCCCTGCATCTCCATGCAGGCCGGCTCACTCGTGGAGGAAATCGGCTTTCTCATCCCGCTGGAGGGAGGCTTCAATGCCGTGTACTCGCTCATGCGTTCGCAAGGCCTTCCTTTTTCAGCCGACGAGGTGGAAAGACTGAAGCAGATCGAGCCCTTCGTTCGCGAAACGGTGCGCTCGCACTGGCGCGACGCGCGCGCGAATGACCGTCAGCTTCGTCTGGACGACCTCATGGAGACGGCCTTCGCTTCGTTTTGCGAGGATCGCCTTACTTACCAGCAGCGGCGAATCGTGCAGCTTATTCTGAGGGGGAACAGCAATTATGCGATTGGACAGATACTCTCCGTGACGGAAGGAACCGTCAAACTGCATAGGCAGAACATCTACAAGAGACTGAACATCTCGAGCCAGCGGGAACTTTTTGCGATGTTCGTGGAGCGGCTACTGCCCCCACTTCCTCCGGAAGCACGGTAATAACCTATCGGCTCTTTCGCCGTCTGGGCATTCGACCACAAACACGAGCCTTGCGGACCGTGGACCGGCTGGAAGGGTATGTCTTGAAAGAAATGGTACGGTTGGGTGGTCTCGAACCACCGACCTCAGGTGCCACAAACCTGCGCTCTAACCAACTGAGCTACAACCGCACTCGACAGGCGACTCCAATGTTATTCGGGTCGTCGCTTGGCGGCTCACATACGGTCACTCACACCGATTTGCAAGCCTTAAGTTCAGATTATCCAGCAAAAAGACCGGATGGCAAGCCACCCGGTCTTTGCTTCGAATCCGATTGATACGGCGCGGCCGATCAGCCCTTCTTGAGGCTGGACATCGCCTTTTCCGCGGCATCCTTGCCGGGCTTGGCAACGTTCTCGGCGACCTTGCGCGTTGCTTCCTGCATCGTCTTCGCCTGCTCGACGGCAAGCTCTGCCTGCTTGCGGATGAAGGCGGTCTGCAGTTCGACGAGTTCGGAGAGCGACCTTACGCCGAGCAGAGCTTCCATGTGCGAGAGCGAGCTTTCGGCATTGGTGCGCAGCGCGTCGATGGCCTTGAGGCCGAGTTCGACGGTGCCCGATTGAGCGCTCTCGACCGTCGCTTCGACAGTCTTCGCTGCTTCTTCGGTCGCGGTCTTCATCTTGGCGTAAGCTTCCTTCGACTGCGCGGCGCCCTTTTCGGCGAACTCGCGGAAGCTGTCGGCAAACTTGGTCGGGTCGAAAGAGAGGGAAAATGCGTCTTCGGTCTTCCTGGTAGCCATTTCATGCGCTCCTTGGTGTGGCCCTCTTCAGAGGCGCCGTTTTGATTGATGACGGTTCTATAGCGGATTTGGTTGTGCGTTGCAATAAATTTGTGCAGCGCACAATAAACCGTGCACATTAACCTTCCGCGCCGAAAGACGTGGCCGAGGCCGCACCGTTGCTGGACCCTCGCCGATGGGCTGGGTATTAATAGAGCGTTAACGCGCAAGCGATCCGTCAGTAGGTTTGCCGATGCCCGAAAGACAGTACCCCTTCATCGACATTGCCGTGCATGCACGGGTGCGGGAGCATTTTGCCCGGGGGGATGCGTCCGTCCTTTTTTCGAAGAGTGTCGCGCGGGTGCTATGGGCCAACGACCAGGGCGCAAAGCTGTTCGGGACGGCCTCGGTCTACGATTTCATCGATACCGACCTCGATCCGAGCGATCTTTCGCTTCGCCAGTTGCGCGCCGCCGCGGCGCAGCTCGCCGCCGTCGGGGACCGCCGGCAGCTTCTGATCCGTATGGCATCGGGCTTTCGCCGGCTTCTGCTCAACGCCGCCGTGGAGATGATCCGCATCGCACCCGGGGAAGAGGCAATTCTGTTCACCGCGCCGAACAACGGCAAGGCGCTTTCGGCCGAGGCCCGCGCCGAGGCTATGATTGCCGGGCTCGACGGACCGGACACGCACATGGCCGTGCTCGATAGCGACGGGTCCATCATTGCCGGCTCGCCCGGCTTCGAGAGTCTTGGCCTTTCGGCGGATATTCGCCGAACGCTCGTTGCAGCCGCTGCGAACGACAAGGATCGCCTGATCAAGCGTCCGGTCGCGACGGAAAAAGGGCGCCTGCCGGCTGCAGTCGGCAAGATTTCGGACCACCCGGCCCTCCACCTGCTCTTCGCGGTGGAGGCAATCCTCGAAAAACCGGAGACCGGAGAGGCCGTCGGCGAAACAGCGCAGGAGCAGGCGATCCCCGCCGCACCTGCGCCGTCGAGCGAAACACGAGAGGTGGTTCCTCCGTCCGCGACACCGGCGGAGACGGACCAGGCGGAGGCGCCCGTTGAGGAAGCCGAGGCCCCGGAGGCGGCTGCAGCGAGAGAACACGAAGTGCCTGTCGAGAACGGCACCGCGGAGGATGCGCAAGGGGAGCTCGCTCCGAAGGACGAGGCCGAGGCGGCCGATCTCGCCGAGCCTGAAACGCCGCTTGAAGCCGAACCGGCTTCCGGCGAACCGGCTGGCGATGCGAATCGTGGCGGCGAAACCGCCGACTTTGCGTTTGCGGCCGGCGGACGGGCGGTTCGGTTCGTCTGGAAGATCGACGCGGAGGGACGTTTCAGCGAAATCTCCGAAGAGTTCGCGTCAGCCGTCGGCCCGAAGGCCGCCGACGTGATCGGCGTGACCTTCACCGATCTCGCCGAGCGCTACGATCTCGACCCCGACGACAAGATCAACGAGCTTCTGCACCGCCGCGATACCTGGTCCGGCAAAACGATCTTCTGGCCGGTCCAGGGAACCAATCTCAAGGTGCCGGTCGATCTCGCCGCCCTTCCCACCTATTCCCGTTCGCGCGAGTTCGACGGCTTCCGCGGCTTCGGCATCGTCAGGGTCGCCGACGCCGTGCCGGACGCGAAGGCGGCCGGGCTTTCCCTCGACCGGCCGGCGCCGGCGCAGATCGCGCAGGCATCAAGCGACATGTCGGCTGAGGGCGCCGATGCGCCGCAGGCTGAGGCTGGCTCCAGGACCGGCCCTGCCGCCGGCAGTGGGAAAGATGCGGCCGAGGTTGCACCGGACGTATCGGAAGACCCTTTCCGCGGCGAACAGCCCGCGTTGCGGGTCGTCGAAACGACCGGACGGCAGGCCTCCGACAAG
This sequence comes from Sinorhizobium sp. P24N7, assembly GCF_042436655.1. Lineage (NCBI taxonomy): Bacteria > Pseudomonadati > Pseudomonadota > Alphaproteobacteria > Hyphomicrobiales > Rhizobiaceae > Sinorhizobium > Sinorhizobium sp. P24N7. Next base: position 28,687 of record NZ_JBHMIW010000007.1, on the reverse strand, counting down.
GTCATCGACCTCGACGAGCGCCGACCGGCGGGAGCCGGCGCGCTGACCCGCGGCGAGCAGGCGGCCTTCCGCGAGATTGCAAGGCAGCTCGGCGAGCATTTCGCCCCTGATCCGCTGCCGCAGGAGGGCAGATCCGAAGGCCGACCCGCAGCGGACACCTCCCTGAGCACTCCGGCTGCCATGCAAGAAAGCCGACAGACGGAGGAAGCCGAGGCGCCAGGCGGACGGCACGATGCGGCGCCGGCGGGCGAAACCCCTGCTGCAGCAACGGAGCCCGGCCTCACCGCACGCAACGGCGCAGCCATGAGCAGCGAGATCCTCGACAGGCTGCCGGTCGCGTTGCTGGTTCACCACGGCGACGCCTTGCTGCATGCCAATGCGGAATTCCTGCGGCTGACCGGATATGAGGATCTCGAAGCCTTCGAGCAGGAGGGTGGCCTCGAGGCCCTGTTCGCTCTCGGAAACGAGGCAGGCGCAGCAAAGCCGAACGGAACCATGACGCTGGTCCGCAAGGATGGCAGGCTCGTTCCCGTCGGCGCCCACCTGCATTCGATCCGCTGGGAAGGAAAGAGCGCGCTGATGCTTGCGCTGACCCCGGCCGGCGCAAGCGAAGCCGAGAAGCAGGCGCTCGAAGACGAAGGAGCGGCAGAAGCAAGCCGGCTCCGGATGGAGATCGACGAGCTCCGATCGATTCTGGAAACCGCGACCGATGGGGTCGTGGTCCTCGGACGGGACGGCGACATCCGGACGATGAACCGCTCCGCAAGTGCGCTTTTCGACTATGACGAGGCCGATATGCGCGGAAAGCCGTTCGCCGCGCTCTTCGCCCATGAGAGCCAGAAGGCGGTGATCGACTATCTCCAGGGCCTTTCCGGCCACGGCGTCGCAAGCGTGCTCAACGATGGCCGGGAAGTGATCGGCCGCGAGGCCGCCGGCGGCTTCATTCCGCTGTTCATGACCATCGGCCGGCTCTCCTCCTCCAATGGTTACTGCGCCGTCATCCGCGACATCACCCAGTGGAAGCGGACCGAAGAGGAACTTCGCAACGCCAAGCGCGCCGCCGAGACGGCAAATGCTCACAAGACGGAATTCCTGGCCCGGGTCAGCCACGAGATCCGCACGCCGCTCAACGCCATTATCGGGTTTTCCGACATGATGGCGAGCGAGCATTTCGGCCCCATCGGCCATCCGCGCTATATTGAATATGCCGGCGACATCGGCCGGTCGGGACGGCATGTCCTCGACATCGTCAACGATCTGCTCGACATCTCGAAGATCGAGGCCGGCGAGATGGATCTCGACTTCGGCGCCGTTGATCTCAATGAGGCCGTTTCCGAGGCCGTGTCGCTGGTGCAGCCGCAGGCCAATAGCCAGCGCGTGATCATCCGCACCTCGCTGTCGGGCTCCGTGCCGGAAGTCGTCGCCGACGACCGTTCGATCAAGCAGATCGCCCTGAACATCCTCGCGAATGCCATCCGCTTTACGCCGTCGGGCGGCCAGATCGTCGTGTCGACCTCCTACGAGGCCAATGGCAGCGTCATGCTGAGAATCCGCGACACCGGCATCGGCATGACCCGCAACGAGCTCGACCAGGCGATGAAGCCCTTCCGTCAGGTCACGACCGGCGGCCGCAAGCGTGGCGACGGCACCGGCCTCGGCCTGCCGCTGACCAAGGCGATGGCGGAAGCGAACCGAGCGCAGTTCGCAATCACTTCCGCCCCGAACGAGGGCACACTGGTGGAAATATCCTTTCCCTCACAACGCGTCTTGGCCAATTGAAACCGAATGCTGTAAGGAAATGTTGACCTGAAGGAACCAGTTTGTCGGTTCTCGAAGGTTGAGGAAACTGCGGGCCGTTTCCTCACTCGTCATTTCGATCGGCATTGCTTCGGACGGATCGTTTGCACTTCACCGCCAAAAGCCTCAAGCGGCGCTACGCCAGCTCCGGCACCGGCCTTCACCATCCGCTGCTCACCGGCTGGGCCGGACTCGCCTCCGCCGTCGTGCTCATGCCGATTCTTGCCATTGCGTGGCTCGCCATTTCCGGCGGCACCGCAGACTGGCCGCATCTCATCGAAAACGTGATCCCGCGCGCAACCGGTCGCACGCTTCTCCTGGTCCTGTTCACCGGCACCGCCACCGCCGTGATCGGCATCGTCACCGCCTGGCTGGTGGCAACCTATGAATTTCCGTTACGCCGCTTCCTTTCCGCGGCCCTGGTGCTGCCGCTTGCCATACCGGCCTATCTTTCGGCCTATGCCTTCGGGGAGCTGCTCACCTTCACCGGCCCTGTGCAGGGTCTGATCCGAGCCCTCTTCGGATTTCAGACGAGCCGCGATTACTGGTTTCCCGACGTGCGCTCCCTCGGCGGGGCCGTGCTCGTGCTGAGCTCGGTGCTCTATCCCTATATCTATCTCGCCTGCCGCTCCATGTTCCTCATGCAGGGCCGCGCTGCCGCGGACGTAGCCCGGACGCTGGGCGCCGGACCGCTGAAGGTCTTCTTTCGCGTCCAGCTTCCGATGGCGCGGCCGGCGATCATGATCGGCCTCACGCTCGTTGCCATGGAAACGCTGAACGATATCGGGGCGGTCGAATTTCTTGGCGTGCAGACCCTGACCTTCTCCATCTTCGACACCTGGCTCAACCGCGGCAGCCTCGCCGGCGCGGCGCAGATCGCCTGCATCATGCTGGTTTTCGTCATCGCGCTGATGATGGTCGAGAGGGCGGCGCGCCGCAGACAGCGCTTTGCGAGCCAGAAGACCACGGCCGCAGTTCACGATGCCGCGCGGCTGAAACTTTCCGGCTGGAAGAAATGGGCAGCGACGGCCGCCTGCCTTCTGCCGACACTGTCGGGCTTTGCCGTTCCCTTCCTCGTTCTGGGCGACTATGCCCTGAAACGCCTCGACCAGTTCCTGGCGCCGCGCCTCCTGAGTGCGCTGCTGCACAGCATCCTCGTCTCCGGCCTGACGGCGTTTGCGACCGTGCTCCTGGGTTTCGTGCTCGCCTATGCCGCGCGCACCGGGCGTTCGCGCATCAGCGATATCGCCGGGCGGCTCGCCTCCTTCGGCTATGGCGTGCCCGGGACGGTCCTGGCAATCGGGGTGCTCTTTCCGCTCGCGGCCCTGGACAACGCCATCGACGCCGAGATGCGGGGGCTTTTCGGGATTTCCACCGGCCTGCTCATGAGCGGCACCGGCTTTGCCATCATCTATGCCTGCACGGTCCGGTTCCTGACCATGGCGGAAGGGACGCTCGAGGCCGGCTTCCAGAAACTGTCGCCGCATCTGGACATGGCCGCACGCGCGCTCGGACGCACGAGCGGCCAGACGCTGCGGGCGGTCCTCCTGCCCATGATGCGGCCCGCAGTGCTGACGGCCGCGCTCCTCGTCTTCATAGAGACGATGAAAGAGCTTTCCGCGACCATCATGCTGCGTCCGTTCAATTTCAATACGCTCGCGACGCTGGTCTACGAGGATGCCTCGCGGGCGAAGGTGGAAGACGCCTCCGTTGCGGCGATGATCATCGTCCTGGCCGGGATGGTCCCCGTCATCCTCGTGTCCCGGTCGCTCGAACGCAGGTCATAGACGAATTCAGCTCTTGAGTTCCTCCAGCCCCGCGAAGAGGTCGAGAGCGTCCGGGTTCGCCAGCGCTTCCTTGTTCTTGACCGGTCGGCCGTGCACCACGTCGCGCACAGCCAGTTCGACGATCTTGCCGGACTTGGTGCGAGGGATGTCGGCGACGGCGATGATCTTCGCCGGCACGTGCCGCGGCGAGGCGCCGGACCGGATGCGGTTCCTGATCTCCCTTGTCAGTCCTTCGGTCAGCTCGACTCCGGAGGCCAGCCGCACGAACAGGACGACGCGGACATCGTCCTCCCAGTCCTGGCCGATGCAGAGTGCTTCGGCGACGTCATCCATCTGTTCGACCTGGTTGTAGATTTCCGCCGTGCCGATGCGCACGCCGCCGGGATTCAATGTCGCGTCGGAGCGGCCGTGGATGACGATGCCGCCATGCGGCGTCCATTCGGCAAAATCGCCGTGGCACCAGACGTTGTCGAAGCGGTCGAAATAGGCGGCTCGATACTTCGCACCGTCCGGATCGTTCCAGAACATGACTGGCATCGACGGAAACGCCCTGGTGCAGACGAGTTCGCCCTTTTCGCCGCGCACCGGCTTGCCTTCGTCGTTCCAGACATCGACGGCGAGGCCGAGGCCGGGGCCCTGGATCTCTCCGCGCCACACGGGCTTCAGGGGATTGCCGAGCACGAAGCAGGAGACGATGTCGGTGCCGCCGGAAATCGAGGCGAGCTGGACATCGGCCTTGATGCCGTCATAGACGAAGGAGAAGCCCTCCGGCGAAAGCGGCGAGCCGGTGGACGTGATGAGCCGCAAGGACGACAAGTCGTGCGTCTTTGCCGGGGTGAATCCACCCTTGCGCACGGCGTCGATATATTTCGCCGACGTGCCGAACACGGCGAAGCGTTCGGCGGCGGCATAATCGAAGAGCACGTTGCCGTCGGGGCAAAAAGGTGAGCCGTCATAGAGGCACAGCGTGGCGCCTACGGCGAGGCCCGAGGCCAGCCAGTTCCACATCATCCAGCCGCAGGTGGTGAAATAGAACAGCCGCTCGCCGTCCCTCAGCCCGCAATGGAAGCGATGTTCCTTGAGGTGCTGCAGCAGCGTTCCGCCGGCAGAATGGACGATGCATTTGGGTACGCCGGTCGTGCCCGAGGAGAACAGTATATAGAGCGGGTGGCTGAACGGCAGGCGCTCGAAGGCAAGCGGTCCGGCCTGGAATTCGGCGATGAAATCGGCAAGCGTCACCCCGCCATCGACGGTCGGCGCAAGCGCGGCACTGTCTCCCGCATAGGGAACGATGACGGTCGGCGCCCCGAGCGCCTTGGCCACCGCACGCACCTTCGCGTCCACGTCCTGCCGCTTGCCGTTATACCAGTAGCCGTCGCAAACGACGAAGAGCTTGGGGGCGATCTGGCCGAAGCGATCGAGAACGCCCTGCTCGCCGAAATCGGGCGAACAGGACGACCAGATGGCGCCGACCGAAGCGGTCGCAAGCATGAGGGCGATCGTCTCCGGCATATTCGGCATCATAGCGGCGACGCGGTCGCCGACGCCGATCCCCTGCGCCTTCAGCGCCTGTTGCAGACGCGACACCAGGGCGCGCAGTTCGTCCCAGGTCAGCCGATAGCTCACCTGGTCCTCGCCGCGGAAGATCAGGGCATCGCCGGTCCCCGACTTGCGCAGCAGGTTTTCGGCGAAATTGAGCTTCGCTTCCGGAAAGAAGCGGGCGTCGAGCATCCGGTCGCCGTCGACGAGCGCCCTTTCTCCGCCTTCGCCGATCACCTTGCAATGCTCCCATACGGCGGTCCAGAAATCGCCGCGCTCGGTCACCGACCAGTCGTGAAAGGCATCATAGTCGGGGAAGCTGCGCCCGAAGCGCTCCCCGCACCAGGCGATGAACTCAGCCATCGGGCTGCGCTCGAGAATTTCCCTGTCCGGAATCCATAAAGGCCGTTCTGCTTGCATGCTTTCCTCCGCTCTTCGGACTTTTCTATATCATGCTGCAGCGCGGAACAAACAGTGCGGATGCGGCTCCGCATGATCGCGACGGCGACATTTCCATGTCAGTGGCATTTGCATTATGCAGGCCGAAGTCCTATCCAAGCGGCTTACCCGAGGCGATGGCAGTCCGACCGAAATGACGAGGAAGATGTTCCAGATATTGGGCGGTTCGCGCCTGTGGGCGCGGCTTCGCCGGCGCCACCTCGTTTGGTCGGCCGCCATAGGCATCGCCCTCGCCGCCGCATACAATGCTGCGCTGCCGCTCGTGGTTTCGACGACCGAGGCCCGCGCGGCGATGGAGCGGATGCTCGACGACTGGTCGGGCGGGAAAAGCAAGATCAGCGGCGAGCCGGAAGTCCGGTTCTGGCCGGAACCCGTGGTGACGCTCCCCGCAACGACGATCGTCTCCACCGGACCCGAACCGCGCCCGCTTGCAGAGATCGGCCGCATCACCGCTTCGTTCAGCCTGCTTTCCGCACTTCGTGGCGAACAGGCTCTTGACGAGATCACGCTCGTCGATCCGGTCCTCACGCTCGAGCGCGGGGCCGACGGCGCGTTCAACTGGCAAAAACCGGACTGGCTGGTGCCGCCGGGCAATACCGTGCCGCGTGACGAGGCTCCCTTCGGAGACATCACCATCGAGAATGGCCGCTTCCGCGTTGTCGACCACATGGCGCCAACCGGTGAGGGCATAGACGTCGCGGGGATTTCCGGTACCCTCAAATGGCCTTCCTTCGGAGGGCGGCTAAGCGCACAATTCTCCGCGCTCATCGGCGGCGAAGCGGTGGGCTGGGCCTTCGTATGCGAGGAGCCGCTCGCCCTCTTTGCCAGGCGCAACGCCGCTCTCAAGACATCGCTCACCTCGGCTCCGTTGACCTTTTCGTTCGAGGGTACCGGCAATTTCTCGACCCAGCCTTTCGCCTTCGGCCATCTGCAGATGTCCGCACCTTCACTGGCAGCGCTTGCCGCGTGGTACCGCGGGGCTCCGGATGCGGGATTGCCTCCGGGCGGGTTCAGTATCGATACGAGGGTGACCACCGGTGAGACGGCGTTGAAGCTCGAGGACCTGCAGCTGGCGGTCGGCGAAGCCACGGCGACGGGCGTTCTGGATGTGCAATTGCCGTCCGGCAAGGAGCCGCGCGTGGAAGGCACGCTCGCCTTCGACCGGATCGACCTCAACGGCTTGCCCCTGGCAACGCTGAAGCCGGCGCAGGAGGACGGCCGCGGATGGCGGATGGCCCAGGCTCTTGTCGGGGGCTGGCGTCTGGATGTCCGGCTGTCGTCCCAGGAAGTCCTGGCCGGTCCGTTGCACCTGACCGATGTCGCTGCCGGGGTGATGATCGATGGAAGCCGGGTTTCGCTCGACATCGGCGACAGCACCTATGCGAATGGCAGGCTGAGCGGCCGCGCCGTGCTCTCGGAAAAAGGGCTGGGGCAAGGCGGCAAGCTGCAGATGAACCTGAAAGACGCCGACTTCGCTGCCGTCCTCGACAGCTTCGGCCTCAAGGGTCCCGTTCCGACCGGCCGGGGCGTTCTCAGCGTCGATCTTGCCACCGGCCGCCCCCTCTGGGAGACGGGGATCGCCGATGTCTTCGGCCGTCTCGATTATTCGCTCACCAACGGCAGGCTCGCCGATTTCGACGTTCACGCCTTCACCGATCTCGTGCGCAAGGGGGAATTCTTCTCCCTGTCGCAGGCAAGCGACGGCACGCTCGAGTTCCACACGGCAGACATCGAGGCGAGCTTCGGCAGCGGCACCGCACGGCTGGACCGGGCCGCTTTCGTCGGCCCCGCCGGCAATATTTCGGTGACCGGCGTCATCCCTTATCGAAGCGGCAGTCTCGCCCTGGCGGGAACGCTCGCGGGCCCCGAGGCCGGCAAGGAGCCGCTGCAATTCTTCATCGGCGGGTCCTGGCCGAACGCAGTAATCTCACCGCTGTCGGTTCTCCTCAGTCCACAGTAACATCTTTGAGACAACGCACTTCCGGACGGAAAACCGTTACACACTTTTCGTGGAAGTGCTTTGAAGCCTGTTGAGATTTTCGCAGCGGCTTGTTTGATCTCCTCACCCCTGTGCTCGTGAGAGATGAGGAGGAAAAATAGATGGCACTCCTCCGAGCAGCCGTCACAAACGCGAGATGAACCCCAACACGCCCTCGCTCAACCAATCGCCGCGAAGGCTGCTCGCTCGTCCTTTTCGCGCTGGACTTCACGACGCTTCGTGACGATCGATGCGACGATCACACCCAAAGCGACGATGCCGATCAGGATCGTGCAGATGGCATTGATTTCCGGCGTCACCCCCAGGCGGACCTGGCTGTAGATCTTCATCGGCAGCGTCGTGGCGCCCGGCCCGGTCGTGAAGCTTGCAATCACGAGATCGTCGAGCGAGAGCGTGAAAGCGAGAATCCAGCCGGAAAAGACGGCCGGCGCGATCACCGGCAGCGTGATCGCGAAGAAGGTCCTGACCGGGGTCGCGCCGAGATCGAGCGCCGCCTCCTCGATCGACTGGTCGAAGCTCAGAAGACGCGACTGGACCACGACCGCGACGAAGCACATGGTGAAGGTGATATGGGCGAGCGTGATCGTCCAGAAACCGCGGTCGAACCCGATCGCCACGAAGAGCAGCAGCAGCGACAGGCCGGTGATCACCTCCGGCATCACCAGAGGCGCATAGACCATGCCGGAAAAAAGAACGCGGCCGCGAAATCGGGTGTAGCGCACCAGCGCGAGTGCCGCCAGAGTTCCGAGGACGGTCGCACAGGTCGCCGAAAGGAGCGCCACCCGGATCGTTACCCAGGCCGCGTCCAGAAGGCCCTGGTTATGCCAGAGCTGACTGTACCACTTGGTCGAGAAGCCCGCCCAGACGGTGACCAGTTTCGACTCGTTGAAGGAGAAGATCACCAGGAGCACGATCGGCAGATAGAGAAAGCCGAAGCCTAGAACGACCGAGGCGATGTTGAAACGGGACCACTTCTCCATAGCTCACCTCCCCTCGCCGTCGGTTCTGGCCTGAATGTTCTGGAAATAGACGATGGGTATCACCAGGATCATGAGCAGGATGATCGCCACGGCAGACGAAACCGGCCAGTCGCGATTGGAATTGAACTCGCTCCACAAGGTCTTGCCGATCATCAGCGTTTCCGAGCCGCCGAGGAGGTCGGGAATCACGAACTCGCCGACAGCCGGAATGAAAACGAGCAGGCAGCCGGCCACGACGCCGGGGAGCGACAGGGGAAAGGTCACGCGCCAGAAGGCGGCGGCAGGCGTGCAGCCGAGGTCCTGGGCGGCTTCGGTCAGCGAATGGTCCATCTTCTCAAGGGCCGAGTAGATCGGCAGCACCATGAAGGGCAGATAGGAATAGACGATGCCGATATAGATCGCCCAATTGGTGTTGAGGATGATGAGCGGCTGATCGATCAGGCCGACCGCCGACAGAAACTGGTTGAGCAGGCCCTCCGGCTTCAGGATGGCGATCCAGGCATAGACGCGGATCAGAAAGCTCGTCCAGAAGGGCAGGATCACCATCATCAGCAGCGTGGGTCGCAGCGAACGCGGCGCCTTCGCCATGCCGTAGGCGATCGGATAGCCGATCAGGAGCGTCAGCAGGGTCGAGATGGCGGCGATGACGACGCTCGATATATAGGCGTTGAAATAGAGGACGTCCTCCGTCAGCCATACGTAATTGTCGAGCGAGAATTCACCGAGCTTCTCCACGATGCCGGAAAGGCCGCCCGCCAGGTCGAAGACAGGCATATAGGGCGGCATCGCGACGGCCGTCTGCGACAGCGAGATGCGGAAGACGATGAAGAAAGGGATGAGGAAGAAGAACAGGAGCCAGGCATAGGGAATGATTATGACCAGGCGGCTGACGATGGCTGAGGCGAGTTTCGCCATGGCTTCAATCCTTCAAAACGACGCCCGCATCTTCACCGAAGGAGATCCAGACCTGCTGGTCGTAACCGAGCGGGTCCTCGACCGCCCGCGCCGCGTTCAGCGATGACGCCTTGACGACCTTGCCGTCCTTCAGCCGGATGTGAAAAACCGTCATATCGCCGAGATAGCCGATGTCCCATATCTCGCCCTCGGCGGCGTTCACCGGCGCATGCGCCGGCGGCTGTCGGCCAATTCTGATCTTCTCGGGCCGGATGGCGACGGCCGCCTTTGCGCCGTTTCCCGGCGTTTCCGGCGACGCCATCCGGACCGGTATACCGCCCGTCGTCTCGACACGTATATAGCCGTCTCCGGCCGAGGTGACCTTGCCGTCGAATATGTTCACGTCGCCGATGAAATCGGCGACGAAGCGCGAATTCGGCGCTTCGTAGATCTCCGCCGGCGTCGCCACCTGGACGACCTTGCCGTGGCTCATGACCGCGATGCGGTCCGCCATGGTCATCGCCTCTTCCTGATCGTGGGTGACGACGACGAAGGTGAGGCCGAGTTCCTGCTGGAGGTCCATGAGCTCGAATTGCGTTTCCTCGCGCAGCTTCTTGTCGAGCGCGCCGAGCGGCTCGTCGAGCAGCAGCACCTTCGGCCGCTTTGCCAGAGAACGGGCAAGGGCGACGCGCTGGCGCTGGCCGCCGGAAAGCTGATGCGGCTTGCGCTTGGCGAACTTCTCCAGCTTGACGAGCTTCAGCATCTGCGCGACGCGTTCGGCGATGTCCGCTTTCGGCATTCCGTCCTGCTTCAGGCCGAAGGCGACGTTGTTTTCGACCGTCATGTGCGGAAACAGCGCATAGGACTGGAACATCATATTGACCGGACGGCGGTAGGGCGGGATGCCCGCCAGGCTCTGGCCGTCGAGGATGATTTCGCCCGATGTCGGCTGCTCGAAACCGGCCAGCATCCGCAGGAGGGTGGATTTGCCGCAGCCCGAAGCGCCGAGCAGCGCGAAGAATTCGCGCGTGTAGATGTTCAGCGAAAGATCGTCCACGGCGGTGAAGTCACCGAACTTCTTGGTGACGTTCTTGACGGAAATGAAAGGCTTGGAGGCGGGGTCCGCCCATGGCGCGAAAGAACGCCGGATACTTCCGAGAGACTTCATCATCTATCCTCGAATGGCACAGCCCATACGCAATGGACGGCGCCGACACGTCGAGAGTTGAGCGCAGAAACATGCAGAAAATTGCCCGGATTTGAGGTCCGGGCAATTCGTTTTCCTACTGACCAGTGACGATCTTGGTCCAGAGCCGGGTCAATACCCTCTGCTCCTTGGCCTCGAAGGGCGTGGTGGTGAAGAGTTTCTGCATCACGGCATCGGATGGATAGATGGCGGTGTCTTCGAGCACTTCCTTGTCGAGGAACTCCTGCGAGGCCTTGTTGCCGTTGGCGTAGAACACATAGTTCGAGGCCTTGGCGATGACTTCCGGCTTCATCATGTAGTTGATGAACTCATGCGCCTCGGCGACATGCGGCGCATCGGCGGGGATAGCCAGCATATCGAACCACATCTGCGCGCCCTGCTCCGGGATCGAGTAGTCGACGGTTACGCCGGCCTTGGCCTCGGCCGCCCGGTCGCGCGCCTGGAAGACGTCGCCGGAAAAGCCGACGGCGAGGCAGATGTCGCCGTTCGCGAGCGCGTTGATATATTCGGACGAATGGAACTTGCGGATATTGGGCCGGACCTTCATCAGCAGGTCGGCTGCCTTTTCGAGGTCCGCCTGATCGTGGCTGTCGGGATTGAGCCCCAGATAGGCGAGCGCCGAGGGCATGATGTCGGTGGGCGAATCGAGGAGATGGATGCCGCAGTCCTTGAACTTCGCCGCAATCTCCGGGTCGAAAATGACATCCCAGTTCGGCTTCTCGTCCGTGCCGAGAATCTCCTTCATCTTCTCGACATTGTAGCCGATGCCGGTCGTGCCCCACATGTAGTCGACGGCGTATTCGTTGCCGGGATCGTACTGCGCGGTACGCTCCATGACCATGTCCCACATGTTGGAAATGTTCGGCAGTTTCGACTTGTCTAGCTTCTGGAACACCCCGGCAGCGATCTGGCGCTGCAGGAAATAAGCGGTCGGAACGACGACGTCGTAACCGGAGCCGCCGGCGAGCAGCTTCGTTTCCAGAATCTCGTTCGAGTCGAACACGTCATAGACGACCTTGATGCCGGTCTCCTTGGTGAAATCCTCGAGGATACTGTCATCGATATAGTCCGACCAGTTATAGACGTTGACGACCCTCTCCTGGGCCGAAGCCAGCATGGTCGATCCCGCAAGCACCGCGGTGGTCAAGGTTGCGACGATGAGTTTGGACATGCAACTCCCCTCTTGATTATCGGCTCGGGACAGTAATTTCTTCTCCAGTGCCGTTACGCCCCGTCTTTTGATCGTGCCGATGCGGAGGTTAGGCATCTTTCTCGATAAGCTCAAGGAGTTAGAGCGGTTCCAGGAAAAAAGTGGTTCGCGGTTTTTCACCCGAAAATTCCCTCCTCTTACCGCACTCTGTCCTTGTCGCAGGGATGGGGAGCGCTTCGGGGAGTTGCTGGCGTCATGACGACATCAGCCTGCGGATTGCGTGCCATTTCGCGCGGCCTCACTGAAAGTCGAAGACGCTCAGCCCGGTGGCCATCTCGTCGAGACCGAGCGGTCGGGTGATCGGCGGTTCGGCGCGCGCCAGGCACCCCTGCCGCTCGCAAAGCCGGCAGGCCGGACCGATTGCGATCGCCGGCACGACCGCGGCGGCGCCATAGACCATCTCGCTCGCGAAGGCGGCCTCGCAACCGACGAGGATCGCCGTGCGCCGAACCCGTTCGTGGAAGGCGGCCTGCGGACCGTCAACGGTGCGTGCGACAGTGATGAATTCGGTGCCGTCAGGCATTCCGACGCGATCGACGAGAACCTGGCCGGGCACGGCAAAGGCAGCCTGGACGTTGAGCTTGGGACAGCCGCCGCCGAAGCGGGCATGGGGAAATCCCTGCGCTCCGGCGCGACGCAGCCTGTTGCCGGCGCTGTCGATCTCGATGAGAAAAAACGGAACCCCCGCCGCACCGGGCCGCTGCAGCATCGTCAGACGGTTGGCGACCTGCTCGTAGGAAACCTGGAAACGCGCCGCCAGGACAGCCACATCGTATTTCATCCGCTGCGCGGCGGCGAGAAATGCCGCATAGGGCATCATCAGCGCATGGGCAGCATAGCGCGCGAGTTCGAAGCGGCCGATGCGCCGCGCTTCGGCCGTGGTAAAGCGGAACTGCTCGAGCTCGGCGGCAATCGCCTCATGGCAGGCGATCGAAGCCACCTCGATCGCGATCTCGCGCAGCTGATCGAAGGGCGACAGGCGTTCGGAGACGAAGAGGCGCATCGAGTGGCGGTCGAAGCGGCGGCGCAGGGTGGGCATCACGTGCACCGGCAGCGTCCGCACCGCCAGGCCGTGCTCCCTTCTGAGCCAAGCCTTCATTGCGCCTGAAAGATCGTCTCCGGGCGAGAGGCTTGCATGCAGGGCCTCCGCCGCCTCCTCTATGCGGGCGAAGTGATTGGCCCGTGCCTCGAAAGCCTCGCGGACTTCGTCCATCGGCAGGCGCGTATCCGCAAGTGCCGCCATGTGTCCCTCGCCCGCCAGCAGGGCGGCGAGATCCCTCAGCCGCGACGCCTGTTCGCGGTAGGCGCGATGAAGTTTGACGATGCCACCGGAGACGTTCGGCGCCGCTTCGGCGACCTCCACCAACTCCTGATCCCCCGGCAGTTCGCCGGCAAGCAGCGGATCGGCAAAGACCTCGCGCAGCTGCGCAAGACCGCTGCCCGCCTCGCCCTGGAGCTCTTCGAGGTCGACCTTGTAGACGGAGGCCAGTTTCAAGAGCAGCTGCACCGTCAGCGGCCGCTGGTTGCGCTCGATGAGGTTCAGATAGGAAGGAGAGATGCCAAGCGCCTCGGCCATGGCCGTCTGCGTCAGCTGAAGGCCGTTTCGAATTCGCCTGACCCGCGGCCCGGCAAAGATCTTGTTCTCGGCCATTTGTAATTCCCTTTACAAATTCGGCAAATGATCCGCTTTGACATTTTTTACAAGTTTACTTCCGCATACTGTCAAAGGCAAGACAAGCTAACCCGTTTTCAGCCGCTAGCTACGGGAATTCGATAGCAGGTTTATGCAGCGCAATGTAAAAACTGTCACATGATCTTTCGGCCTAGAGGCGCCGAAAGACGAAAGCCGAAGACGAAGCGATTTCACCAGGAGGCAAGTATGACTGATTTTTACAAGCTCGTTCCCAATGCGCCGGTGGGGCGCTTCGACGGAATCGAGCGGCCCTATTCCGCCGAGGACGTGAAGCGGCTCAGGGGCTCGGTGGAAATCCGTTATTCGCTTGCCGAATTGGGTGCGAACCGCCTCTGGAAGCTCATCCATGAGGAGGACTTCGTCAATGCACTCGGCGCGCTTTCCGGCAATCAGGCGATGCAGATGGTGCGCGCGGGCTTGAAGGCGATCTATCTCTCCGGCTGGCAGGTCGCAGCCGACGCCAACACCGCTTCCGCCATGTATCCGGACCAGTCGCTCTATCCGGCCAACGCGGCTCCGGAACTTGCCAAGCGCATCAACCGCACGCTTCAGCGCGCCGATCAGATCGAGACGGCGGAAGGCAAGGGTCTCTCCGTCGATACCTGGTTCGCTCCGATCGTCGCCGATGCGGAAGCCGGCTTCGGCGGACCGCTCAACGCCTTCGAGATCATGAAGGCCTTCATCGAAGCGGGTGCGGCGGGCGTCCACTACGAGGACCAGCTCGCGTCGGAAAAGAAGTGCGGCCATCTCGGCGGCAAGGTGCTGATCCCGACCGCGGCGCATATCCGCAATCTGAACGCGGCACGGCTTGCCGCCGACGTAATGGGTACGCCGACGCTGGTCATTGCCCGCACCGACGCGGAAGCGGCGAAGCTGCTCACCTCCGATATCGACGAGCGCGACCGCCCCTTCGTCGACTACGATGCCGGCCGCACCGTCGAGGGTTTTTACCAGGTGAAGAACGGCATCGAGCCCTGCATCGCCCGCGCGATCGCCTATGCGCCGCATTGCGACCTCATCTGGTGCGAGACCTCCAAGCCCGACCTGGAGCAGGCGCGCAAGTTCGCCGAAGGCGTGCACAGGGCGCATCCGGGCAAGCTGCTCGCCTATAATTGCTCGCCGTCCTTCAACTGGAAGAAGAACCTCGACGATGCGACGATCGCCAAGTTCCAGCGCGAATTGGGCGCCATGGGCTACAAGTTCCAGTTCATCACGCTCGCCGGTTTCCACCAGCTGAACTACGGCATGTTCGAACTGGCGCGAGGCTACAGGGACCGGCAGATGGCGGCCTATTCGGAACTGCAGGAAGCGGAATTCGCAGCCGAAGCCAACGGCTATACGGCGACCAAGCACCAGCGCGAAGTGGGGACCGGCTATTTCGATGCCGTGTCGGTCGCGATCACCGGCGGCCAGTCGTCGACCACTGCCATGAAGGAATCCACCGAGCACGATCAGTTCCGCCCGGCAGCAGAATGAACGAGCGGGACGCGCGGCCCCCCTGCCCCGCCGCGCGTCCCCAACCAGACCTCGAAACTGAAGCGGGTCGAAGAAGTCCCCCGCACCCATCGCCCAAAGGAGCACTCCGATGACTGTACAGACACGCGTCAAGGAACGGGCCGAGGAACAATCGTCGGCCATGACACCGGAACAGCAGGCGGCGATCCGCATGGTCGCCAACGACCTGCACCGCCTCAACCAGGCCGTCATGAAGGCCGTGGACGCCGGCGTTTCCGTCGAACTGGTCCGTTCGGCCCGCCATCACGGCGGCGACGGCAACTGGGGCGATCTGCTGATCCCCGTCATCGTCACCCAGGGACGGCACTGATGGCTGTCGTCACCTGGACAACGGTAGCACTCATCCTTTCCGCCCTGAGTTGCAGCCACTTCAACAGGCAGAGGACGGCGGTCCGCGAGGTCCGCACCGGACGAGGTCGACACAAATGAAACGTGACCGGCCGGCCGCAGCGCCGGCCGGTCCCGTTTGGAGGCTCATGCCGAATTGCGCGGCGGGCGCTTGCCGGCAAAAAGGTCCGTATGGCTGCGCAGGAAACGCGTCATCCGGTCTACGACGGTGCGGATGTCGCGCCTGTAGCGATCCTCGTTGTTCATGACGATCCACTGCCGGTGTCTGAGCGGCTCGATCTCGTCTCCCACCCGCTCGAGCAAGGGATCGAGATCGCCGACGAAACAGGGCAGCACCGCCCGTCCCGCGCCGGCTCGCGCGAGATCGAGCAATGAGCGAGGCCGTGTGACGGTTGCAACGATCCGGCCCGGCGCATGCTCGTGCGGCCATCTCAGATAGGACGATATTGCCTCCTCTTCGGCGACTGCGACCCAGCGTTCCACTCCGCCCGGCGTGTTCTTCTGCCGGTAGGCGGCATAGGCGACTTCCCCCACCGGCCGCGCCGCAAGATAGCTTTCCTCCGGTTCGAAGGCACGGATGCCGATATCGCTTTCGCGATAGGCCAGATTCGCTCGCGCCTCGCCGATCGTCAGAGAAAGGCCGAAAGCGTCCCTTTCCGTGCAGATGGCGGGAAAATTCTCGCCAATCAGCCAGGAGACCCATGTGCCGGCCGCGATGCGGACAACGGTCGCCCCCTCGCCCTCCTTCTGCCAGCTTTCGACCTTGCGGGCCGCCGCCTCCATTTCCTGCAGCTGTTCGAAGAGAAAGCGGCCGTCTCCCGTCAGCGTGTAGCCGGTCTGGCTGCGGATGAAGAGCGAGCGGCCGGTGCGCTCCTCGAGCTCCAGCATCCGGCGGCCGACCGTCGCGGGGCTGAGCCCCGTCGCCTGCGCCGCCCCGGTCAACCCGCCGGTACGCGCCACCGTGACGAAGCAGCGGTATATGTCCCAGTCGGTGTTTTTCATAGCTGAAAAACATATGGGGAAATCGGCTGTATGTAAAACAATTCCGGATGCATAAAAAAGGGGATGCCCAAGAATGAAGGAGCATCACCATGGATATGATGGCAATGGCACTGCTGTTCGATATGGCTTCGAGGAACCGTCCCTGGGACGAGAGGTTCGAACCCCCACCGCAGAGCCGTCGGCGGCCCTTCGCGAAACGCCTGCTTGCGGCAGTGTTCCGCAAGCGGCAACCGGCGGAGACAAGCGATGGTTGCGGCGGCAGCTTTACTGTTTCCTGCGCCGGCGGCGCCAAATGAAAGCGCCGCGCATGCGGGATGCGCGGCGCCATTCGATGCGTTTGAATCCGGCTATGCCGCCCGGTAGCTGTGGTCGGCTGCGGCCGCCGGCTCGAGCCGGAACTGCTCGACGAGCATCATCAGCGTATCCGCCTGATTGGCGAGCGCCCGGCTGGTGCCGGTCGCCTCCTCGACCATCGAGGCGTTCTGCTGCGTCATCTGGTCCATCTGGTTGACGGAACCGTTTACCTCGTTCAGGGCCGCAGCCTGATCGCGGCTGGCCGTGGCGATCATCTCGACATGCTGGCTGATCGTGACGATCTCGGCGCTGATCGAGGCGAGCACCGCGCCCGTTTCCTTGACGAGACGTGAGCCGGAACTCACCTCTTCGGTCGATTTGTCGATCAGCCCCTTGATCTCTCGCGCCGCCTCGGCCGAGCGCTGCGCCAGTTCGCGTACTTCCTGCGCGACGACGGCAAAGCCCTTGCCCGCCTCGCCGGCACGCGCCGCTTCGATACCGGCATTGAGCGCCAGAAGGTTGGTCTGGAAGGCGATATCGTCGATCACTTCGATGATCTGCTCGATCTGACGGGAGGCCGCCTCGATGCGTCCCATGGCGGCGACGGCGCTGGTGACGACCGTTGCCGAACTGTCGGCGCTCCGCTTCGTATGAGACACGGCCTGGTTCGCCTCGTGCGCCCGCTCCGCCGAGGAGCGTACCGTCACGGTGATCTGGTCGACGGCCGCGGCAGTCTCCTCGAGCGAGGCGGCCTGAGCCTCCGTCCGTTTCGACAGCGCGTCGGCGGACCGATGCATGTCGGCGCCACCCTGCTGGATCGCCTGGGCATTGGCGCGAATCTGCGCCAGCGTGTCCTGAAGGCGGACGAGCGATCCGTTGAAGTCCAGCCGCAACTGTTCGAGGCGGCCGGCGAAGGGCACCTCGATCTGACGCGACAGGTCTCCCTGGGCCAGGCGTCCGAGTCCGGCTGCGAGCTCGCTCACCGCAAGGTCGATCTGCCTGTCGAGCTCGCGCTTCTCCGCATCGTTGCGGCTGCGCTCGGCTTCCGCGCGGGCACGCTCTTCGGCGCTTTCCGCCTCGATGCGCACCTTGGAGAGCGCATTTTCCTTGAAGACGCCGAGAGCACGCGCCATGTCGCCGATCTCGTCGCGGCGCGTGCCGCCGTCGATCGACGTATCGAGCGCGCCGTCCGCCAACCGCCGCATGGCGGCCGTGATCTGGCCGATCGGCTTTTTCAGCGTGAGCGTGAGCGCGATGCCTGCCAGAAGCGCGATCACGACGCCGGTGATCGTCGCCGCAACGGAGATCTGATTGGCTTCCGCGCGTTCGCTGCCGGCGGCGACCTTCTGCTGCTCGGCAAAACCGGTGAGATCGCTCCAGATCTCGTTGATCGCGGCGCCCGCGGCCTCGAATTCGACAGTGCGCTTATCCGAGATCTCGACCAGCGCAAGGCCATCCTTCTTCATCCCCTCGATGATCGGCAGAAGTGCGCCGGCGGCCTGATCGAAGAAGGTCATGCCGCTCGCGATGCCGCGCAGAGTGGTGAGGTTGGACTGGACTGCAAGGAACTTGTCGAGGAGTTTTTTGCGGCTTTCCTCGCTCGTCGTTCCGAGAAATGCCGCGGCGGCGATCTGGATGTCCGTAAGCGATGTGGAGAGCCTGCGTGTCGCGGTCAGCACCGACTCGGTGCCCGCGATCTTGCCGTCGAGCTCGCTGAATATCTGCGTCGCCTCGCGCATCTTGCCGACCGAAGCTGCCTCCAATCGGAAACTGGCGGTGCGGAAACGGTCGACATATTTGGAAAGGCCGGCGAGCGTTTCGGGGCCGGGCGGCGCCTTGATAAGGGCGCCGATCGTCCCGGAAGCAGAATTGACGGTTTCGGCAAGAGATTTCTCGCCCTTCGGCAAAAGCACGAAGATATCCCGTTGCGTGCGGCCTATGGCCGGGTAGTGGCCCTCTGCGACCTTGAGCTTCTCCTCGACCGTTATCGCCCCGCTAACCTCGGTCGCGAATTCGGCATAGAAGCGGCTGGCGCGCATGAGTTTTTCGGCGTTGCGCAGCATCGTCTTCGCCGCATTCTCGTCCTTGCGCACCGCGTATTGCAGCCGGTTCGCCTCGTCGTTGATCTTCGCCTGTTCGGCCGCCAGGCGCTCCAGACCGGCCCTCGTCTCGGCCCGGAGCTTCTGCTCGCCTTCATGCAATGTCCAGAGCCCGTCGATGCGCGTCTCGATGTCGCTGGTCGCGGCAATGGCGGCAGCCAGCTCGTCTTGGCCGTTTCCGTCCGCAACCTGCGCCGCAGTTTCGGCCAGGACTTCCTTCTGCGTGACGATTGCATCCTTGAGCATCCGGCGACTTTCGTCGGTCGTCCGCTGCAGGAAGCTGTTCATCTGGGCATAGACGTCCTTGAAGCCGCTCAGCGTCTTGAGGACGCTGTTCGAAATCTCCATGCGGCCCTGCAGCAGTCCGGAGGCATAGAGTCCGGTTATCCCGACGGCCGAGATGCTGACGACGAAGGGCAGGATGAAGAACAGAACCTTCGTCTGAATCTTGAAGCGGGCAAGTATCCTGTCGATGAGCATGGAAAACACCTTGGCTACAGCGCGCGTTCGCCTCCCCGATGGCTCGAAGCGCTCCGGGGCGCGTCAGGTGAACGCACCAAAGGCGCTCGGGCGCCACCCGATGCGCAAACAGGCTGATGTTTTTCGGAAAGTCATGCGGCGCGCGCCGCCAGCCCGCCAGCAGTCATTGCGGGACCGCGCAGCCGACTTGGCGGCGAGGACCTGGCGGTGCTCATTTGCTCGCCATAATCGTTTCAAACGATTAAGAATTCCATAAGCGGAATTGGCCCCGTGCGGACGGAATACCGGTCCCCCGGCGTATCGACGGGATTCGTCGGAAGCGACGCTTTAAAGCCAGGAAAAGAGAGCAACGGCCGTGACGGCAAACAGAGCGAGCGTCGCGAGGTAAGCCGTCAATTCGTTCTGCCCGCGGCTTTTCTCTGCGCGGGCTATGGCTATTGCACGGGGACGGCGGCGTTGCTGGTTCATGGCCTCTTGTCCTTGTCGCTGCAGCACCGAGCGTCTCGGGCGCGCAAAGGTCGCTGCAGCACTACGAGTTGCCGGCAAAGACCGGTCTGCCTTTGCCGTTACGATCATGGTGCATCCATCCTGCGGCTGAAGAAAGTCCCCGAAATGGAAACAATGTGGTTTCCGCTTGTTGACTTCCGCTGCCTTCGCGGCTGTCGCGCCATGATAAACAGGTTCAGTAATTTCCGTTATATTTCCCTTAAGAATGGCTGAAGAAGCAAATCACCAATTTTGCCGCACGGTTACACGTCTTGACCGGCGACGAAGCCCGACGCCCAGGCCCATTGGAAATTGTAGCCTCCGAGCCAGCCGGTCACGTCGACACACTCGCCGACGAAGTAGAGGCCGGGGATCTCGTTTGCCTGCATGGTCCGGGAGTCGAGCGCACGCGTATCGACGCCGCCGAGCGTGACCTCGGCCGTCCGGTAGCCTTCCGATCCCGCCGGCTTTACCGCCCAGGCCTGGATGGAGCTGGAAAGCGCGTCGATCGCCTTGTCGGAAAGGTCGGCAAGCATGCGCCCCGTCAGCTTCGCTTCGTCCGCGAAGAACTGCGCGAGCCGGCGCGGCAGGATGTCGGCAAGTGCCGTCTGGACTGCCTGGCGGCCGTTCGTCCGGCGCATTCCCTTGAGGATCGAGGCGATATCGATGTCCGGCATCAGCCGGAGGACGATCTCCTCACCCTCACGCCAATACGATGAAATCTGCAGGATAGCCGGCCCGCTCAAGCCGCGATGGGTGATGAGGACAGCTTCGCGGAAGGCGGCCTTCCCGAACCGCGCCTCGGCATCGGCCGCGACGCCGGCAAGCACGCCGAGCTTGGTGAGCTGCGCCTGGTCGAGTGTCATGGGAACCAGTGCCGGGCGGGTTTCGACAACTGGCAAGCCGAACTGCTCCGCGATGCGATAGGCAAGACCCGTCGCTCCCATTTTCGGGATGGACTTGCCGCCGCTTGCCACGACCAGCGAGGCGGCGTCGACCGCGCCGGCGCTCGTCGTCACACGGAACCCGGAGGCGGTCCTCTCAACCCCCCCGATGCTGGTTTCGAGCCTCAGTTGCACTCCCGCTGCCCTCATCTCCGCCATCAGCATGCGGATGATGTCCTTGGCCGAATGATCGCAGAAGAGCTGGCCGAGCGTTTTCTCGTGCCAGTCGATGCCATGGCGCTCGACCAAAGCGACGAAGTCCTGCGGCCGGTATCGGGCAAGCGCCGACTTGCAGAAATGCGGATTACCGGACAGGAAGTTTCTGGGGGACGCATGGATATTGGTGAAATTGCAGCGGCCGCCGCCGGAGATGCGGATCTTCTCGCCGGGCGCCCGGGCGTGGTCGATGACGAGCACCCGGCGCCCGCGCTTGCCCGCCTCGATGGCGCACATCATGCCGGCGGCGCCCGCCCCGATGATCACCACGTCCTGCATTTGCGCCACGGAAGCTCCCTTCTGTTTCCGTATCCTCCTTTCCGGTGAGCAGGGCGAAAGTCAATCGCGTGCATCTAGCTAATTGCCGAACTGCGGCTATGATTGCGCTATCCGAAGCCAAACCCGGTGATTTATGTCTTCCAAGAGAAGTGTTGCCCAAGAGACAGCAAAGGTCAGCAAGAGTTCGAAGATACCCCTCGCCCTGCATGCCGCCCGTGGCGTGAAGACCTGGACCGAAGCGGTCGACTGGCTCAAGATCCGCGGCATCGAAGATATCGAGTGCATCACGCCCGACCTTGCGGGCGTCGCGCGCGGCAAGATGATGCCGACGTCCAAGTTCACGTCCAATACCTCCCTTGCCTTGCCCTCGGCGATCTACCGGCACACGATTTCCGGCGAATATCCGGAGGAGACCGGGCAATTCCGCTATGATTCCCGCGACAGCGACATCAAGCTCGTTCCGGACCTGTCCACCCTTTCCATCGTTCCATGGGAAAGCGACCCGACGGCCCAGGTCATCTGCGACATCGTCGGCTCCCAGGGCGAGCAGATCAGCTATACGCCGCGCAACGTGCTGAAGCGCGTCATCGAGCTCTACCGGCAGAAGGGATGGAAACCGGTGGTCGCGCCGGAGATCGAATTCTATCTCGTCGCCCAGAACGACGATCCGGACTATCCGCTGCGGCCGCCGAAGGGCCGGTCCGGCCGTTCGATCCTCGGCGGCCAGGGCTATTCGATCGCCGGCATCAACGAGTTCGACGAGCTCATCGACGACATCTACCATTTCTCCGAAAAGCAGGGCCTCGAGATCGATACGCTGATCCACGAAGAGGGGCCGGCCCAGCTTGAGATCAACCTCAGGCACGGCGATCCCATCGAGCTCGCCGACCAGGTCTTCCTTTTCAAGCGCACCATCCGCGAAGCTGCGCTGAAGCACGGAATCTATGCGACATTCATGGCGAAGCCCATGCAGGGGCAGCCCGGCTCCGCCATGCATATCCACCAATCGGTGGTCGACATCGAGAGCGGCCGCAATATCTTCTCCAATCCCGACGGCTCACCCTCCCAGGCGTTCTTTTCCTTCATAGGCGGCATGCAGCTTTACGTCCCGCGGACGTTGTCGATGATGGCGCCCTATGTGAATTCCTATCGGCGCCTCACGCCGGACATGTCCGCGCCGGTCAACACCGCCTGGGGCTATGACAACCGGACCACGGCGTTCCGCATCCCTGTCTCGGATCCGGTCGCCCGGCGCATCGAGAACCGCCTGCCGAGCTCGGATGCCAACCCCTATCTGGCGCTCGCGGCCTCGCTCGGCTGCGGCTATCTCGGCATCATCGAGGGCCTGCAGGCGACACCCCCTACGGAACACACCGCCAATGAGGGCGAAATCGAACTGCCGCGAGGGCTGCTCGAGGCGGTTTCGCTGCTCGAATCGGCTCCCGCGCTGGCGGAGGTCTTCAGCGCCGAGTTCATCGCCATCTATGCCGGCGTGAAGCGTGGCGAGTTCGAAACCTTCATGCAGGTCATCAGCCCGTGGGAACGCGAGTTCCTGCTCCTGAATGTCTGATCCGGAATAGGTTTCCATGACTTGGCAAAGCCCGATTTCGCCCGGATATTCCTGGTACGAGGCGACGACTCCCGAGCGGCCCGCCTTCCCGGTCATGCCGGGCTCCCGCAAGGCCGACATCGCCATTATCGGCGGCGGCTATACCGGCCTGCAGGCCGCCTGCAATCTCGCCCGGAGCGGGACGGACGTCACCCTGATCGACGCCTGCCGCTTCGGCGACGGCGCCTCGGGCCGCAATGGCGGGCAGTTCGGCACCGGGCAACGTGTCTGGGCCGACGAAACGGAGGAGGTGCTCGGCCGCGAATGGGCGCAGCGGCTCTTCGATATGGCCGAGAACGCCAAGCGCTATGTCCTGGGATTTGCCGAAGAGCACGCGATCGACATCGAATTCATGCCGGGCCAGCTCTCGGTCGGCCACAAGGCAAGCCTCGAAAGGGACTATCGCAACCACGTCGAGGCGATGACCGAGCGCTACGGCTATCCGCACCTTTCCTTCATGGATCGCGAGGAAACCGTGAGCCGGCTCGGCTCCAGCCATTACCACTTCGGTATCCGCGATACCGGGACCGGCCACATCCACCCGATGAAGCTGGTTGTTGGGCTCGTCAGAGAGGCGGCGCTCGCCGGCGCCAATCTCTACGAGGGCACGAAGGCGCTCAAGATCGAGAAGAAGGGCGGCGCGGTCGTCATCGAGACGACGAGCGGCACGATCACGGCCGACCGGGCGCTGATCGCCTGCAACGGCTATATCGGCAATCTCGAGCCCGTGACCGCGAGCCACGTCATGCCGATCCGCTCCTTCATCGGCGCGACGACGGTGCTGCACGGCCATGCCGGAATTCTGCCGGGGGGCGAATCGGTCGACGATTCGCGCTTCGTCGTACGCTATTTCCGAAAATCGAAAGACGGGCGGCTGCTCTTCGGCGGGCGCGAGGCCTACACTGCCGACAATCCGCGCGACATTTCGGCGCACATACGCCGGCAGATCTGCGAAATCTACCCGGATCTCGCCGATGTGGAGATCACTCACGCCTGGGGCGGCTCGGTCGGCATCACCATGCCGCGCCAACCCTTCTGCCGCGAGGTCATGCCGGGAGTCACCACGATCGGCGGTTACTCCGGCCATGGCGTCATGCTCGCCAATTATTGCGGCAAACTCTATGCCGAGCTCGCGCTCGGCAAGTCCACCGAACTCGATCTGCTGAAGCAGCTCAAAATACCGGCCTTCCCCGGCGGAACGCGGTTCCGCTCGGCACTCCTGTTTCTGGCGCTCAGCTGGTACGCACTGCGCGACCGGTTCTAAAGGGAAGGCCCTCCGAGATTCCAGACGGTGGGCGCAAAGTCCTTGAAATGCTGCATATTTCTGTTCCCCGGGCGGTGATGATATAAGGAACGGTGTGTCGGCAGCCGTGCGGCCAGCCATTTTGTTGCGGTGCACCCTAGCCATTTTAAATCGATTAGATTATACCAGCCCAGACCTCAACGAGATCGAGACATCCCATGAGCAGCCAGATCATTCCCGTCGAACCGTTTGACTATGTGGTGTTCGGGGGCACCGGCGATCTTGCCGAGCGCAAGCTGCTGCCGGCCCTCTACCACCGTCAGATGGAAGGCCAGTTCACGGAGCCGACGCGGATCATCGGCGCCTCGCGCGCGAGCCTTTCCCATGACGAATACCGCAAGTTCGCGAGCGATGCCCTGAAAGAACACCTGAAGGCCGGGGAGTTCAACGAGGCGGAAGTCGAGAAATTCACCTCGCGTCTCTACTACGTCTCCGTCGACGCCAAATCCGAGCAGGGCTGGGACGATCTGAAGAAGCTCCTGGAAGAGGGCAAGGACCGTACCCGTGCCTTCTATCTCGCCGTCGGACCGGCGATCTTCAGCGACATTTCCGAAAAGATCCGCGATCACAAGCTCATCACCAGGAACACCCGCATCGTCGTCGAGAAGCCGATCGGCCGGGATCTCGCTTCCGCGACGGAGCTCAACGACACGATCGGAAAAGTCTTCCGCGAAGAGCAGATTTTCCGCATCGACCACTATCTCGGCAAGGAGACGGTGCAGAATCTGATGGCGCTGCGCTTTGCCAACGCACTGTACGAGCCATTGTGGAATTCCGCCCACATCGACCACGTGCAGATCACCGTTTCCGAAGCCGTCGGGCTCGAGAATCGCGCAGGCTACTACGACAAGGCGGGCGCGCTGCGCGACATGGTGCAGAACCATATCCTTCAGCTCCTCTGTTTCGTCGCCATGGAGGCGCCGACGTCGATGGACGCGGAGGCCGTGCGCGACGAGAAGCTCAAGGTGCTTCGCGCGCTGAAGCCGATCACCGCCTCCAATGTCGAGCAGGTGACGGTCCGGGGCCAGTACCGCGCGGGCGCATCGTCCGGAGGCCCGGTCAAGGGTTATCTGGAAGAGCTCGAAGGAGGCGTTTCCAACACGGAAACCTTCGTCGCGATCAAGGCCGAGATAAGCAATTGGCGCTGGGCAGGCGTGCCCTTCTATCTGCGTACCGGAAAGCGCATGGCGGGCCGCATGTCGGAGATCGTCATCACCTTCAAGCAGATTCCGCACTCGATCTTCGATCAGAGCGCCGGCCGCATTTCGGCCAACCAGCTGATGATCCGCCTGCAGCCGAATGAAGGCGTCAAGCAGTCTCTGATGATCAAGGATCCCGGACCGGGCGGCATGCGGCTGAGAAACGTGCCCCTGGACATGAGCTTCGCCGAGGCCTTTGCGGTTCGCAATGCGGATGCCTATGAACGCCTGCTGCTGGACGTCATCCGCAACAACCAGACCCTGTTCGTGCGCCGCGACGAAGTGGAAGCGGCCTGGCAATGGATCGATCCGATCCTCAAGGCCTGGGAAGCAACCGGACAGCAGGTGCAAGGCTATACCGCCGGAACCTGGGGTCCGAGCCAGTCGATCGCGCTGATCGAGCGCGACGGCCGTACCTGGAACGATGCGATCTAGGGCCGATCATGAGCGCGAACATGCACATATTCGAAAATCCGTCCGCACTGGCCGAGGCCCTCGCGGATGACGTGGGTGCAAGGCTCGCCGCTGCGATCGCTGCGAGAGGCACCGCAAGCTTCGCGGTATCGGGCGGCTCGACCCCGAAGGCCTTTTTCCGGTCGCTGTCGCGTCGCGAGCTCGATTGGTCGAAAGTGACGGTCACCCTCGTCGACGAGCGTTTCGTGCCGCCGGAAAACGAGCGTTCCAACCATCGCCTGGTTGCCGACAACCTGCTCAAGGACGAGGCTGCACAGGCGCGTTTCGTTCCGCTCTATCACGCGGCCGAGACTGCGGAAGCGGCGGCGGCGATCGCGAGCGAGAGGACGGCAAGTCTCGGCGCACCCTTCGATGTCGTGGTGCTCGGCATGGGCACGGACGGGCATACGGCCTCGTTCTTTCCCGGGGGGACGCGCCTTGAAGAGGCGCTCGACCCCACGACGCCGCGCGGCGTGATCACCATGGAAGCGGAAGGGGCGGGCGAACCCCGCCTCACCTTCACCTTCTCCAGCCTGCAGGATGCCGGCTATCTGGTGCTGCATATCGAAGGCAGCGGCAAGAAAGAGGTGCTTGCCCAGGCCCAGGCGCCCGGCGACGAGGCAGAGATGCCCATCCGGGCCGTGCTTCGGCGGGCCACATCGCCGCTGCAGATATACTGGGCGCCCTGAGGCGACCCGGAAAGCGCCGCAACGCTCCCCGCACGCTGTGGCGCTCAAAGCCGATGATCGATGAAGAAAGGAGTCGCAAGACTCCGGAAGAGGGATGTGTCCATGTCCGCCGATTCCCGCATAGCCGCCATTACCGCCCGCATCGTCGAACGCTCGAAGCCGTACCGCGAGCCCTACCTCGATCGCGTCCGCAGCGCTGCGACGAACGGACCGCACCGGACCGTTCTCGGCTGCGGCAATCTTGCGCACGGATTTGCGGTCTGTTCCCCCGCCGAGAAGGTGGCGCTTGCGGGCGACCGCGTCCCCAACCTCGGCATCATCACCTCTTACAACGACATGCTTTCGGCGCATCAGCCGTTCGAAACCTATCCGGCACTGATCCGGGAGGCCGCGCACGAGGCGGGCGGCGTCGCTCAGGTCGCCGGCGGCGTTCCGGCAATGTGCGACGGCGTCACCCAAGGGCAGCCCGGCATGGAGCTGTCGCTCTTCTCGCGCGATGTCATCGCCATGGCGGCCGGCATCGGCCTGTCGCACAACATGTTCGACGCGGCCGTCTATCTCGGCGTCTGCGACAAGATCGTGCCCGGGCTCGCGATCGCGGCGCTCACCTTCGGCCATCTGCCCGCGGTCTTCATCCCCGCCGGACCGATGACCACGGGCCTGCCGAACGACGAGAAGGCCAGGGTTCGGCAACTCTTCGCCGAAGGCAAGGTCGGCCGCGACGAGCTCCTGGAGGCTGAGTCCAAATCCTATCACGGCCCCGGCACCTGCACCTTCTACGGCACCGCCAACTCCAACCAGATGCTGATGGAGATCATGGGCTTCCATCTGCCCGGCGCCTCCTTCATCAATCCCGGCACGCCGCTTCGCGACGCGCTGACCAGGGAAGCAACGAAGCGGGCGCTTGCGATCACCGCGCTCGGCAACGAATTCACGCCCGCCGGCGAGATGATCGACGAGCGGTCGATCGTCAACGGCGTCGTCGGCCTGCATGCGACCGGCGGCTCGACGAACCACACGATGCATCTCGTCGCGATGGCCCGCGCCGCGGGGATCGTGCTTACCTGGCAGGACATTTCGGAGCTTTCCGATCTCGTGCCGCTGCTCGCGCGCGTCTATCCGAACGGGCTGGCCGACGTGAACCATTTCCACGCCGCAGGCGGCATGGGCTTCCTGATCGCCCAGCTCCTCAGGAAAGGCTTGCTGCACGACGACGTCCGTACCGTCTACGGGCAGGGGCTCAGCGCCTATGCGATCGACGTGAAGCTCGGCGAAAACGGCAGCGTCAAGCGCGAGCCTGCGCCGGAGACGAGCGCCGACCCGAAGGTGCTCGCGACCGTCGAGCGCCCGTTCCAGCACACCGGCGGCCTCAAGATGCTGAGCGGAAATATCGGCAAGGCGGTCATCAAGATCTCCGCCGTCAAGCCGGAGAGCCACGTCATCGAAGCTCCGGCCAAGATCTTCAACGATCAGGCGGAACTGAACGCCGCCTTCAAGGCGGGAAGGCTCGAAGGCGATTTCGTAGCCGTCGTGCGCTTCCAGGGGCCGAAGGCCAACGGCATGCCGGAACTGCATAAGCTGACGACGGTGCTCGGCATCCTGCAGGATCGGGGCCAGAAAGTCGCGATCCTTACAGACGGGCGCATGTCAGGCGCCTCCGGGAAGGTTCCGGCAGCGATCCATGTGACCCCGGAAGCGAAGGAAGGCGGCCCGATCGCACGCATCCAGGAGGGCGACATCGTCCGCATCGACGCGATCAACGGCAAGGTCGAGGTGCTCGTCGAGGACATCGCGCTGAAAACGCGCGTGCCGGCGCATATCGACCTCTCCGACAACGAATTCGGAATGGGCCGCGAGCTCTTCGCTCCGTTCAGGCAGATCGCCGGCGCGGCCGACCGCGGCGGAAGCGTGCTGTTTCATTAGGGCCTGTTGCGATTCATTTTGAGTTTATGACGGCTTCTGCGAGATCGATAATGGCGTTGAAGCTCTGGGCGGTTTTGGCGGCACGCAGGGCGATGCGCGTCTCATAAGACGCGCGGCGCTGTAGGAAACTTTTTGGAGGACTGCGACGTCTCCTCCCCTCATCCCTTATGTGGACGGCTCCCCCTTGCAAGTGTTTTTTGCAGATTTTTTGATCGGATCGCTTGCTTCCATATGTTCGGCCTTTCGGTGTGGCCGCACAGGGCCACTGGCCAAGATGGTTTCC